>DASPXJ010000169.1:0-23146 GCA_035637355.1 Gemmatimonadales bacterium
TTGTAGAATTCCGGATCGGGAGCCTGAGGGGCTCCGCCCAGCGGATCGCCCGCGCATTTGCGGGCGGCTCGCGCCGCATGACGGATGTAATCGGTGGTCACTTGCATGGATCGCTCCGCAGTGTTGGCCACAAAGATACGCGCCGCCTTCGCGCCGTGCAGTCTCGCTGCATGGCCGACGCCGCTCGAGGCCCAGCCCGCCCTGGCGCGGGCGCTCGGGCTGCGGGCCCTGTGGCTCAAGCGAGAGGATCGAGCCGGCGGCAACAAAGTTCGTGGTCTCGAGTTTCTGCTCGCCGGCGCGGCGCCCGGATCCGTCTTCGTGACGATCGGCGGCGCGGGGTCGAGCCATTGCCTGGCGACGGCGACGCATGCCCAGGCGCAAGGTCACCGGACCGCCGTGGCGCTATTTCCACAACCGGAGACGGAGGCGAGCCGAGCCGTCGCGGCGGCGACCGGGGCGGTCGCCAATCCGGTCGTGCGCGCGTCGTCTCTCGTGACGCTGCCGTGGGCGGTGCTGCGCGCGTGGCGGGCGGCGCATCATCTGGGCCGGGGAACGCCACGCTGGATTCCGGGGGGCGGTGCGGATCCGCGCGCCGTGATCGGGCATCTCCTTGCGGCGCTCGAGCTCGGTGCGCAGCTCGACGCGCCACCCGACGTGATCGTCGTGCCGTTAGGTACGGGAGGGACCGCGGCCGGCATTGCGCTCGGCGTCGCGTGGCTGGGGTGGTCGACCGAAGTCGTCGCGGTGCGAGTCGCGCCGCGTGTGGTTGCGAACCGCTGGCGGACACTGCGTCTGGCGCGGCACGCCGCCGCGCTACTGCGGCGCCGAGGCGTCGGGCTCACTGTCCCACGCTCAGCCATTCGCGTCCGCGTCGAAGACGCGATGGGTAAGGGCTACGGTCATCCCACGCCAGAAGGAGAGAAGGCACGCGAGCTGGCAGCGACGTACGGTGTGCGCCTCGACCCAACCTACGGAGCGAAGGCCTTCAGTTTGATGTTGTCGCCCATGTACCACGCACCACGCACGATCTTTTGGCATACATTCGCCTGGCCATGACGGCCGTTCTGTTCATTCATGGATTTCCGTTCGATCATTTCCTGTGGCGACATCAACTCGCCGCGTTGTCGCGCTGGCGTTGCATCGCGCCGGATCTGCCGGGGGCCGGCACGTCGCGCGGGTTCGCTTCGCCCGATGCATACTCGATGTCCAGCTACGCGACGTACCTCGTTGGGGTCCTCGATCGAAAGAAGCTTCGCGCCGCCGTGATCTGTGGGCTCTCGATGGGTGGCTACATCGCGTTCGAGTTGCTGCGGCGTTTTCCCGAGCGGGTGCGCGCGGCGATTTTGTGTAACACGAAGGCCGCGGCGGATACGCCGGAGGCCAAACGTGGCCGGGATGCGGTCGCAGCGAAAGCTCAGCAGGAGGGTGCACACGCCGTCGCCGCCGACCTCGTCCCGAAAGTCATCGCCCGGGCGACACGCGAGCGGCAGCCCGAGGTCGTGCGAGAGGTGACCGAGATGATCGAGCGGCAGCCGGTGTCCGGAATTGTCGGCGCGTTGCGCGCGCTCCGCGAGCGGCCCGATTCGACGCCGCTCCTCCGGGCAATTCGAGTTCCGGTTCTGGTTGTCGCTGGAGACGATGATCAGATCGCGCCGGCGGCGGGAATGCAGGAGATGGCGCGCGCCATCCCCGGCGCAAGGTTCGCCCTGGTTCCCGATGCCGGCCACATCGCGCCGCTGGAGCAGCCGATCACCGTGAGCTCGGCGCTGGCTGATTTCCTGGCGAAGCTCTAGTCTAGGAACCCTTCCGCTGCGGCTTACCGGGCGGGTTTGCGCTCTGGAAGACGTCGCGGTTCTTGGCGATGTAATCCTTCCATTGCGGCGGAGTATCCTCTTCGGGGAAGATCGCCGTCACCGGGCACTCGGGCTCGCACGCGCCGCAGTCGATGCACTCATCCGGGTGGATGTAGAGCATGTCCGGGCCTTCGTAGATGCAATCCACCGGGCAGACATCGACGCAGGACCTGTCTTTGACGTTGATGCACGGCTCGGCGATGATGTACGTCATTCCATCTCCCAAGTGCTCAAATCGAGGGCGTTCCGGACGGCGAATGGCAAACCTAGACTGACGGTTAGCTCAGTCAAGGGACCGACTAGTATCTTAGATACTAACAGGTATCTAGTCGAGGGCGGTCACGGAGACGGGAAGAGTGGCCAAGGCGGTCAGCGCGCCGATCAATACGACGTACTCGAGCAGTGTTCGCCGGTCCGGTTCCTCGGGCGCTTCGCGGCCCAGCGCAGCCCACAGCGCGGCGAAGAGGAGCAGCAAGAGCAACCCTTTGCTGCTCAGCACCCACGCCACGCCGATCGCGGCGGTAGCGATCAAGCGCTGCTGTTTCGTGAGGGCTTTGAAGCCGTGGGCCCCGTCCAGCTGCCAGATCGGAGTGAGGTTGAAGAGGTTGATCCACGCCCCGATCTCGGCGAGCGCACCCCACGCCGCGAGATCCGTCGCCCGGTAAATGAGAAAACAGCTGAATGCTGCACCAAGTCCCCAGATCGGCCCAGCGAGTCCGATGCGTGCTTCTGCCACTACGTCGGTGGGATAGAACCGGCTGCGAATGACCGCGCCGATGCCTGGCAGGAACATCGGCGCCGTGGCCGGGATGCCGTAACGACGCAGCATGGCGACGTGTCCCATCTCGTGCACGTAGATCGAGGCCACGACTCCCCAGGGCCCACTTCCACCCGAACACCTGCCAGTAAACCCCCAGTGACAGGATCATCGAGAACAGCGTGCTGGCCTTGGTGAGCCCAAGCAGCAACAACTTTCCCTTCGTCAACAGAAAGATGATCGCGATCTTGAATTTCCAGAGAAACAGCGCGATGACGCCAAGAATGCCGGCGCGCTTTGTCCAAGGCGGGCGAGCTGCCTCTTGTTTGGTGGGACCGTGGCGGCCGATCTCCGCGATCTGTTCGGCGACCACTGCGTACTGCCGGCTTTGGGGTGGCAAGAGGTCGAGCGCTGTGCGCCACGCGACCAACGCGTCCGTGAAACGGCCCTGCCGTTGATGCTCCTCGGCTGCTCCAGCGAAACGCTTCAACTCATCCGAATAGCGTAGCCACCCGCAGGAAGGGCAGGCGAGGAGCGGCGCGGCGACTTCCGTCCCGCAGCTCGGGCACGCTACCGCGACGGCTGACGCGTCTATGCGGGCGCGCCCGTCATCGAGACCCGGTGCGGTCCCGACACTTTGAGCTCCGCTCGGCGATTCAGTTTCCACGCCTCATACAGCGCAAACCCAATGATCAGCACGCCAATCAGGTTCTGGATACCGGCCAGGAACGGCGTGGCGTAAAGGACCGCGAGCAACACGACAATGCCGATGACAAAACCCAGCGGGCCGATTTTGGAAGCGGTGGTGGAGCCGGTCGAGGTCGAGGCCGTGGTGGTTGAATCAACGACTGGGAGTGTCTTGGCTGGGAGTGTCTTGTCGGTTGGCGGCGTTGCCTTTGTGACTTGAGCATTATGCGCGCGCACTTCTTGGATAATGAACGGCACGTAAGAGGAGACGATCGCCGTGTAGGTGAGAAAGATCGCCAGTGTCTGATAACGCCAGCCGCCACGGCCGTTGGAGCCCTTGCGCACGGCGCCACCAATGACGAGTCCGACGACGACGGCCAGGATTCCCCACTGGCTGTCCGTCGCTTTGAGGACCAGATACCAGACGATCGAGCAGGCGATCATTGCCAAGACCCCGAGGGCGAGCGCCTTGCCGAAGCGACCGGCGGACCCGCCGCGATTCCAGTCGGTCTCGACGGAGCGCCGGCATTTCTCGCATACGATGTGGCCGTTGACGACGTAGTAGGTGTCCGACAACACGCTCCCGCAGGCCTTGCACGTCATCCTCCCGCTCAGTCCAGCTGCCCCAGGAGTTGGCTCGGCACGGTCGAATTGGAGATTATCCGGCATGATGCGGCTCCGTAGGAGTGGCCGTCGCACTATTGTACGCGGCCAAATCTTGCGCAATAGGTGCCGATGAGTATCCTAGATACCCGTGGGAATCATTCACCAGCGCCGCAAGGCAGAAACGAGAGCTTTGCTGGTAGCGGCTGGGCTGGAACTGTTCGCCGAGCGTGGCTTTGAGCTGGCGACGCTCGACGAAGTCGCCCTCGCCGCAGGGTTCACCAAAGGAGCCATCTACCGGCACTTCCCCTCGAAGGGCGCTTTCCTGCTGGCGCTGTTTGAGCAGTACGCGGCCGTAGCCCGTGCGGGCTCCGGGGCGCGTCAGGCTCCCTGGTTCGTTCCGCTCACCGTCCAATTTGCCGCCCAGGCCACGCGCGATCCACTGCTGCGGCGCCGGCTGGCGATCGTCCTCTCCGAAGCGCCCGACGGCGCGACGGCGGAAGGCCAGCTGCTCAAGGCATTGGCACGCATATGGCCCGCCTGATCGACCTGAGCCACATGATCGAGCACGGGATGGTGACCTACCGCGGTCTTCCCGCACCGGCGATCAGCGACTGGCTGTCGCGTGACGCCTCGAGTGCCCGCTACGCGCCGGGCACGACCTTTCAGATCGGCAAGATCGACCTGCTCGCGAACACCGGGACGTACATCGACGCGCCCTTCCATCGTTATGACGGCGGCCACGACGTGGCCGGCTATGCGCTGCAGGACGTCGCGGATCTGCCGGGCATCGTGGTTCGGGCAACCGCACGGCACGCTCGAGCGATCGACGCGTCGCGATTTGCCGGGCTGGAGGTGAAGGGGTGGGCGGTACTGGTACATACGGGGTGGGATGCGCACTGGCGCACCGATACGTATTCCGCCGGCCAGCATCCATTCCTTACTCGTGATGCTGCCGAGCATCTCGTGAAGGCGGGCGCGGCACTCGTGGGCATCGATTCCCTCAACATCGACGACGATAACGACGGAGCCCGTCCCGCCCACACGATTCTCCTGGGCGGTGGCGTGGCAATCGTCGAGCACATGACCAACCTGGCCGCGCTGCCCGATTCCGGTTTCCGCTTTTTTGCAGTGCCGCCAAGGGTGAAAGGGATCGGGAGTTTTCCGGTGCGCGCCTTCGCGCGCGTCGATCGTTAGGACGGCTAGTTCGCAATCGCCCGCACCACGTGCGTCAGCCCGTGCACCACGCGCGCCATGCGGTCGTAGTCCAGCTTGTCGGGAGTGTCCTGCGGCGTATGGTAGAACGGATTCCGATACGGCGCGGTGTCCGTGATCATGATCGCGTGATAGCCCTCCCTCCAGAACGACCAATGATCCGACCACCACACGCCCGGCACCCACGAGGGCGCGGCCGCGCCTTGCGTCGGCAGCGTGGCGTGCGCGCGGAACGCCGCGATCGCGCGATGCAGCAGCGAACGCGATTTGAGGTTCGACACGAAGCCGATGAAATCGCCAACGTCGGGATACGCGAGATTCAGCGGGAACGGATAGCGCTGGCTGCCTTTCTCCGTGTCGTAGTAGCCGATCGATTCAATCGACAGCATTGCCACGATCTGATCGTTGCGCTCCCGCGCCGCGGTCGCGTAGTGCCGGCTTCCCATATCTGCGGTCGGAAACGACGGCGGCTCTTCGTTGGGAAAGAACACGAACCGTACGGTGCGCGACTGCCGCTCCTGCGCGAAGACCTGTGCCAGCTCGAGCACACCCGCCACGCCGCTCGCGTTGTCGTCGGCGCCGGGAGCCTGTTCGGCGGTGTCGTAATGCGCGCCGAGGACCACGACCTCCTGCGGCTTGCTGGTGCCGCGCAGCGTCGCCTCGAGATTGCGATACGCGCGATCGTCCGCCGAGAACTCCTGCGAGACCACTTCGTAACCCAGGCCTCGCAGCGTCCGCTCGATGTACGCCGCGGCGCGCTGCACGTTCGCGTATGTCTCGTCGCTGCGCACGCCGATGTCGTGCGCGAGCACCCGGACGTGTGTCTCGAGCCCGATACGCAGGCGAGCCTGGTTAGGCGTGAGCGGGGGCAGCGGTCCGCTGAAGGCGGGGCCGGGCATGCGCACGGTAAACAGCCAGATGATAAGGAAGAGGAGCGGCAGAATGCCGGCGAGCGCGATCATCCGGATCAGCCCCCTGCGCATTGACACAGTTTCGTCACTGCGCTATATCACGGTCAATGCAGCGTACTGCTTCGCACCACCGGCATCACCACGGTCACTCGGTCCACGGGGGATAGCCGGAGGCGTGTAGGATAGTCAGTCATCAACCGACGCCGGCCCCCCAGGGCCGGCGTCGTGCTTTTAGGGCGGCGTCGCGTGACCTGGGGGACTCCGGTTCGGCCAACACGGAGCCGATAGATGTCGATATTCCGTCTGGGCCTTCCCAAAGGCCGTATGGAGCAGGGGGTACTCACCCTCCTCGCCGACGCAGGAATTCGGGTGCGCCCGAGTGCCCGCGGTTATCGCCCCGACGTGTCCCTGCCGGGCGTCGAGGCGAAGCTGCTGAAGCCCCAGAACATCGTGGAGATGCTGGCCCTCGGTAGCCGCGACATCGGCTTCGCCGGGGCCGACTGGGTGGCCGAACTCGAGGCTGACGTCGTCGAATTGCTCGACACGGGCCTTGATCCGGTGCAGCTCGTGGCGGCCGCTCCGCTCGGACTGCTCGAGGCAGGTCGGCTCCCCTCACGGCGTCTGATCGTCGCGTCCGAGTACGAGCGGCTTACCCTGGGCTGGATCCGCAAGAGCGGTGTCTGCGCGGAGTACGTTCGGTCGTACGGCGCGACGGAAGTCTTCCCGCCGGAGGACGCAGACGTGATTGTCGACAACACCGCGACCGGTGCGACGCTGGAGGCAAACGGCCTCGGCATCGTCGATGTGTTGATGCGCTCATCCACGCGTCTGTACGCGCACCCCGCTGCGCTCGACGATCCCGGTCGGCGCCGCCGCATCGACGATCTCGTCCTGCTGATCAACTCGGTCCTCGAGGCGCGGCGCCGCGTGATGCTCGAAGTGAACGCCTCGGCGGCCTGTCTCGACGCGGTCGTGGGTGTATTGCCGTCGATGCGACAAGCGACAGTATCCCGGCTATTTGGCGACAGTGGATATGCCGTAAAGGCCGCCGTGCCGCGAGAGCTCCTCCCGCAAGTAATCCCCGCGGTGAAAGCAGCCGGTGGCACCGATGTCGTCGTCTCCGCCCTTTCGCAGATCGTGCCATGACTGCGCTTCTCCGCCTCGACAGCAATGAGGGCCCTCCGCCCCCGGCTGCTCTGCTCGCGGAGCTGGCGGCCCTGGACCCGGAGCTGCTGCGCCGCTACCCCGATGCCACTGCCGTCGAGGGGGCGCTCGCTGCCCGGCTGGGCGTGAGCCCGGAGCGCGTCGTCGTTACCGCCGGCGCGGACGAGGCGCTCGACCGCATCTGCCGCACATATGCGGGTCCCGATCGCCCGGTGCTGCTCCCCGAGCCGACCTTCGACATGCTGGAGCGCTTCGCTCGACTCGCGGGTGCTCCGCTGGTGCGCGTGCCGTGGATCACCGCTGCGTTCCCGGTCGACGAGCTGCTCGCCCGCGTCGACAACCGCCTGGGTGTCGTGGTGATCGTGTCGCCCAACAATCCGACCGGCGCCGTGGCATCGCGGGATGAGGTGCGGCGAATCGCCGCCGCAGCCCCTGAGCCCATCATCCTCATCGATCAGGCCTACGTCGAGTATGCCGACGAGGACATCAGCCGGGCGGTACTCGACCTCGCGAATGTGGTCGTCGTCCGCACGATGTCGAAGGCCTGGGGTCTGGCGGGGTGCCGCGTCGGCTACGCCGTCGGCAGCCCGCGTGTGATCGCCGTGCTGCGCGCCGCGGGCGGGCCATATCCCGTCGCGGGGCCGTCGCTCGCTCTCGCGCTGTCACAATTGCGTCGTGGCGACGCGGCGTTGCGCGCTCACGTGACCCAGGTTCGCGGGGAGCGAGCCGTGCTGCGTGAGCTACTCTGCGCGCGTGGCGTGGATGCACGTCCCTCGCAGGCAAACTTTGTCCTCGCCGACTTCGGACAGCGGGCGGCGTTCGTCCGTGACGGACTCAGCGCAGTGGGAATTCTCGTGCGTCACTTCCGCGGTCGTGCGGGACTCGAGACGAGCCTGCGGATTACGCTCCCCGGCGATCCCGCCGACTTCGCGCGACTCACCGCGGCGCTGGAGGCCCTCCTTGACTAACCGCACTGCCATCGTCGAGCGCGCCACGCGGGAGACATCGATTCGCGCGCAGCTCGTCGTCGACGGGTCGGGCCAGGCGGAGGTGCGCACCGGCATCGGCTTCCTCGATCATCTGCTGGAATCGCTGGTGCGGCATGCGCGGTTCGATCTCACGCTCCAGACGAACGGCGACCTGCACGTCGACGATCATCACACGGCCGAGGATTCCGCGCTCGCGTTGGGCGAGGCGCTCGATCGCGCGCTGGGCGAGCGGCGTGGGATCGCGCGCTTCGGCTGGGCCTACGCTCCGCTCGATGAATCGCTGGCCCGCGCGGTCGTGGATCTGTCGGGCCGCGCATTTGCCGACGTGTCGCTCGGTCTGCGCCGAGAATCGATCGGCGGGCTCTCGGGTGAGAATGTCCCTCATGTCTTGCGCTCGCTTGCTGCCGCGGGTCGGCTCACTCTCCATGTCGAAGTGCTCAAGGGAGAGAACGACCATCATCGCGCGGAAGCGGCTTTCAAAGCCGTCGCCCTGGCCCTGCGACAGGCTGTCGCGCGCACGCCGTTCGACGACGTGCCGTCCACCAAGGGAACGCTAGGGGCGCCACGTGAGTGATGTGGTGATCGTAGACTCGGGCGTCGCAAACCTCGCGTCGATCGCCGGCGCGTTCCGCCGGCTCGGCGCAGCGGTCGACGTTACCGCCGATCCCGCAGTCGCACGCGGAGCTGCGCGTCTGGTCCTCCCTGGGGTGGGTGCGTTTGGAGCGGGAATGGCGGCACTGCGGTCACACGGCTTGGGCAGCGCCATTCGGGACGTTGCATCGCGTGGAACGCCGCTGCTGGGCGTTTGCCTCGGAATGCAGATGCTGTGTGACGCGAGTGAGGAGGCGCCGGGCGTGGCGGGACTTGGCGTTGTCGCCGGAACGTGTCTCCGGCTGCCGCCGCACGTCCGAATCCCTCACCTGGGTTGGAACAGCGTGGTGCCAGAACAACGAGCGCGCTTCTTGTCGGGCGGCGTCGCGGCGTTCGCGAACTCGTACGCGTTGCGCGAGAGCCCGGCCGGCTGGACGCCGGCCTGGTCCACGCACGGCGTTCCGTTCGTCGCCGCCCTCGAGCGCGGGTCGCTGCTCGTGTGCCAATTCCACCCCGAGCTGTCTGGCGCCTACGGCGCCGCGCTGCTGGAGCGTTGGCTGTCGGGTCAAAGCGCGCCCTCGGGACCGGCGGCGAACGGATCAGCAGGCCTGCTGCGGCGCATCATTCCGTGCCTCGACGTACAGGACGGCCGTGTGGTGAAAGGCATCCGGTTCCAGAACCTGCGCGACGCGGGCGATCCCGCCGCGCAGGCGGCGCTGTACGAAGCGCAGGGCGCCGACGAGATCGTGATCCTCGACGTCGCCGCCTCCGCCGCCGGGCGCGGCACGCAGGTCGAGACGGTGCGGCGAGTGCGTGCGGCGCTGCGCATTCCGCTGACGGTGGGCGGGGGAGTCCGCACGGTGGACGATGCACGCCGCCTGCTCTCGGCCGGCGCCGACAAGGTCAGCGTCAATACAGCCGCGGTTCGGCGACCCGCCCTAGTGGGCGAGCTTGCGCAGGCCTTTGGCTGCCAATGCGTGGTTCTGGCGATCGATGCGCGTCGCGCAGCCGACCGCTGGGAGGTCTTGATAACCGGCGGCCGTGAGCCGGCGCGACCCGACGCGACGGCGTGGGCCCGGGAGGGCGAACAGCTCGGCGCCGGCGAGATCCTGCTCACGAGCTGGGATCGCGACGGAACGCGGGCGGGGCACGACATCGAGCTGCTGCGCGCCGTGACCGATGCGGTGCGTGTGCCCGTCATCGCCTCCGGCGGCGTCGGAACGCGGGCGCACGTCGCCGCCGCTTTCGCCGCCGGCGCAGACGCGGTGCTCGCGGCATCAGTCTTTCACGACGGCGACGACACCGTGAACGGCATCAAGGCGGACCTCGCGGTCCGGGGAATTCGGGTGCGGCGATGATCGTACCGAGCATCGACATCATCGGTGGACGCGCGGTGCAGCTGCGGCGCGGCAAGGAGCTCGTCCTCGACGGCGGCGACCCGATCGCGCGGTTGGAGGAGTTCTCCGTCGCGGGCGAAGTGGCCGTCGTCGATCTGGACGCCGCACTGGGACGGGGGTCGAACGCGGCGTTAATCCAGGATCTGGTGCGCCGCGCGCCGTGCCGCGTGGGCGGAGGCATCCGCGATCTCGACAGCGCGCGGCGCTGGCTCGATGCCGGGGCGGTCCAGGTGATGATCGGCACCGCCGCGACGCCGGAGTTCTGTGGCGCCCTGCCGCGTGAGCGCGTCATCGCGGCGGTGGACACGGAGCGCGGCGAGATCGTCGTGGACGGTTGGCGCACGAAGACCGGTATCCCCGTGCTGGAGCGCGTGCGCGAGCTCGCGCCGACCGTCGGCGGCTTCCTCTTCACGCAGGTCGAAAAGGAAGGGGCAATGGGCGGGTTCGACTCCGCCGCGGTCGCGGCGGTCGTGCGTGCTGCGTCCGGAACACGCGTGACTGCCGCTGGTGGGATCACCACCGCAGTGGACGTCGCGGAGCTTGATCGTATCGGAGCCGATGCGCAAGTCGGCATGGCGCTGTACACGGGCAAGCTGTCGCTGGGCGACGCTGTCGCCGCGCCGCTCGCGCCCTCACCCCCTGACCCGCTCTCCCTGTCGGGAGAGGGGGGGCGAAGAGTGTGGCCCACCGTGGTCTGTGATGAAGCAGGCCGCACGCTCGGCCTCGTCTGGAGCACGCGTGAATCGCTGGCGCGCGCCGTGGCCGAGCGACGCGGGATCTATTGGTCCCGGTCGCGCCAATCGATTTGGGTGAAGGGAGAGACGTCGGGGAACTCCCAGCAGCTCGTGCGCGTGGATCTCGATTGCGACCGCGACGCGCTGCGTTTTACGGTGCGCCAGGCGGGTGCCGGCTTCTGTCATCTGAATCGCCCGTCGTGCTGGAACTCCGAGTTCGACCTGGCCGATCTCGAGCGCACGCTCGCGGACCGGATGCTGCGGCCCGTAAAGGGATCGGGAACCGCGCAATTGCTGGCCGACTCCGCGCTGCTGGCAGCGAAGCTGCGCGAAGAAGCGGACGAGCTGGCGCGGGCGCAGTCGTCCGAGGATGTCGTGCGGGAGACGGCGGACGTGTTCTACATGGCGCTGGTGGCGTTGGTGCGTGGAGGCGGCACATTGGCGGACGTCCGCGCCGAACTGGCGCGCCGTCATGGCGCAGTCAGCAGACGGCCGATGGCCAGGAAGACTCCCGCGTGCTGAGTCGTCGCTCCGTCGCCGAACTGGTGCGTCGTCGCGCTGCCGCCGTGCCTGCCGAGGCCTTCACTGTTGCCGCGCCGATCGTGGAAGCGGTGCGAGCCGGCGGTGAAGCCGCGCTGCGGCAGTACGCTGAGCGGTTCGCAGAGGTCGCGCCGGGCGGACCGTTGTTTCTGGACCGGGCCGCTCTCGATCGCGCACTCGCGGGCTTGCCCGCGGGCGACCGCGCGCGCCTGGAGCGCGTTGCGGAGCGGATTCGGGCGTTCGCCGAGGCCCAGAAGCGCGCGCTGAGTGATGTGACGGTCACGGTGCCGGGCGGGACGGCCGGGCATTGGATCGCGCCGCTCGAGCGCGCCGGATGCTACGCGCCCGGCGGCCGCTATCCGCTGCCATCGTCTGTCCTGATGACCGCGGTGACGGCGCGAACGGCCGGTGTGAAGGAGATCTGGGTCGCGAGCCCGAAGCCCCGACCGATGACGCTCGCCGCTGCCGCCATCGCCGGTGCCGACGGTGTGCTGGCCGCGGGTGGAGCACACGCGATCGCAGCGCTCGCGTTCGGTGCCCCCCCCGGCCCCCTGTCTCCCTGTGACGTGATCGTCGGCCCCGGAAACCGCTACGTCACGGCGGCGAAGCAGCTCGTCGCTGGACGCGTCGCGATCGATATGCTCGCGGGCCCGTCGGAGCTCGTTGTCTTCGCCGACGCCACCGCTTCGCCGGCAGTCATCGCGGCCGATCTGCTCGCGCAGGCGGAGCATGATCCCGACGCGATGCCGGTGCTCGTCGCGCTCGATCCCACTCTTCCCGATCGCGTCGACGCGGCGCTGGCGCGCCAGCTCGCCGATTTGCCAACTGGAGAGACTGCCCGTGCCGCGCTTTGGAACGGCGGCGTGATTGTGGTGGCGAACGTGGAGGAAGGCATCGCCGCGTGCGACGCGCTCGCGCCCGAGCACGTAGAGCTGTTGCTGGAGACAGCGGCCGCAGTCGCGCCGCGACTTGCCCATTTCGGCGCGCTCTTCATCGGCGCCGGGTCAGCCGAGGTGCTGGGCGACTACGGCGCGGGTCCCAATCACGTGCTACCGACGGCCGGGACCGCGCGATCGAAGGGCGGCCTGTCGGTGTATACGTTCCTGCGGGTGCGCAGCTGGCTGCGGATCGATGACGTCGTGGGGGCGCGCCCGCTCATCGAGGACGCCGCGTGGTTCGGCCGGGTCGAAGGTCTGGAAGGGCACGCCCGCTCGGCTGAGCGGCGCTTGGATTGAGCAAGCGACCCCACTTCGGTACGTTCCACTCGAACACCTCCCGGAGCACCGATGGCCGTCCGTCGCTGCCTATTTCTCGCTCTCCTGGTTCTTCCCACAACCCTCGCGGCACAGCGCACCCAGAAGCCGGCACTGCACGGCCGCCACTGGGTCGCGATCACCGGCAAGCCGCTCGGCGCCGAAGCCGGCGCCATGATGTTCCAGAAGGGCGGCAACGCCGTGGACGCCGCGTGCGCCATGCTCGCCGCCGTGACGACGATGTGGGACGTCCTCTCATGGGGCGGAGAAACGCAGGCCCTGATCTACAATCCACGAACGAAGCACGTGATCGCGCTCAACGCACTCGGCGTGGCACCGACGGGAGCGACCGCCGACTTCTATCGGTCCAAGGGGCTGCGCTTTCCGCCCGAGTATGGGCCACTCGCCGCGATCACACCCGGCACACCCGGCGGACTCATGGTCATGCTGGCCGAGTACGGCAAGCTGAGTCTCCGTGAAGTGCTGGAGCCGGCAATCCGCATGGCTGACGGCTATCCCATCGAAGCAGAGACGGCGAATTCGATCGAACGCAACAAGCGCTGGCTCAAACAGTGGCAGTATTCGCGCGGGGTCATGCTGCCACACGCGGGGGAGGCGCGCGAAGCACCGGAAGCGGGTGAAATCTTCCGCCAACCCGACCTCGCGGCGACCCTGCGGAAGCTGGTGGACGCGGAGCAGCAGGCGCTGCGTCGCGGCAAGAACCGGCACGACGCGATCATGGCCGCCTACGACCGTTTCTACCGTGGCGACATCGCGCAGGAGTTCGTGCGTGGCCTGCAGGAAGAGGGTGGCCTGATTACGCTGACCGATCTTGCCAACTGGCGCGTCAAAATAGAAGAGCCAGTAATGACACAGTATCGCGGCATCGACGTCTACAAGCTGCCGCCATGGTCGCAGGGACCCGCCATGCTGCAGGCACTCAACATCCTCGAAGGGTTCGATCTCAAGGCGATGGGCTACAACAGCACGCGCTACATCCACACGCTCTATCAGACGATGAGCCTGGCGTTCGCCGACCGCGACTTCTACTACGGTGACCCGGCGTTTCCGCCGGAGGAGCCGATGCGCGGCCTGCTCTCCAAGCAGTACGCGCGCCAGCGCGCGCAGTCGATCAATCCGGATCGCAACGATCCCGACATCAAGCCCGGCGATCCGTATCCCTTCCAGGGCGGAACCAATCCTTACCTCCCGCTGCTGCAACGCTGGTCGCCGAGTCCCGTGACGACCTCGCAGGGCGAGGATGACGCAGCCGCGCTCGCGGCCTTCGACGAGGCGTTTAGACGCGGGACCACATCCATCGAAGCGGCGGACACCTCCGGATGGGTCGTGTCGGTCACGCCATCGGGCGGCTGGATTCCGGCGGTGATTGCGGGCCACACGGGCATCGGCGTAAGCCAGCGCGCGCAGCAATTCGTCGTCGACAGCACGGATAATCCGTTCAACGTGATCGTGCCGGGGAAGCGGCCGCGTGTGACGTTGACGCCGAGTCTTGCGATGAAAGACGGAAAGCCGTTGCTCGCGTTCGCGGTGCAGGGCGGCGACACGCAGGATCAAAACCTGCTGCAGTTCTTCCTGAACGTGGTCGAATTCGGGATGGATGTGCAGGAGGCGGTCGAGGCCGCGAACATCACGAGCTATCAGATGCGCAACTCATTCGGCGAGCATAAAACCGAGCCGGGCCGGCTGACGCTGCGGGACGACACGCCGTCATGGGTGCGGCACGAGCTGCGCGCGATGGGCTACCGGCTCGACTTCGACGATCGGACGTCAGGGCCGATCAACGCGATCTTCTTCGACTGGAAGCACGGCTCCTTCTGGGGCGGGTCGTCCAATCACGGTGAGGATTACGGGATTGCGTGGTAGGTTATGACTTATTGTGCGGTTGGTCTTCCTGCGCGCTGACCTGCCAGGCAGTTTCCACCGTTATGAAACGAAGCGCTGCTGCGGTCCTTGTTGTGACGGCATTCGCCGCCTGCGACTCTCCCACCGAGCCCAATCATCGCGCCGTGCAACGTGTGGCGCTCGAGCAGGTCGTCACGGATGAAGTCGCCGCCGACGACTCGCTTCGACGGTACTCGTTCGTCGCGAGCGAAACGGGCTTCCATGGCGTCTTCGTGCAGGTGCTGGAGGGTTATGCGACCCTGATCGTGCGCGACTCGGCGACGCTGGGTGTGAGGACGTCCGAGTTTTTCGACCCCCGGACCGGTGATCTCCATTCCGAAGCGACCGTTCCGTTTGTGCTGACGAGCGGTACGACCTACTTCGTGGACGTCATCGCGCAGCCGTTCGGGTCAACGGCAAAGTTTCGCTTTCAAGTTCACCAGATCGATCCCGACCCCGAGCATCAGCTCATCTCCGTCACCTATGGAATTGGCGACACCATCAGCAACGAGTCCATCGACGACATTCTCGATTTCGATGACTTCACGACGACCGCGACCGCCGGACAGGAGATCGTCGCGGCCATCAAGGCGACTGGAGTTCCCGGGCCCGAAGGGATCACGCTTGCGATTTTCGACGCGGCGGGATTTTTCCAGACCTACACGTTCACATCCGCGGGTCAGCCGGGATCGGTGACCAGTGCGTTCACGTTTCCAACAACAGGCACATACCGCTTTCGGGTGCAAGGTGTCTACGGCGCCCAGGGACGCTACACGGGGCCGTACCGTTTCTGGACCTACTTCGTCAACCGCGCTCCCGAACGCCGTTCCGCGACGGTCGCTGCCAACACGGAAATCGCGGGCGAGGACCTCGCGCCCGCCGGCGATATCGATGAGTTCACCTTCCAGGCGAGCGCGGGTGACGAGTACAATGTGTTTCTCCAGTCGAGTCGCGCGGCTCTCGTGCGAATGCAGGCCTTCGATGAAGGGGGCAACTATGTGGCATTCGTCGACGCGGTGCCGGCCGACACGGGCTTGTTCGCTCACGCCACAGGGCGGTTTCAACGCGTCGCCGCGGGTCCGGTCAAGCTCAGGGTCTTCGGAGAATCCGATCATTCCGTCACCGACACGGGTGCGTACCGGTTCTACGTCTACAAAGTGAATCCGGCGCCCGAGCACGTCCCCGCCGCGATCGCGCTCGGTGACACCGTTGCTGGGGAATCGATCGACAGACCCGGCGATGTGGACGAGTTCACGTTCTCGGGCAACGCCGGCGACGAGATGAACCTCGCGTTCCAGTCGCTGCCCTCGAGTGACGTGCTGCGCGCGGACATTGTCAGCCCGGGTAACCAGTCAATCGCAAATGCGCAGACGTTTTCCTCCGATACCACCCTCTACCAAAGCGTCACCGGCACATTCACGCTCCCGGCGACCGGGACATACCGCGTGCGTGTGGCGAGCCCGAACTCGAGGAGTAGCAACGAGGTTGGGCCGTACCGCTTCTTTCTGTATCGAATCAACCGCCAACCGGAAACTCGGCCCGCGACGCTAGCGTTGGGCGACAGCGTGAGCGGGGAGGCGATCGACGTGGCGGGAGACATCGACGAATTCCGCGTGGCGGTCCCCGATTCGACGGGCGCGCTTCTCGTGGTCGAACTCGCAGCCGCCCCGCAGGGCTCCAGCGTGGTCACGGCCGAGCTCGTCGATTCCGTCACGGGCCAGGTACAGGGCTCCGCGTCGATTGGGACCGCCGGCACCCGAAGCCCGAGCGGCCGGCTCAGACTCGGCCCGGGCACGCACATCGTGCGGGTTTCGACCGGCTATTACCTCCCGACTCTGCGCGGGCCTTACCGGATCTGGCTGTACGCTTTCAGCTGGGGGCCGGAGACCGTCTCGAATATGTTCGCGATCGGCGATACCGTCTCGGGCGAATCGATCGAGCCCTGGGGTGACTCGGACTTATTCCACTTCTATGGAGTGCGTGGTCAGCACGTCAATCTAAAGTTCCAGGGACTGGACCCCGCCGGTGGGATCAACGGGCTGGTGGCCTCGGTGAGGCCGCCCGGGCAGAGCTACGGGCTCACGGCGGCAGTATTCACCCAGATGTCGGCGCCATCGCTCGAGAGTTTTCAGAGCATGCGCCTGGACCTGCCCGCCACCGGCTGGTATGACCTCACGATCGCTGATCCGGTCCTTGGCCTTGAGGCGCGCGGTCCTTATCGCTTCGCGCTCGTGCCTGAGGACAGTCTCCCTGAACACGTTTCGCCGGCGCTCGTGCCCGGCGACTCGGTAGGCGCCGAGCGAATCGACACTCCGGGGGACTGGGACCAGTTCTCGGTCACGGCGGCGCCCGGGCAGGAGTTGGGTCTCATCTTCGACGGCAAAGACGGGGATGCGGAGCCGTTCCCGTACGTGCGCGCCCGGAATCCCGCCAACGACGACAGTTTGGCCGGCACCGTCGGTCAATCCGAACGATTCACGGGGCCCTTCACGGTGCCGCCAGGCGGTCAAGTGAAGATCACCGTGTACGAGCCGGCCAGTTTCTTCCGCTTGTGCTCCGACGCGACGTGTGGCTCCGCGTTCAGGTTCGTCGGTCCCTACGGGCTGAAAGTCGTCAGCGTGAATCGAGCGCCGGAATCCGCTGCGGCCGCCTACACCGTGGGCGATACGCTCCGCGGCGAAGCCATCGAAACGATCGGCGACTTCGACGAGTTCACGTCCCCCGGCACGCCGGGCGAGCCGCTCGCCGTGTTCTTCCGCATGACGGCGCCTCCCGTGGGACCCGCGGGCTACGGTCTCACGATCGAAATCATCAATCCCGCCACGGGCGACACGCTGGCGGGCCGCGGCGTGCAGACCTTCGGCCAGCAGTTCTGGCAGGTGGGTTCGTTCAATGTCCCCGCCGGCGGCAGTTTCGTGATCCGCGTGCGGGGCACCGGCACCTTTGGGGAGGGCCTGATGACCGGGCCTTACGAATTCGTCATCAAGCCCTAACGCAACGAAAGGCCGACGTCGAGCGCGACCGAAACTAGTCCGCCGCCACGGTCTCCCGCTTCTCCTGCTTCAGCGGCTCGCGCTTTCCCAGCGACCGCTCGATCTCGCGCGTGATGTGCATCGAGCAGAACTTCGGCCCGCACATCGCGCAGAACTCGGCGCTCTTGAAGTACTCGGCGGGCAGCGCCTCGTCGTGCAGCTCGCGCGCGCGCGCCGGATCGAGCGCCAGCCGGAACTGCTCGTTCCAGTCGAACGCGTAACGCGCGCGTGAGAGCGCGTCGTCGCGCTCGGTAGCGCCGGGACGGCGGCGCGCGATGTTGGCCGCATGCGCCGCGATCTTGTACGCGATCACTCCTTCGCGCACTTCCTCGGCATTTGGCAGGCCAAGGTGCTCTTTGCGCGTGACGTAGCAGAGCATGTCCGCGCCGAACCAGCCGATCATCGCGGCGCCGATCGCCGACGTGATGTGGTCATAACCGGGCGCGACGTCCGTGACCAGCGGTCCCAGCGTATAAAACGGCGCCTCGTGGCACAGCTCTTTCTCGAGTCGCACGTTCACTTCGATCTGATGCATCGGGATGTGTCCCGGCCCTTCGATCATCACCTGCACGTCCCGCTTCCAGGCGCGCTCCGTCAACTCGCCGAGCACCGTCAACTCCGCGAGCTGCGCCTTGTCCGTCGCATCGGCGATCGATCCCGGCCGCAGCCCGTCGCCCAGCGAGAGGGTGACGTCGTACTCGCGCGCGATGTCGAGCAGCCGGTCATAGTGCTCGTACAGCGGATTCTGCTTGCCGTGCTGCGTCATCCAATACGCCATCAACGATCCGCCGCGGCTGACGATTCCCGTCACGCGGCCGAGAGCGAGACCGACGTGCTCGCGCAGAATGCCGGCATGGACGGTGACGTAGTCCACGCCCTGTTTCGCCTGGTGCTCGATGTTGTCGAGGATGTCGTTGGACGTGAGCTTCGTGATGTCACCGGCAATTTCGATCGCCTGGTAGATCGGGACGGTGCCGATCGGTACCGGCGAGGCGGCGATGATCGCTTCCCGGATCGCGTCGATGTTGCCGCCGGTCGAAAGATCCATCACCGTGTCGGCGCCGTAGTGCACGGCGTGGTGCAGCTTCTCGAGCTCGCCATCGATGTCCGACTCGACAGCCGAGTTGCCGATATTGGCGTTGATCTTGACGCTGGCGACTTTGCCGATCGCCATCGGATCGAGTTGTTGCGCGAGGTGGTTGACGTTGGCGGGAATGATGAGCCGGCCGATTGCGACTTCGTCGCGGATCGTCTCGGGGGACAATGTCTCCCGCTCGGCGACGCGCTGCATCTCCGGCGTGATCGTGCCCTGACGGGCGAAGAACATCTGTGTGCGGCAGGTCATGCTGAGCTCCCTTCGCCGGTACGAACCGGATCAGGTTATGAGGGTGTGATCTCAGCCCGCCCAACTCGGCGGGCACCCCTGTCGATGAGTAGTGGAATGTAGCGGGTTCTAAATCTCGCGCGGGCGTGGTGGCCCGTAGCGCTCCGTCGGCTTGTGATGCTTTTCCCATTCCGCTTTGTATGCGAAGGGATCGAGGCCACTCGGCTGGTCGACGGCGAGGATGCCGTCCAGATGGTCGAGCTCGTGCTGTAACAGCTCCGCCATCGGGCCCTCGAGGTCCATTGTGACCGCCTTGCCCTTCATGTCGGTGTAGCGGAGCGTGGCGCGGTAGGCGCGGGTTACGCGGACCAGCAGGTTCGGAAACGAAAAGCAGTCGTCCCAGACGTGGAAGTCCTCGGCCCCGACGTCGGTAATCTCGGGGTTCACCATCGTCGCCCGAAACTTCCCGACTTCCACCAGGACAACACGCACCGGCGCGCCGATCTGCGGTGCGGCCAGCGCGCGCCCCATATCGTACTTCTTGCGGGCGGCATGCAGGGTATCGCGCAAATCGTCGGAAAGCAGCCGCACCGCCGGCGACTTGGGGTCTTCGACCGGGGTGCAGCGGACCCTGAGGATCGGGTCGCCGAGCTGGCGAATGCGTCGGACTGCCATGTGGGCGCGCCAAATGTGGGGGATTTGGCCGCGCATGCAACCCTCTAGCGGGGATGTGCCGTAGCGACGTAGCGTCTTTCCACGTATGTCGTTAGCGGGCGTCGTCCTGGCGGCCGGCCGGTCGGCCCGGATGGGCTCTCCCAAAGCCCTGTTGGACTTCCTCGGCCTGCCGTTCGCGGTGCGGATCCTGGAGGCGCTGGAAGCGCTGGAGGTGAAGACCCGCGTCGTCGTCTTGGGACCCGACGCGCCCCGGATCCAGCCCGTTTTAGCAGGCCACGACTGCATGATCGTAGAGAACCTGGAACCGGAGACCGGCCCAATCGCGTCACTGCGGGTTGCTTTGCGCGCCCTGCAACCCTTGCAGCCCAGCGCCGTTCTCGTCTGGCCGGTCGATCTGCCGCACGTCCGCGTGACTACCGTGGAACGCCTGCTCGAGACGCACCGCCGCACGGATACGCCGGCTGTCGTTCCGACTTTCGGCGAACGGCGCGGACACCCCGTGATCTGGGGATCGGCGCTGTTCGGCGAGCTCCTGGAGAGCCCGGCTGCCACTCGTGAGGGTGCGCGGGCCGTGTTGCACCGGCACGAAAAGGACGTCGTCAGCGTGCCGGTCGACGATCCGGCCGTAATCGACGAGTTGAACACGCCGGAGGACTACGAACGGCTGGTGAGGGAGTGGAATCGGGATATCTACTGACAAGAGGCGTCTAGGAGAGGCGTCGAACAAAAACGTCAAGCAAATACGTCAAGCAAATACGCCCTCGCTTGACGACTTTGCTAGACGCTTTTGCTCGACGCCTCATGCAGTTGCACAATCCCGAGTAAACCATTAGGATTCCCAATCTAGACCACCGTTTTGATTGCCAAGCGTATGTCCGGTAACGACTTCCGGGAGCGTCATGACCAGTATTGAAGCGCACGTCCAGCAACCGTACAAGTACGGCTTCGTCACTGACATCGAATCCGAGGTCGTGCCGGCCGGCTTGAACGAGGACGTGATCCGTCTGATTTCCGCCAAGAAGGGCGAGCCGGCGTGGATGCTGGAGTGGCGGCTCAAGGCGTATCGCAACTGGCTCAAGATGTCGGAGCCGCATTGGCCCAACGTGAAGTACGGGCCGATCGACTATCAAGCGATCAGCTACTACGCCGCGCCCAAACAGCGGCCCAAGCTCGACTCGCTCGATCAGGTCGATCCGAAGCTCGTCGCGACCTTCGAGAAGCTCGGGATTCCGATCGAGGAGCAGAAGCGGCTCAGCGGGGTCGCCGTCGATGCCGTGTTCGACAGTGTCTCGGTGGCGACGACGTTCCAGGCGGAGCTCGCCAAGTACGGCGTAATCTTCTGTCCGATCTCGCAGGCGATTCGCGAGCACGCCGACCTGGTCCGGAAGTATCTCGGCACCGTTGTCCCGCACAACGACAATTTCTTCGCCGCGCTGAACTCGGCCGTCTTCACCGATGGCTCGTTCGTGTACGTCCCCAAGGGCGTGCGCTGTCCGCTGGAGCTGTCGACCTACTTCCGGATCAACGCGTCGTCCACGGGCCAGTTCGAACGGACGCTCATCATCGCCGACGAGGGCAGCTACGTCAGCTACCTCGAAGGCTGCTCGGCGCCGATGCGCGACGAAAACCAGCTGCACGCCGCGGTCGTCGAGCTGGTCGCGCTCGATCGCGCGACGATCAAGTACTCGACGATCCAGAACTGGTATCCGGGGGACGAAGAGGGCCGAGGCGGCATCTACAACTTCGTCACGAAACGCGGCAAGTGCGCCGGCGCGAATTCCAAGATCTCGTGGACCCAGGTCGAGACCGGCTCGGCGATCACCTGGAAGTATCCCGGCTGCATTCTCCAGGGCGACAACTCGATCGGCGAATTCTATTCGGTTGCCGTCACGAGCCATCGCCAGCAGGCCGACACCGGAACCAAGATGATTCACCTCGGCAAGAACACGCGCTCGACGATCGTGTCGAAAGGCATTTCGGCGGGCCGCGGGCAGAACACCTATCGAGGGTTGGTGAAGATCATGAAGGGCGCCGAAGGCGCGCGGAACTATTCGCAGTGCGACTCGATGCTGATCGGCGACAAGTGCGGCGCGCACACCTTCCCGTACATCGACGTGCGCAACAGCACGGCGATCATGGAACACGAAGCGTCCACGTCCAAGATCGGTGAGGATCAGATCTTTTATCTGCGCCAGCGCGGCCTGTCGTCGGAGGACGCGGTGTCGATGATCGTGAACGGCTTCTGTAAGGAAGTGTTCAAGGAGCTGCCGATGGAGTTTGCGGTCGAAGCGACGCGGTTGCTCGGCATAAGCTTGGAGGGAAGCGTTGGCTAAGAGCAAAGTGGTGCTCGAAGTGAAAGGGCTGCGCGTCGCCGTTGCGGGCAACGAAATCCTGAAGGGCGTCGATCTCACGATTCGCGACGGCGAAGTGCACGCGATCATGGGGCCGAACGGCTCGGGCAAGAGCACGCTGGCGCAGGTGCTCGCCGGGCATCCGGCCTACACGGTGCTCGCCGGGGCCGCGAAGTACGAAGGCAAGGATTTACTCGACTTGAAACCGGAGGAGCGTGCCCGGGCAGGTGTGTTTCTCGCGTTCCAGTATCCGGTCGAGATCCGCGGTATCACGAATTCCTATTTCCTGCGCTCGGCACTGAACGCGCTGCGCAGGGAGCGGGGAGAACCGGAGCTCGATCCGATCGACTTCCTGCAGTTTCTGGAACAGAAGCTCCAGGCGATCGGCTGGGATGACGCGATGATGAACCGTCCCGTGAACGAAGGTTTCTCCGGCGGCGAGAAGAAACGCAACGAGATCCTGCAGCTCGCCGTGCTCGAGCCCCGGCTCGCCATTCTCGATGAGACGGACTCGGGACTCGACATCGACGCGCTGAAAACCGTTGCGGAGACCGTGAATACGCTGCGGAGCCCCGATCGCGCCTTCTTGATCGTGACCCACTACCAGCGGCTCTTGAACTACATCACGCCCGACGTCGTCCACGTCCTCGCCGACGGCCGGATCGTCAAATCGGGCGGGCCCGAATTGGCGCAGGAGCTCGAGGCTCGCGGCTACGACTGGCTGCGTGATGGCGTAATGGTGTCGTGACGATGGCAGTGAAAACAGGCTCGAAGACTGGCTCGGTAGAACGGCTCGTCGGTTCCTATCACGCATGGGCGACCAACGGCGCGTCCCGCGTCCCTACCTGGCTCAAGGATCTGCGGGAAGGCGGGATCGCCCGCTTCGGCGACCTGGGCTTCCCCAACATGAAGCAGGAGGCGTGGCGCTTCACGAGCGTCGCGCCGATCGCCGAAGGCGCCTTCGAGCTGGCGAAACCTCCAGCTCGTATCCCGACGCTCGAGGACATCCGGCCGTTTTTGCTTTTTGAGGCCGGGTACCGTCTGGTTTTTGTTGACGGTTTTTTTCAACGCTCTCTGTCGACGCCTTTCTTCGACGACGTTCAAAGCCTTGCCCACGTCGTTACCCATCGGCAGGATCTCGTCCGCGAGCATCTCGGCCGGTACGCCG
>DASPXJ010000170.1:0-6674 GCA_035637355.1 Gemmatimonadales bacterium
TGTTCAACTGGGATCACGTTTTCCTGAAGGGTTTCGCCGCGCCTTCCCCCGATCGGCAGCTCACCGGGATCGTGCGCGACACGCTCGGTACGAGCGACCACGACCCGGTCTGGGCCGTGGCTCAGCTCCCTTGAGCGAACCGATCCTCGTCATTCAGACCGCCTTCCTGGGCGATGTCATCCTCACCACGTCGCTGCTGTCGGCGCTCGCCGCCCGACACGGACCGGTGGATGTCGTGACCACACCGATCGCCGCGCCGTTGCTGGAGACGCATCCCGCGGTGCGACAGGTGATCCCCTACGACAAACGCCGGGCCGACCGGGGCTGGGCGGGACTGCGGCGCCTGGCCCGCCGGCTCCGCGCAGAGCGCTATGGGCGCGCCTACCTCCCGCACCGCTCGCTGCGCACGGCGGCGCTGGCGCTGTTCGCCCGGATTCCGTCACGGATCGGGTTCCCAGGCGGGTGGTCCTTCCTCTATACAGAAGCGAGGCCCAAGCCCCGAACAGGTCACGAAACCGACCGGCTCCTGGCCCTCGCGGACGAGCCTCCGGGCGCCTATCCTCCCCAACTCCACCCCACCGCTGTGGACGAGCAGGCCGCGGCAGCGATCATCGACGGAGCCTTTGTCGCGTTGGCGCCCGGATCGATCTGGGGCAGCAAGCGTTGGCCGTATTACGGAGAACTGGCCGCCGAGCTCGCGGCGCACACGACCGTGGTCGTGGTGGGTGGCCCTGACGACGTTGGTTTGGGGGAGGAGATCGTTGGGGCGGTCGGGCGGTCGGGCGGTCGGGCGGTCAATGCCTGCGGACGACTGACACTGCGGCAGTCCGCCGCGTTGCTCAAGCGAGCCGTGCTGCTGGTGACGAACGACAGCGCGCCGCTGCACCTGGCGAGCGCCGTGGGAACGCCGATCGTGGCGCTGTTTGGGCCCACGGTCACGGAGTTTGGATTTGGTCCGGTTCGCCCCGGAGACGTGGCATTGGGAATGGAGCTGCAATGCCGGCCCTGCTCGTCGCACGGCCCGCCGCAGTGTCCGTTGGGACATCATCGGTGCATGCGTGATCTCACCGTCGAGGCTGTGACCCGAGCAATCGAGGAACTGGGTGCGCTACGTCGTCGGAATTGATGTCGGGGGCACGAATCTCGTCGCCGGCGTCCTCGCTGAGGACGGTTCGGAGATTCATGGCGTGGTCTCCGAGCCGACCATGGCGGGCCAGGGCGCGGACGCGGTCACCACGCGCATCGTCAAACTCGCCAAGGCGTCGATTGCCGAATCGGGGAAAAAGGTCGAAGGCGTCGGCATCGGCTCGCCCGGTCCACTCAACACGAAGACCGGCGTCGTGCTGCTGACGCCCAATCTCGGCTGGACCAACATGCCGCTGCGTGATCGGGTCAGCGAGGGGCTCAGCCTTCCCGCCACGCTCGACAATGACGCCAACTGCGCGATTTTCGGCGAGTGGTGGCGTGGGGCCGCGCGCGGCGCGAACTACGTGATCGGTCTCACGCTCGGCACCGGGATTGGCGGCGGGATCGTCATCGACGGGGAGATCTACCACGGCGTCACCGACGTCGCCGGGGAGTTCGGCCACGTCACGATCGATGCCAACGGACGCCGCTGCAAGTGCGGCAACTACGGCTGCATCGAGGCGTACGCGGCCGGACCCGCGATCGCCGAGCGTGCAATCGAAGGGATCCAGTCGGGCGTCGAGACGTCATTGTCGCAGTACGTGAAAGGCGACCTCGCCAAGATCACCGCCCAGATCGTCTATGAGGCCGCGAACGACGGCGACGAATGGGCGCTCGAGGTCGTGCACGAGACGGCCTCGCTGCTGGGGGCGGCGGTGGCGAGCTTCCTCAATATCTTCAACCCGGAAGTCGTCGTGATCTGCGGCGGTGTCACCCAGGCCGGGGACAAGCTGTTCCATCCGTTGCGCAGCGAGGTCAAGCGGCGCGCCTTCAAGCCCGCGTGGGAAGCGTGCCGCATCGTGCCGGGCACGCTACCGGGCACCGCCGGTGTGTTCGGGGCGGCCGCGGTGTTCATTCAAAAACACTGGGGGCTGCGCTGAAACGGCTGGGCGTGATCGGGTCGATGGTGTGGGACACGATTCACGGCCGCGATCCGGCCCAGGCCGCCGTGCAGGAGTGGGGCGGCATCTCGTACGCGCTCGCCGCCCTCGATGCGACGCTGCCCGACGATTGGGAGATCGTCCCGCTCATCAAGGTCGGCCGTGACCTCGCGCCGAAAGCCAATGCGTTTCTCCGGACACTCCGGCGCACGACGCACGACGCACGGTTCTTAGAAGTCCCCCAGCCCAACAACCGCGTCACCCTGCGCTACGAATCGGTGGAGCGGCGCTGCGAGCAGATGACCGGCGGCGTGCCGCCCTGGACGTGGGCCGAGCTGGGCCCGCTGGTCCGGGATCTCGATGCGCTGTACGTCAACTTCATCTCCGGGTTCGAGATGAATCTCGAGACCGCGCAGCTGCTGCGCCGCGGCTTTCCGCGCTTCATGTACGCGGACCTGCACAGCCTCTTCCTCGGCAAGGAGCCGGATGGGATGCGCGTCCCACGTGCGTTGCCGCAGGCACCGGCCTGGTTCGGCTGCTTCAACGTCATCCAGCTGAACGAAGACGAAATGCAGCAGCTGGGCAGCGATCCGCTCGCCATCGCGGCCGACGCGCTGCGTCAGGGATGCAGCACGCTCTGCGTGACGCTGGGCAAGCGCGGTGCGGCGTATTTCACCGGGACTCCCGTGCGGACGGAGCTGATTCCCGCTCCCGCGATCCACCAGTCGCCGTTGCTGCAGGAATCCGACCCAACGGGCTGCGGCGACGTATTCGGCGGCACCGTTGCCGCCGCGCTGCTCAGCGGGGCGAGCTTGGAGGAAGCGCTGCGGGCGGGGACGATGCTTGGCGCCCGCAACCTGACCCACCGCGGCGCGACGGGACTGCGCGACCACCTGCTGGGGAAGCTGTCGATCGCATGACCCGCCTCGTCGAAGTCCCCACGTCGTTCGACGACCGCTCCTTCGACCAGTTCGCCGCCGCCTATGCGCAGGCGACCGATGGCGAGCGCCTGTTGTTCGATGCGCACGCCGCCGAATGGGCATCGCCGTACGGGCTGGTGGGGCTGCTTGCCGCCGGTGAGGCGGCGGCGCGCAAGGGCGAGCGGCCGCTGCTCACGGCGCCGGCAAATCCGGATGTCGTGAGCTACTGGGCGCGCGCCGGCTTCTTCCGGGAAGCGGGCGATCTGTTCGAGGTGCACGGCAAGGTGCCCAAGGCCAAAGTCGCGACGGAGAGCGAGGTGTTGCTCCCCGTGACGCCGGTCCGTGCGGCCGAAGACGTGCACGCCGTCGTGAGCACGATCCAGCAACGCGCGTCCGCGATCCTCAGCTCGGAATTGGGACTCGATCCGAAGGCGACGATGGGTTTCGCTATGGCGCTTTCGGAGTCTTGTCAGAATATTGTGGAGCACGCCGGCACGGGCGGCTGGGTCGCGGTGCAGGCGTACAACTGGCGGCGCAAGCTGGCGCGCCGCGTCGTGGTGATCGCGGTCGCGGACGCCGGTGTCGGATTCCGGCATTCCTTGGAACCCACTCAGGCCAAGCGGTTCGGCGAGCGCTGGGGCGATGCCGCGGCGCTGGAGGCGGCTCTGATACAAGGCGTGAGCCGCTTTCGCGATCCGGGGCGTGGGCAGGGACTCGCCGGCATCCGGCGCTACCTCGCCCGCTGGGAAGGAAAAGTCGCCATCCGTAGCGGCACCGCGCGCATCGCGATCGTGCCCCGCTGGGACGACGATGTACCGATGAAGGACGGGTTGCCTGCGTTTCCGGGGTCGCAGGTCCTGCTGATCATCCCGGAGCAAGAGTCGGAGAAAGGGCCGGGGGGGCCGGGGGGGCCGTCGAAGCAGTGATTCCACACATCATGGTACACGCCGTGCTGCAACAATCGGTCGCCGGTTTCTATACCGACCTCGTCACGCGGCCCACCGGGCGCGCGGTCCGTGAAAACATCGAGCGGGATCTTCCTCCAGGCACCATCGCGGTGATGGATTTCACCGGCGTCGGCTGCCTCGACTATTCGTGCGCCGACGAGATCGTCGCGAAGCTCGTCCGCGACAAGGTGAAAGTGCTGCTGCTGCGCGGGCTGACGGATGCACACCGTGAGGCGATCGAACCTGTTCTCGCCGGCGCCGGGCTCGCCGTGCTGTGCGAGCGCGCTGACGGTGCACTCGAGGGGCTCGGCGCCAGTGAGCCGGCTCCGGCGCTGCTCGAGGAGCTGGTCGAGCGGCGGCTGGCCGCACGCAATCCGGGAGGCTCCATCAGACTCACCGCGGCGTGAAACGCCGCCGCCTGGGACTGTCCACCCGCGCCATTCACGGCGACCCCAAGGCGCGCGCCGACTGGACGGCTGTCGCTCCCCCGCTCTACCAAAGCGCCACATTCACCAACCCGGTCGGCTCGACCGCGGAAGTGCTGTACAGCCGCTACGGCAACAACCCCAATCAAGTCGACATCGGCAAGAAGTTGGCGCTGCTCGAGGGTGCGGACGCGGCGCTGTTCCTCGCGAGCGGCATGGGCGCGACGGCGCTGGCGCATCTGGCCGTGCTCCGTCCCGGCGATCACCTCCTCGCGAGTGAGTGGATTTACGGCGGCGTCCACCGCCTGTTCCGCGAAGAGTTCGGAAAGCTGGGGATCGATGTCTCGTTCGTGACTCCGACGGAGCAGCGCACGTGGAAGCGGGCGATGCGCAAGACGACGCGTGCCGTTTTTCTCGAAACGCCCACGAACCCGTTGCTGCGCGTGATCGATCTCGAGCCAGTCGCGACGCTGTGCAAGGCCGAAGGACTCGCGCTCATCGTCGATTCGACGTTCGCTTCGCCCGTGAATTTCCGGCCGCTCGAGCACGGCGCCGATCTCGTCATCCATTCGGCGACGAAGTACTTGAATGGGCACACCGACGTGATCGCCGGAGCCGTGGCGGGGACCGATCAGGTCGTCGAGGAGGTGCGCCGCTTGATGCAGGTGTGGGGACAAGCCATCGATCCGTTCGCCGCCTGGTTGATCGACCGCGGCATGCGCACGTTGACGGTGCGCGTGCGGCGTCAGAACGAGATCGGCCTCGCCGTCGCCGAGTGGTGCGCGAAGCAGGACACGATCTCCAAGGTCCACTACCCCGGCCTGCCGTCGCATCGAGATCACGAGCTGGCAAAACGCGTGCTGGGCGGCTTCGGCGGCATGCTTGGCCTCGAGCTGAAGGGCGGCGTGCGCGCCGCCGAGCGGTTCCTCAGGGCGCTGACGATCGCCGCACACGCCCCCAGCCTGGGGGGCGTGGAGACGCTGGTGTCGGAGCCGCGGCTCACCTCGCACGCCAGTCTCACGGCGGAACAGCGCGCGCAGGCTGGCATTCCGGACGGATTCCTGAGATTTTCCCTGGGACTGGAGGATCCCGATGATCTCATCGCGGACTTCGCCCAGGCCCTGGCGCGGCACTAAGTGATCAAGTTCATCAACGTGTTCAAGGCCTTCCCCAAGGGCGGCCTGGCGCTCAAGGACGTCTCCTTCCATGTGGCTAAGGGGGAGTTCGCCTTTCTCACCGGGCATTCCGGCGCCGGCAAGTCGACCGTCATGAAGCTCATCTATGCCGAAGAGCGCCCGACCTCGGGCGACGTGCGCGTCTCGGGATACGACGTGAACGTGATGCGGCCGCGTGACGTCCCCCTGCTGCGACGCAAGCTCGGCATCGTGTTCCAGGATTTTCGGCTGCTCGAAGACCGCACGGCCGAGGAGAACGTGGCGTTCGCGCTCGAGGTCACGGGCGCGCGCTCGTCGACGATCGCGGCGCGCGTGATGCGCGTGCTCACGCAGGTCGGCCTCGCCGCCAAAGCCCAGGCGTACCCGCGGGAGCTCTCCGGCGGCGAGCAGCAGCGCGTCGCCATCGCCCGCGCCCTGGTAAACGAGCCGACGGTGCTGCTCGCCGACGAGCCCACGGGGAACCTCGACGAGCGCGCGACCCGCGGCGTGTTTCAACTGCTGCGGGACATCAATGCCAGCGGCACGGCGGTGGTGATGGCCACGCACGACCTCGACCTGGTGCGCCAGGCACCCTACCGCGTGATCGAGCTCCAGGAAGGCGCGTTGGTGTACGACTCCGCCGTAGACGAAGCACGCGATCAGGCGGCCGCACCGTGAACCTGACGTTCCGCGAGGCGATGCTCACCTTCAAGCGCGCACCGCTGCTGTCCGTGCTCTCGGTGACGACGATCGCCTTCTCGCTGTTCGTCCTGGGACTCTTCGGTCTGGTCGTCATCAATCTCCAGGACGCCTTGCACGGCGTCGAAGAGCGGGTCGAAGTCGTGGCCTATCTGTTGCCGGGCGCGCCGATCGAGGCCACGGCGCAGGCGCTCAAGGACATCGAGGCCTTTCCCGAGGTGCAGTCGGCGATGTACGTCTCGGAAGACGACGCGCTCGCGCGGGCGCGTGCCGAGCTCGTCGAGCTGCGCGACGTGATGCAGGAGCTGGAGCGCAATCCTCTGCCCGCATCCATCGAGGTGAAGCTCAAACCCGGATTCCGCGATACCGACCACGTCGCGGCGGTCGCCGAGCGGCTGCGGGGATTCGGGTTCATCGACGACGTGCGGTTCGGGCGGGACTGGGTCGAGAAGCTCGACCGGCT
>DASPXJ010000171.1:0-20468 GCA_035637355.1 Gemmatimonadales bacterium
GTCTCCTGGGGACAGCGGTCGAGCGCCCTCTGGGCCAGGAGCGGAATCTCCTCCCGCCGCTCCCGCAACGGCGGCATCCGAATCGCGCACGCTCCAAACCGGTAGCGTAGATCCTTAAGAAGTAGTCCCTTCCGCATCAGCTCATCCGGCTCGTCCGTCATCGCCAGGATGACTCGGCATGCGACAATCAGCACACGGTCGCACCCGACTGCACTGTACGTCCCCCGATCGAGCACCTGCAGCAACTGCTTCTGCACGCCTAGATCGAGATTCTGAATGTCATCGAGGAGTAATGTGCCGCCGCCTGCGGCCGCAATGCGTCCCGTGCGCACCCTGCGCGCGTCCGTATACGCTCCAGGCACGTGGCCGAACAGCTCATCAAGGGCAAGTTGCGGGGCCACGGTGCCGACGCTGAACGCGTGGAAACCGCCCGACCGCTCACTGAGCTGATGGATGTACTCGGCGAAGAAGGTCTTACCGGTGCCGCTTTCGCCGTACAGAATGACCGGCGTCGCCGCGGGCGCGAACGCATGCGCGCGGGACACCGCTTCCACCATCACAGGAGCCAGGGCGATGGGCGCCTGCGACGACGGTTGGGAACGGCGATCCGAAACGAGACGAGGTGTGGTCACACGACTTGAAACGTTTGCGTGTCGCAGGAAGAATCACTACGGCCCGCCCACCTGCGCTAGTGGGGGAAGCGCCGCAAACGTCATAATTGTTGTCGAAGGGCAACAACAAAATCTGTATGGCGGGGTAAAAGCGGCCCGTTTCCTGAGTAGTTCAATCGCGCGTAATCAGCCGCGCCGCGCGCTCATAGAAGAAGTAGTCCCACGCCCAGTTGATCAGCACGAACAGCTTGTTGCGGAAGCCGATCAGCTGGATGATGTGAATGCCGAGCCACATCACCCATGCTATGAATCCGCTGGCCTGCACCCCGAAGACGTTCGCGACCGCGGCATTGCGGCCGATCGTGGCCAGCGTCCCCTGGTCGCGGTAGCGGAACGGCTCGAGCGGTTGCCCGCGTAGCTGGCGGATGATGTTGCGCGCGACGGCTCGTCCCATCTGAATCGCCACCGGTGCGACCATGGGGAGCGGTTCGCCGTTCTCCTCCCGATACGCCGCATCCCCGATGATGAAGACCTCGGGATGTCCCTGCACCTGGAGCGTCGGCTCGACGGGGATGCGGCCCTGTCGCGCCGCAGTCAGGCCGAGTGTGGCATTGAGTGGCGACGCACGCACGCCGGCAGCCCAAATCACCGTATCGGCGGGAATCGCTTCGCCACTCTTGAGCTGGATCCGTTTGCCGTCATAATCGGCGACGCTGGCGCCGAAGCGCACTTCGATGTATTTGCGCCACAGCGTCTTGCCCGCCGCCTCGCGCAGCCGTTGCGGCATCGCGGCGAGCAGCTCGTCGGTTGCTTCGAGCAGCAGGATGCGGACGTCTTTGATGTTGAGCCGTGGATAGTCTTTGACCAGGACCAGCCGGATCAGCTCCGACAGCGCACCCGCCATCTCCACGCCGGTCGGCCCCCCCCCGACGACGACGAACGTCAGCATCGCCCGCCGCCGCTCGGCATCGGGCTCGAGCATCGCCTGCTCGAAGCACGTCAGCACGTGATTGCGAATGGCGATGGCGTCGGGAATGTCCTTGAGCCCCATACCATGGCGCTGCATCGATTCCAGCCCGAAGAAGTTCGTCTCGCCACCGGGCGCCAGCACCAGGAAATCGTAGGCGATCGGGCCGGCGCTGGTCTCGAGACGCTGCGCCGTGAAATCGACGCGCGTTACGTCCACCATGCGGAAATCGAAATTCTTCTGACCGCGCAAGATAGCGCGCACCGGTTTCGCGATCTCCTCGGGCTCGAGGCCCGCGGTCGCCACCTGATACAGCAGTGGTTGAAAGAGATGATAGTTGTTGCGGTCGAGTAACACGACCTGAGCGCGGGCGCGGCGCAGCGCGCGGGCGGCATTCAGGCCCCCGAAGCCCGCGCCCACGACGACGACGGTGGGCGAGGCGCTCAGCCGGTGAGTTTTCGCCACAGCGCCGCCAACGGATCGTAATTCGCGTCGACGACCCGTTCCTTGAGCGGAATGATCGCGTTATCGGTGATCGTAATCGACTCCGGGCAGACCTCGGTACAGCACTTCGTGATGTTGCAGAAGCCGATCCCGCCTTCATGGCGCAGATGGTCGCGCCGGTCCGCTTCGTCCAGCGGATGCATCTCGTAGACCGCGGCGCGCACGAGCATCGCCGGTCCCATGAACTGCTCGTGCTTCTCGTGCGTGCGCAGCACGTGGCAGACATCCTGGCACAGGAAGCACTCGATGCACTTGCGGAACTCCTGCGGCCGCTCGATTTCGTACTGATACATCCGCCAGGTGCCGTCGGGAGCATCGGGCTTGCGCGGCTGGAAGGCGGGAATGCGCTTGTTCACCTCGTAATTCCACGACACGTCGGTCACGAGGTCCTTGATCACCGGAAACGCCTTCATCGGCGTGACGGTGATCGTCTCGTCCGGCGCGTAGTCCGACATGCGCGTCATGCACATCAACTTCGGCTTCCCATTGATCTCGGCCGAGCACGAGCCACACTTTCCCGCTTTGCAGTTCCATCGGACCGCGAGGTCGGGCGCCTGCTCGGCCTGAATCGCGTGCACGGCGTCGAGCACCACCATCCCCTCCCCCGCGGCGACCTGATACTCCTTCAGCTCGCCACGCTCCCGCGTACCGCGGAACAGCCGCAATCTGCGAAGATCAGGCACGACTCAGGCCCCTTCCTTAATTAGAGTCGCAAGATCTGCCGGGATCTGTGGCTGAGTCTCGCGCCGCACGACCATGCGGTCGCCCTCTTTCTTGATCACGATCTGCTCGCGCGCTTGGCGCTCGTCGGAATCGGGATAGTCGCTGCGAGTATGGGCGCCCCGGCTTTCGGTCCGTTCCAGCCCGGCCCGCGCGGTCGCCTCCGATACGACGAGCAGCGAGTGGAGGTCGATGGCGGTGTGCCAGCCCGGATTGTATTCGCGGCTGCCCGTGACACCGGCCTTCCGGGCTCGCGCCTTGAGCTTTTCGAGCTCGGCGAGCGCGTTCTCGAGGCCGGCCTTGTCGCGGATGATGCCGGCGTCGCGTTGCATCACAGCCTGGAGCGCCGACTGCACGGCATATGGATTCTCGCCTTGCCGCTCGAACGGCTCGAGCGCCTCCCGTATCGCCTGGTCGATCTCAGTATCTGGGATCGCAGGCGGTGCGCCGCGCTTCCCCGCCGCGTACTGACCGGCCCGGCGCCCGAAGACCAGCAAGTCGCTGAGTGAGTTGCCGCCGAGGCGGTTGGCGCCGTGCATGCCGCCGCCGACTTCGCCGGCCGCGTAGAGGCCGGGGACCGTCGACTCCTGCGTCTCGGCGTCCACCTTGACGCCGCCCATCATGTAGTGCGTCGTCGGGCCGATCTCCATCGGGTCTGTGGTGATATCCACTTGCGCCAGCTCTTTGAACTGGTGATACATGCTCGGCAACTTCTGCTTGATGTAGTCGGGGCCTTGCTTCGAGGCGATATCGAGGAACACACCGCCATGCGGCGAGCCCCGCCCTTCGGCGATTTCCCTGGTAATGGCCTTGGAGACGACGTCCCGCGTCAGCAGCTCGGGCGGGCGGCGGTTCTTCTTACGATCGCCCTTTACCCAGGCATCAGACTCGGCTTCGGTGCCGGCGTAATCGCCCTTGAACATCTCGGGCATGTAGCGGAACATGAATCGCTCACCCGTGTTGTTCTTCAGCACGCCGCCCTCGCCCCGTACGCCCTCGGTCACGAGAATCCCACGCACGCTCGGCGGCCAGACCATGCCGGTCGGGTGGAATTGCACGAACTCCATGTCGATCAGCTCGGCGCCGGCGTCGTAGGCGAGGGCGTGGCCGTCCCCCGTGTACTCCCACGAGTTGCTGGTGATCTGCCACGCTTTCCCGATGCCGCCGGTCGCGAGCACGATGGCGCCGGTCTTGAACAGCACGAAGCGACCGGTTTCGCGGAAGTAGCCGAGGGCGCCGGCGATCGTGCCGCCGACGACAAACAGTTTCACGATCGTGCATTCCATGTGCACGTCGATGCCGGAGTGCACGCCCTTGTCCTGAAGCACGCGAATCATCTCGAGGCCGGTGCGGTCGCCGACGTGAGCCAGGCGGCTGTAGGTATGACCGCCGAAGGGGCGCTGATTGATGCGCCCGTCGGGCGTGCGATCGAACAGCGCGCCCCACGCCTCGAGCTCGTTGATGCGATCGGGCGCTTCCTGGGCGTGGATCTGTGCCATGCGCCAGTTGTTGTGCATCTTGCCGCCGCGCATGGTGTCGCGGAAATGCACGCGCCAGTTGTCCTCACCCATGACGTTGCCGAGCGCCGCCGCGGCGCCGCCCTCGGCCATGACGGTGTGGGCCTTGCCGAGCAGCGATTTGCAGACGAGGGCGACTTTGGCTTTGTGCGCGCTCGCTTCGATGGCGGCACGCAGGCCGGCGCCGCCGGCGCCGATGATCACGACGTCGTAATCCAGACTACGGATATCATTCATGAGGCGGTTGCCCGAGTTTCGAGTATCCGTGCGCTGAAGCGCCGGCTCGGCAACGACACGCGTCCTGAAGGACGCTCGGCTCTACGCCCTTCAGGGCGTGGGAAGTCGCCGAGCCGGCCCTTTAGGGCACGGATAAAAACGGTTCTGAGCATCCTCAAAAGATCCGCACGTCGTGGATGACGCCCATGGCGCACAGCCGGATGTAGACGTCAGTCAGCGCGACCGAGAAGAGCGAGCACCAGGCAAACAACATGTGATGGCGGTTGAGTGCGCTCACCCCGCGCCACGCCTCGAACCGCGCCTTCCCCCCGCGCGCGCACGAGAAGCAGTCGACCTGCCCGCCGATCAGGTGTCGCAGCGAGTGACAGCCGAACGTGTAACAGGCGAGGAGAATCACGTTGACCGCCATGACGAGGGTGCCGATGCCGACGCCGAACTCGCGGGGTCCGGGGGCCATGGCCCCGTCGCCGAGCACGCCGTTGACGGGCCAACGGGTGGCGAGGAAGACGTCGTACGACAGAATGAAGATGAAAACCACGGCCGCGTACATGAACCAGCGGTGCACGTTCTGGAGAATGAAGGGGAACTTGGTTTCACCCTTATAGCCGTGTCGCGGCTCGCCGACGGCGCACGCCACGGGATCGAGGAAAAACGCCCGGTAGTATGCTTTGCGGTAGTAGTAGCAGGTGGCGCGAAATCCTCCCGGGAAAATCAGAATCAGGAATGCGGGTGACAGCGGCCACCAGCTCGTCTGGATCAGCGGCGAGTAGAACGGCGAGAGGTATGGTCCCCATTCGTAGTAGCGGTTGACCCAAGCCACCCATGTCGCGTACACGGCGAAGCCGCCGAGGACCAACGCCGTAAGTGCTGGCGCGATCCACCAGGCGTCGCGGCGCAAGGTGGCGCCGAAGCTGCGTTCCTGAAGATCGCGAACGGAGGTGGTCATAGCTTCACCGCCGCCATCGTTTCCTTCACGGCGTCAGCGGACTTCTTCAAGGCAGCCTTTTCATCCGCGCTCAACTGTACCTCGACGATCTGCTCGAGTCCGTTCTTGCCGAGCTTGCACGGCACGCCGCAGTACATCCCCGACAGCCCGTACTCGCCCTCGAGCCACGCGGCACACGGCAGCACCCGTTTCTGATCGAGCACGATCGATTCGACCATCTGCACCACCGCCGCTGACGGCGCGTAGTACGCCGAGCCTGTCTTCAGAAATGCCACGATCTCTGCCCCGCCGTTGCGCGTGCGCTCGACGATCTTGTCGAGCTTTGCCTTATCGAGGAGCTGGGTGACCGGAATCCCCGAGACCGCCGTGTACGAGACGAGCGGCACCATCGTATCGCCGTGCCCGCCGAGCACCATGGCTTGAATGTCGCGCACCGAGACGTCGAGGGCTTCTGCCAGGAATGCGCGATAGCGGGCCGTATCGAGCACGCCGGCCATGCCGATCACGCGCTCGCGCGGGAATCCGGTGACCTGCTTCGTGACCCAGCACATCACGTCGAGCGGATTCGACACGACGACCACGATGGCTTTGGGGCAGTGCTGCTTGATCTGCTGGGAGACTTGCGTGACGATGTCGGCGTTGGTCCGGACCAGGTCGTCGCGGCTCATCCCCGGCTTGCGAGCGATCCCTGCCGTGACGACGACCAGCTCACTCCCGGCAGCGGGTCCGTAATCATTGGCGCCTACGATTCTGGTATCGAAGCCCTCGATCGGCGCGGATTCGTACTGATCGAGTCCTTTGCCCTGTGGAACGCCCTCGATCACGTCGACGAGGACGATGGTGCGGGCGAGCTGTTTTTCGGCGAGGCGTTGGGCGGTGGTGGCGCCGACATTCCCGGCGCCGACGACGGTGATCTTGCTGAGCATGGTGCGGGGAAGTTAGACACCCGCGGCGGGTGGGGCAAAGGGTACGCCCCGGTCGCGTCAGCTCACTACTCGCCGGGCGACGTTCAGGGGTGACATGGAGGTCCGACTGCGGCCGATGCGATCTCCCGATCGGCATATCGAAGCTGCACGGAATCCTTTGCGTCCACTGTCATGTCACGACTCGCCTGCGAAGGAATCCGGATGCCTTTGGGGTGATAGGGAGACCCGATCACCAGTTGGAAAGACAAATCGATGTCGTTGTGGTTCGTGATGCGAAACTTCTGGCCGCAGACGTTTTCTAGAGCCACGGTCCCGGCCGGGAGCAATGCCAATGCGGGCCAGTCATCTGTGAGCGCCTGCCAGATAGCCTTCGCGGCGCGAGCCACGACGGGGTTGGGATCGGTGGTCAACTCACGGCTCACTGTGTACACGCGAGCTCGAAGGTCCACCGCTGGAGGTTGCGTGCCGACCCTCGTCGTAGGATGTGTTACCGACGCGAGATGGGGAAACGGCCCTGGGTTCCGTAAATAACTCAGCTCCATCGTACGGGACGAATCGAAATAGCTGATGAGGGTCTGAAGTGCCACGAGACGCAGTTCAGTAGGCCGAGCCGCGTCGCGGGCCACCTCGACGGCCGCCTCTGCAATGCGCTGATCGCGTATCAAGTAGTTCCACGTCCAGAGGTGCGCCACGTTGTCCGTCGTGCGCCAACGGGTTGCGATCGCCGCGGGACCGTCGGGGCAGCCGACGATCTCTGAGAACGCCCAACGAGCTTGAGTGTCAGTGACTGCCGGGGCAACGACGACCTGGGCAGCCTCCTGACACGTGTAATGGCGTTGTTGTGCCGCCGCCGACGTAGCAGAGCAAAACCAGGCGACTACCACCACGGCGGGCCGATGCAGGGTCATGCGATGCTCCTCGGGCTCAACGCCCTTCGCGCAAACGCTCACGGCGAAAAATACCTAAAGATGCATGGCAGGATCAGGTGATTCCGCGAGTCGCCATCCATAGCACGCGAGTCGGCCTGAGCGGCGTTGTGTATCTGTGTGAGGACGGGTCCGACTTTGGGATCCAGACGCGCGATGCCTTCGGTCAGAACTCGCGAATCGCGTGTCACGTCATTGATATAGATCCCCACGTGCGAGTCCGGTTGATTGGCCGGATTCGTTCCCTCATGAGCCTCGACCAAGGGCGGCAGCGTAAGCACTCGGGCCTGCCCGCAATACGTCGTCCCGCCAACGTGCTTGTCTTTGGGGTATTGCAGGAGATACCAGTCGCTCCCCTGTGCCATGGCTGGGTAATTCACGCGAGCGATGGTGAAGGTCTCGAATGGGATGTCCGTCATGTACGTGAACCCATTGTTCGGCCCACCGTCGGCAATAACGACCGCGTAGTTGCCAACGTCTGGCCTGACCTCCATGTCCAGGGAGCTCTGGCCAAGAGAGGAATCGGCGATCGGGTGAATGGGCAGGCCATCGGCGCCGGGGGTGGTGTGGTTGCTCCGCACCGTCTTGGTGCTCCAATCGCGCGGGGTCACGGTCACGCTCGCCGTCCCCGTACCCGGCTGACCATCAATCGTCCCCGTGACGACAAGCCGGCCATTCGTGACCAGCTGGCCCGCCCACGTCAGGTCGCTGATGCTGGTCTCGCGTGGCACGACGTCGCCGGAATCGCTGGTGAAAGTCCATCCGGTTACGCTGAGCGCTCCGGTCGGCGGTTGAGGTTGCGCTTGGCACGAGACGACACTCCCGCGCAGCTGGCCCGATCCAGTGCACGTGATACTGATACCATCGTCGAGGTCCGTCGCGAATTCGCGAAACAACACAACATAGTTCAAGACTGCATGCAGGGTCCAGCAGTCCGTTCTCGGAGGAGTATATGTCGTATCCGTCCCGCACTCGTCCCACTCTCTACCGCCTCCCGGTGGTGTGATGACAACCCGGTCTATCGACGCGCCATCCGGAACCGTAGCCTTTAGAAACGTTAGGCTTGTCTGAGTGCGCTGATACATCCCGTCAAACCATTCGTAGCCGCAATACCCCGGCGGTTTGGGGTATTCCTCGAGGGCCACCGTGACCTCCTCGCCGGAGATTCGATGCGCGGTGACGGATCCGAACGGGTCACCACAATGCACGACTCCGCCTGAAGTCGAGATCACGAGGTCACTCACTGGGCGGGAGAACGCCACCGCGACAGGCTCATACGCCCCCGCCTCCACATGCAGGCCCTTGTCCGACGGGCTCACCCCGATGCTGGTCTGGCATGGAGGCCCGAGGTCCAACTCGCCATCTTCGTACTCTAACGTGGTGCCCGCGATGTTTGTCCCACAGACAGTCCCACCTGCGCCCGGTACGTCGTCGTAGAATTGATGACTGAAGCTCGGGCGGTTCAATATCGGCCCCGTCGCATCGGGTTTGTCGCAGCCAAGAGCGAAAGCCGTCGCGCTGCTCACAATCAAGCCAAGCATTCTCAGGCGGAGAGTCGTCGGGGCAGCCATAGTGCCCCACATTGCGAACGCTTCTTCGCGACGGGCCGTGATCAAGCGCAGAAAGTTCCTGGTACAAGTCTCGACATCCGATTCTTGAGATACGAATCGCGCCGTCACCCACCCCGCGTGTGCATCTCTCGGTGCGGATCGGCGCGCAAACCTTCTACCTGAAACAAGGGTGTGCGATTCACGAGCCCGAGCCGCTCCTCCGCGCCACGATCGGTCCTGCCACGCCAGGTCGAAGCGATCAGATCCGACAGTGCCGCGTCGTTCGCGCCACTGCGCAGCGGTTCGCGCAAGTCGATGCCCTGCCCTGCGTAGAGGCAGAGGAACCAGGTGCCGTCAGCCGTCAGCCGGCTGCGGTCGCACGAGCGACAGAACGGCGCGGTCGTAGAAGCGACGATGCCAAACGTGGTTCCGTCCGGCAGCCGAAAACGCTCGGCGGGCGCGGTGAGATCGCGTTCGGTCACGGTCGTAACCGTTCCGTAGTGATTCGACAAGCGCGCCAGGATGTCGCGCTGCGAGAACACCTGCTCCGCCGACCACCCCGTCGCACCGCCGACGTCCATGTACTCGATGAACCGGACCTCGGCGTCCTGCGCACGCGCAAACTTGATCAAATCGACGAGCTCATCGTCATTGACGCCTCGCATCACCACCGTGTTGAGCTTCAACGAAAACCCAGCGGCGCGAGCGGCGGCGATCCCCGTCAGGACATCGGCATGTTTATCGGTGCGGGCCAATTCCCGCATGCGCTCGGGCCGCAGCGTGTCGAGGCTGACCGTGACGCGCCCCAACCCGGCGCGCTTGAGAGCCATGGCTTGCTTCGCGAGCAGCAAGCCATTGGTGGTCAGCGCGAGATCGCGAATCTTCGCGTTCCCGGCGAGCATGCGTGTAAGCGTCTCGAGATCGTGACGCAGGAGTGGTTCGCCGCCGGTCAGCCGAACCTTCTCGACCCCCAGTGACGTGAAAATGCCCACCAGGCGGGCGATTTCCTCGAACGTCAGGATCGATTGCTTGGGGAGCCACACGTACTCCTGCTCCGGCATGCAGTAGCGACAGCGCAGGTTGCACCGATCCGTAACGGATACGCGCAGGCTGCCCAGTGGTCGGGCTAACGTGTCTCGGAGCACGTCAGCCTCCAATTCGTTCCCCCTCTCCGCCAAGCGGAGAGGGGGTCAGGGGGTGAGGCCCCGACGGATCGACCCACGTTGCCGAGCCGTCCACGTGCATCTCTTTCTTCCAGATCGGCAGACGCTTCTTCACTTCCTCGATCACGTAGCGACACGCCGCGAAGGCTGCGTCGCGATGCGGGGCCGCGGCGGCGATCGCGATGCTCGCCTCGCCAACGGGAATCAGTCCCAACCGATGCCGCAGAGTAACGCGCGCCTCCGGCCAGCGCACCTGCGCCTCGTCGAGGATCCGCGTGATCTCGGCCTGCGCCATGTCGTCGTAGGCCGAGTACTCGATGCCCGTGACGTCGTCGTCACTACGGACGGTTCCCAGAAAGACGCACGCCCCACCCCGCTCCGGACTCTGGACGTCAGTCAGGAGCTGTTCGATCACAATTGGCCCTCGCACTAAATGCGTCATTGAACATCCCCGGGTGGCGAGCCCCGGGGCCATGCCCCGGGGCTAACGAACACCGGATCTATCCTCCTGATAACGGAGGCAACAACGCCACCTCATCCCCGTCGCTGACCGGGGCGTTGAGTTTGACCTGGCGCAGGTTCAGCGCGGCGAGGGGTTGCGGCGGCAACGCCTGGGTGCCGGGAAACACTTCGCGGACGCGCGCGATGACGTCCGCGACCGTCGCGGGGGTCGGCACATTGACGGCCGACGACGTACAGCCCGCCAGCTCGGCGTACCGCGCGAAGAACCGCACCGACACTTTGCCCATGATCCGATTATAGCCCGGACGCCAGGCCCTGCCAGATCCTGGCCTGCTTGGGCGTGGGATTGGGGACGCGCTGCAGCGTGATGCGCGAATTCGTGCGCTCATGCACCGTGGTGTTGAGTGTAAGGGGTCGGCCGCCGCGCTGCACGGTAATGGTGAGCGGCTGACCGGCCTTGCCGCGGTAGCGGGCTCGAAAAGCCGCGCCCCAGTCCTGCTCTGCTGTCACCGTGATCCCGCCGATGTCGGTCAGGACGTCGCCCGGCTGAACGCCGGCCGCTTCCGCCGCGCTTCCCGGCGTAACCGATTGCACCTGGAGGCCGCCACTCGGCGTCGGCCCGCTCGACACGCCCACGAACGGCAGCGTCACGACCTGCCGGTTGAACACGATTCCCGCTTTCGCGAATACCGTCTCATAGGGCAGCGAATCGCGGCCGTCGATGTAGCGGCGGTAGAACCCGTCCACGTCCGGCATGCCGGCGCTGCGTAGCTCCTTCAGCAGGTCGGCCGTGAGAAATCCTTTGTTCTGCCGGTAGTAGCGCATGTACAGCGCGCGCATCACGTCGTCGAGGTTGTGCGCGTTGTCGGTGGCGTCGCGGATCGAAATATCGAGCAGGAACCCCAGCAGCGACCCCTTGGGATAGTAGAGCTGCGAGCTGTTGATGTAGACCTCGTGGATCCACGTGGCCTCACTGCCGTCCTCGACACTCCACGGCTCGGGCGTCTGCTCCACCTGGTCGATGTTCGACGTGGTGTTCTGGAGGAATTGGTCCGCGCTCCACAAACCGGCGCGCAGATTGGTGAGGTCGGCGTAGTAGTCCGTCACGCCCTCCGACCACCACAGCAGCGGAGTGTATTGCTCGGCGTGATAGTCGTAGGGCCACATCTCGGCGGGGCGGATGCGCTTCACGTTCCAGAGATGGAAGAATTCGTGCGACAGCAGGGGATACATGAAGTCGCCCAGGTTTCCGGAGGGATCCGCAAACGCCAGCGCCGGCATGATGTCGTATTGCGACGAGCTGTGCTCGAGCCCGCCACCGAAGTTGATCGCCTCGTGAATGACGTTGAAGAAGACCGTGTACACGTCGTAGGGGGTATCGCCCATGATGCGGTTCTGCACCGGCGCCAGCTTCGCGACGCCGTTGCGGAGATTGCGCGCGACCGCCGGCGTGTAATCGGTGGCCGGCCACACCGCGATCCGGATCCATTTGCCGTCGGCCTGCAGTGAATCGAGGCTGTAACGACCGAGAAACGTCATCGCGTCGGCGAGCTCGTGGTAATCAGCCGCGCGATACACACCGTTCGCCGGGCCCTTGAGCGCGGTCGTGACTTGCCAGCCCGCAGGAATGCGGAACCGCACTTCGGCGGAACGCCCCAGCTGCCCTTCCTCGAAGAGAAAGAGATTGGTGCCGAGGAATTGACCGAAGTCGTTGACGACGCGCGCGACCGAGAGGTCGAGCGTGTCGGGGGCGTACGCGAACTCGACCGTCACGCGGTCGGCCCCGCCCGTCACGACGCGCCAGGTGTCTTTGTCGCCGCGATCCCACCGCAGCGCTTGTCCCGCGGAATTCTTCGCGCCAAAGCCGTGCACGTAGCGCGCATAGTTCTGGATCTCGTAGTTGCCGGGACTCCACGCGGGCAGCGAGACGAACAGCGTGTCTTTCCCGGCGGCGGGAAAGTCGGCGGAGACATGGAATTCGGAAGCGCCTGCGGTGAGTGCGACTTCGTAGCGAACGGTCTGCGCGCAGAGCGGCGTCGCGACCAGCAGCGCCAGGGAGAGGGGGAGCAGGCTAAAACCGCGCATCATCACTCCGGGCAAGAAGTTGGGCCTCGGCGGCATACCGAGGCCCAAGCTCAAGTTACCCTGTAGCAGCGATTTAGGAGCGAATTACGACGTGACCTTCGCGCTCGCGTCGGCGACCATCGCGCGCAACTCCTTGCTGGGCTTGAAGACAGGAACCGGGCGCGCCGCGACTTCGACGGGATCACCAGTTCTTGGGTTACGCGCCATCCGCGTCTTCCGCTGGCGGATCTTGAACGTCCCAAATCCGCGTACCTCAATGTTATGCTGCTCAGCCAGCGCGGCTTTGACGGCGTCGAGAAAGGAGTCTACCACCCGCGCACAGTCCTTTTTTGAAATGAGGGGACCTGCGGTGCGAGCGATTTGCGCGGTGACTTTTTCGACCAGATCGGCCTTCGTCATTGGTCCCCCCGAAAGACAGCCGGGTTGCAAGTCGGGGGCTATCATAGGGGCTTACTTATTTAGTGTCAAGAGCTTGTAGGAATTGTTGAAAGTGTCCTTGAGCGTCATGTGGGCCGGGCGAGGCCTCAGGATGGTATTGAACGGCAAAAATCGGGTATTCCCGGTGCCGGATCCCTTCGACGGTCCCGTCGTTGAGGTTAAGGTGCGTGACCTCGAGCGACTTCGCGCCCGGAACGCCGGTCGTTTCTCCTCTCACCGCGAATCCATGGTTCTGTGACGTGATAAGTACTTGTCCCGTCGAAAGATCCCGCACTGGATGATTGCCCCCCCGGTGTCCGTACGGGAGCTTGATCGTCTCTCCACCCAGTGCCAGCCCGAGCAGCTGATGCCCGAGACAGATGCCAAAGATCGGTAACGTCCCGTCGGAGAGATCGCGAATTGTGGTGATCGCGTACGCCACGGCGGCGGGGTCGCCCGGTCCGTTGGACAGGAAGACGCCATCCGGTTTGAGCGCCCGCACCTGCGCCGCGGTCGTCGCCGCCGGCACGACGGTGACGCGGCAGCCATGCTGTACGAACAGCCGCAGGATATTGCGCTTCATTCCAAAGTCGAACGCGACGACGTGATGCTTTGCGCCGGCGGGGGGCGGTCCTTCCGTATAGGCGTCGGGAATCGTCGCGACGCTCGCGAGGTCGAGCCCGTTCATCGATGGCGACGCCGCGAGTGCGCGCGAGATTTCCTGCGTCGGCCGATCACCGAGCGCCAGGACGCCGCGCATCGCGCCCTTGGAGCGAATGTGCCGTGTGAGCTGACGCGTATCGACGTCGGACACCAGCGGGACCTTCGCGCTGGAAAGCCAGTCGAGCAACGTCCCGGTCGAGCGCCAGTTGGACGGCGTGGCGGACAGCTCGCGCACCACGACGCCGACGACACGCGGACGGTCGGATTCGATGTCGTCGGGATTGATGCCGTAATTCCCGATCATCGGCGCCGTCATCACCACGATTTGTCCGAGGTAGGAGGGGTCGGTGAACACCTCCTGATAACCGCTCAGATTCGTGGTGAAGACGACTTCCGCGTAGGCCGGCTCAAACGGGAGAGGCGCGGTGCCCGGGAACCAGGCGCCGTCCTCCAGCAGCACGTAAGCGCTAGGGGCGTCGATTGCGAGCGGGCGCCGGGGGAGGCGCGGGAGGAGCCGTCGGTTGAGTCTCGATCGGCAGCGGCGTCGGCTGGACCGGCGCCGGTTGCTGCTGTCCCTGGCCCTCGAGCACAGACCGCACCTGTGACCCCGACTGCGACATGAAGGTCAGGACCAGCGCCAGGAACAGGAAAATCCCGGCGGTCCACCACGTCGCCTTGGTGAGCAGCGTAGTAGCCTGCCGCCCGCCCATGATCGTCTCGGTGCCGGCGCCGCCACCCATCGTGGCGAGCCCCCCGCCCTGCCCGGCTTGCAACAGCACGGCAGTCGCGAGGATGACCGCATCGAGCAGCAGAATGGCGACGAGGAACGAGTACATGCGCGGGGCAAGATACCTAGGCTACGGCGGTGCGCACAAGTTCGCCCCAGGCCTGTGGATCGAGTGACGCCCCGCCGACCAGCACGCCGTCCAACTCCGGCTCGGCCAGCAGCTCGGCGGCGTTCTTCAGATTGACGCTGCCACCATACAGAATCTGCGTCTCCGCGGCCCCCTGTTGCTCCAGCCACGCCCGGATCGCGGCGTGCACCGTAGCGGCATCGCGCGGCGTCGCGTTCCGGCCGGTGCCAATCGCCCACACCGGCTCGTAGGCGATGGTGACGCGTGCGGTTGCAGCGCGACCGGCTAATGCCGCGTTCAGTTGCCGGGTGGCCACCGCTAGCGTCTGACCGGCGTCGCGCTGTTCGAGCGTTTCGCCCACACACAGCACAGGGTGGAGCTCGGCCGCGATGGCCGCAGCCAGCTTCTTGCCTGTTTGCTCGTCTGTTTCGCCGAACACGTGGCGCCGTTCGGAATGTCCGATGAGCACCGCCCGCGCGCCCGCTTGGGCCGCCAGCGGACCTGAGATCGCTCCCGTGAACGCCCCTTTGGGCTCCCAGTAGATGTCCTGAACGCCGACGACGATATCGTGGCGTCCAGAATCGCGCACAGCCGCGACGACGGAGTTGACAGAGAGCGCCGGTGGAAAGAACCAGACCATGCGGTCGGGTCTGGGATCGAAGGCCGGAAGAAAACTCGCCATGTAGGCCGAGGCGTCCGAGGGGCCGAGGTTCATCTTCCAGTTTGCCGCGAAGAGCAAACCCCTCACGCATCCTCCAAAGCCGCTACGCCGGGCAATTCCTTCCCTTCCAGGAACTCGAGCGACGCGCCGCCCCCGGTCGAGACGTGGGTGAGCTTGTCTTCCATTCCCGCCACGGCCGCGACGGAGTCCCCACCGCCGACGACGGTCACCGCGCCTTTCTTCCCCGCGTCGACCAACGCCGTCGCGATGGCGCGCGTCCCCGCATCGAACGGCGGAGTCTCGAACACGCCCATCGGGCCGTTCCAGAAGATGGTCTTGGCGCGCAGCAGCCGCGCCTGGAAGTCGTGCTGCGTCGCGGCGTCGATGTCGAAGACCGCCCATCCCTTGGGGACGGCGTCCGCAGCAACCGAGCGATGCTCGCTCGCTCGCTCGAGCGATGGGGCGATGACCGCGCCGCGGGGCAGGATCAGTTTCTTCCCGCTCTGTGCGAGCAGCTGCTTGGCGAGTGCAATGCGATCAGGCTCGACCAAGGATGATCCCACCTCGAGGCCCATGGCCGCGAAGAACGTACACGCCATGGCGCCGCCGATGAGCAACTCATCTACGCGTGGCAGTAAGGAGCGGATCACGTCGATCTTGCCGGAGATCTTCGCGCCGCCCAACACCGCGATGAAGGGATGCTTGGGATCCCGGAGCAGCTGTCCCAAGTACTGGAGTTCCTTCTCCATCAGGAAGCCGGCGACGGCGGGCTTGAGGAGATGGGCCACGGCTTCGGTCGAGGCGTGCGCACGATGAGCCGAGCCGAACGCGTCGTTCACGTACAGATCGCCGAGCTGCGCGAATGTCTTGGCCAACTCCGGGTCGTTCTTCTCCTCGCCGGACCAGAAGCGCGTGTTCTCGACGAGCGCGACGCCGCCGCGCGGCAGCCGCCGCGTCGCCGCCACACCCGTGGCCGGATCGGGGATGAACTCGACCGGAGCCCCCAGCAGCTGCTCGAGATCGCGCACGATCTGCTGCAGTGAATATTGGGGATCCGGACCGCCCTTGGGCCGGCCGAGGTGGGAGAGCACCACCACGCGCGCGCCTTTGTCGCGGAGATACTGGATGGTCGGCAGCGAGGCTCGCAGCCGCGTGTCGTCGCTGACCGTGCCGTTCTTGAGCGGGACGTTGAAATCGACCCGCACCAGCGCGCGCTTTCCGTCCAACGCCTGCGGGGGAAGGTCCCGCAGGCTGCGTTTCTTCAAAGACACCGACGGTAAAGGTTCACTGCTTGCGCCCGATGAACGCCAGAAGATCGACACATCGTGCAGAGTATCCCATCTCGTTGTCGTACCACGACGACACGTGCACCAGCGTGCCATCGATCACCGCCGTGGACATCGAGTCCACGACACTCGAGTAGAGGCTCCCGATATAGTCGACGGACACCAGCGGCTCGTCGCTCACCTCGAGGATGCCCTTGAGCTTCCCGGCCGCGGCCTGCTTGAACGCCGCGTTCACCGCAGCGACGGTCGTCGGCCGCTCGACTTCGGCGGTGAGATCGACGATTGAGACGTCGGGCGTTGGTACGCGGAGCGAAATCCCGTCGATCTTGCCTTTGACCTCGGGGAGCACGAGACCGGTGGCCTTGGCGGCGCCGGTTGTCGTGGGGATGATGCTCAGCGCGGCGGCGCGGGCACGCCGCAGATCCTTGTGAGGCAGGTCGAGAATCTGCTGGTCGTTCGTGTAACTGTGCACGGTCGTCATGAAGCCGTGCTTGAAGCCGAAGCCGTCCATCACGACTTTGACGACGGGGACGAGACAGTTGGTCGTGCAGGACGCGTTGGAGATGATGTGATGCTTCGCGGGATCGTACTTGTCGTTGTTCACGCCCATCACGATCGTGATGTCCTCGCCCTTGGCGGGGGCGGAGATCACGACCTTCTTGGCGCCCGCCATCAGATGCTTGGACGCGCTCTCCTTGTCGGTGAAGCGTCCGGTGCTCTCCAGGACCAGCTCGACGCCGAGCTCCTTCCAGGGCAGCTTCTCGGGTTCTTTGATCGCCGAGACCTTGATCTGCTTACCGTTGACTTCGAGCGCATCGCCCTTTGCGTCGACCGTCCCCGGAAAGCGGCCGTGCACCGAGTCGTACTTGAGCAGGTGCGCCAGCGTCTTGGTGTCGGTGATGTCGTTGACGCCGACAAACTCGATCTCGGTCTGTTTCGCCATCGTGGCGGCGCGCAGCACGTTGCGCCCGATGCGCCCGAACCCGTTGATCCCTACCCGCACCGCCATGACTTTCCCCTTAGCTGAAGTCTGGAATTGCCGCGCGGGCGAATGTGACGCCGTAAATGCGCCGCGCTCCTGCCTGCTCTAATGCCCGGGCTGCTTCCGCCAACGTTGCGCCCGTAGTGAAGACATCGTCGACCAGAATCAACGTGGAACTCGGAAGTCGGAACGCGGAACTGTTTCCCGTTCCGAGTTCCGCGTTCCGCGTTCCGAACGCCCCCGCCACATTCGCCAGACGCGTCTCCGGTGTCAACGCCGTTTGCGTCGGCGTCTCGCGCGTGCGGACAAGCAACGTAACACGTACGGGAATCCGCCATTCTCGGGCCAGCGCGCGCGCCAGGACTTCGCTCTGGTTGTAGCCGCGCTGGCGCAATCGCTTCGGGGCGAGGGGAATAGGTATCAGGACCGACGGTCCGTCGCTGGGAGGGCGCAGCGGCGCCATCACCGCCGTCAGGTCGTCGGCGATCCGCGGCAAACCGCCGTACTTGAGCGCGTGGACCGCCGGGCGTGCATTCTGGTCGAGCCAAGCCGCAGATCTCACGGATTTCAGCGCAGATGGCCACTGATTGCACAAACGGCAGGAGCCGAAATGTGGTTCGGGTTGGCCGCAACGCTCACACCACGGCGGGCGCACCGGCCGCCACCGCTGCCGGCACACGGGACAGGCGAGCCGGTGGGCGTCGCGCTGGCTCAGCAGGGCGTGACACAGCAGGCACTCCGCGGGGAGGAGGAGCTGCTCAAACGCGGAGCGCACGTGAGACTGCCGCGCGCATGACTTCTTTCGGCGCCGCCGTGCCCGGGAAGAAGCGCTCGAACGCCGCAGCGCCCTGTTGCACGAGCATCTCTCGGCCGTCGGCAGCCGCGATCCCGCGTTCGCGGAGCGCGTGGACCCACCGAGTCTCACCGGGTGCGTACACGAGATCGAGCGCGCGCTGCACACCCGGAATGTGGTTCAGGTCGACCGGCAGCGGATCGTGACCGGCGAGACCCAGTGGCGTTGCGTTGATTACCACGTCGACTTCGACCGGGCCAGTAGCGACAGCGGTCACCACGCCGATACCCTTCGCCCACGTGGCGAACGCCTTCGCGCGGGCGCCATCGCGCGAGCGCACGAACAGCGTGGCGCCGCGGTCAGCGGCAGTCACCGCGGTCGCGCGCGCCGACCCACCGGTTCCAATCACGAGCCACCGTTCTCCCTTTTGCGCCGCGCCGACTTTGTCGAGCGCCCGAGCCATGCCGAATACATCCGTATTGTCGCCGACCAGAGCCCCGTCCTCCGTCCAGAACGTATTGCACGCGCCGACCCGGGCGCAGACATCCGTTTTCCGCGCGACGAATCCTTCGACTGCTTCCTTGTGCGGGACGGTCACGTTGCCGGCGCCGCCGGTCGCGGCCTGCATTGCCAGCACGGCGCGCAACGCTTCGGGGGGTACAGGAGGCACGCGCAAGGCGACGTACACGGCGTCTAATCCCAGCGCGCGACAAGCGGCGTTGTGCATCGCGGGAGAGAGCGAATGGGCCACCGGGTCGCCGATGACCGTGAACAGCCGCGTCTTAGCGCTGATCTCCACGCTTGCTCTCGGCGGCGAGCCGGTCGGCCACGGCAGCGGCGAGCCCCTCGAGCTCCTGACAGGTATCACGGTAGACGCCCAGATCGCCGCCAAACGGATCGCTGACTTCGTCGTCGCCCCGGCCGGCGTATTCGCCCAGGACGAACACGCGTCCCTCGCCGCCCAGCTCGTCGACGCGGGCGCGGTGATGTCGCGCCATCGTGAGAATCAAATCCGCCTGCTCGACCAGCTCGCGCGTGAGCAGCCGGGCCCGGTGCCCGGAGAGATCGAGGCCGCGTTCGAGTCCGACCAGATACGCCCCTTCCGACGCCGGTGCGCCATCCCAGGCGCCCGTCCCGGCGGACGTGACCGCGACTTCGAGGCCGCGCTCCTTGAGCGCGCGCTCGAGCAGCGAGGCGGCGAGCGGGCTGCGGCAGATGTTGCCGGTGCAGACGAACAGCACGTGCTGGATCATGGCGCGAGGCGGCCGACGGCGCGTCGCAGCTCGTTGACGCTGAGCGTTCCTTCGCGGACGATTTCCGCTCGTGGCCTGGTGCAATCAACCACGGTCGATGGCGGCCGGTTCCCCAACACGCCGCCGTCGAGCACCAGCAGCTGGCCCTTCTTCACCGCCGGCGCGAAGTCGCGCGCGATGGCGTCCGGGCCGGGACCGGGCGGCTGCCCCGGCAAATTCGCGGACGTGGAGGTGAGCGGGGAACCCAGCGCCGCCACGAGTCCCGCGATCGCGTGATGCGACGTCCAGCGCACCGCGATGCCGCCGTCGGGACCGCGCAGCAAGTCGGGGAGCCGGCCCGATCCTCCCGGTAACACGAGCGTGAGCGGCCCGGGCCAGAACGCGCGCGCCAGCGCATCCGCGGACGCATTGAAGGCGAGCCCGTGCGATTCAGCCATCGATCGGTCGCTGATCAACAAGAGGAAGGGCTTGGCGGCCGACCGCCCTTTGAGCGCAGCCAGCGCGGCGACGTCCTCCTGCACGACGCGCGAGCCGAGGCCGTAGACCGTCTCTGTGGGATAAGCGAGCAAGCCCCCGCCTCCCAGATGCTGCACCACCTGCGGGATTGCAGTGGCAATGTCGGAATCTGACTGGAACGGGAGCCCGTTCAACGCAACTCACGCGCGAAAGCCTCCGCGATCCGGAAGTCGTCGGCGGTGGTGACCTTGAAGTTGTACGGTGAATCGGGAATCAGCTCCACCGGGAACCCCGCGCGCTCGCACACTTCCGCATCATCGCTCGGTGCGCCCCCGTTGGCGGTTTCGGGCAGCTGTGCGTAGGCGTCGCGCAACATCTGCCGGGGGAATCCTTGCGGCGTCTGCGCCCGCCAGATGCGCTCCCGATCCACGGTCCGCGCGACGCGCGGCGTAGGCTGGTGCGCCCCCCTCCCCCCCCCCCCCCCCCCCC
>DASPXJ010000172.1:0-13606 GCA_035637355.1 Gemmatimonadales bacterium
GGGTTCAGGATCTGATTGATCCGCGCCTGCAAATCGACAATGTGCGCGCGAGTGGCCCGGTCACCAGCCCTGGCCAGGGCGACGCGCAGCGTGCCTTGCAGCTCGACCAGCTCGAGCCGAGCCTGCGCGCGCGCGTCCGCAGGCCGCGGCGCCGGTGGGGTGAAGCCGGGGAACGGCGTAAATCCCGGCGGGAACGGCGTCACGAGCGGCGTGCTGATGAGCCGCTCCATCTGATCGACGAAGGCGCGCTGCAGGTTGCGGCGGTAGGCATCGACCCGCACGGCACCCCCGGCCAGCTCGGAAAAGGCGCCGCGCCGCACGTCCCCGAACAGATCGGGGATCGTATAGGCCGTTCCCGCCCCCCCCGGTTGAGTCGCGGCCTGCTCGGCGAGACGCGAGAGCCGCTGGTCCTGGAAGAGCGTATTCAGAATCGCGCTCTGGCGCAGGCGCACCCGCTCCACGAAACCGGTCGGCTCGATGCGTCGTAGGATCTCGGCATCGAAGAAGAACGACGGCGTCGTAAAGACGTTGTCGTTCAGGAACTGCACCGCTTCCGCCTGTTTCTCCCGCGGCACCGGCTGATAGACCCTGCCCGACTGGCTCGCGTACTTCGTGAACTGGTAGACGCCGCCCACCACGACCGCGACGTGGTTCATTTCCCGGGCCCATTGGGCGATCAGCTCGCCGTACAAGTCATCGAGGCGGTCGTAATTGTCGAGCCGGTCCTGGGTCGTCGCCGGGATCAGCATCGGCACGAGCCGCTTGATGTTGCGCACGCCGTAGCCGCTGGCGCGCACGGGGTCATCGCCCAGCGCTTCCGTGATGATGCGCGGATCGACCGCCTCGCCGTCGCCGATCCAGCGATCCCAGGGCTGCGAATCTTGTAGACGCGCGAGCGAGTCGAGCGTCGGGCGCTCGGCATCGGGCGTCGCTGCGCCGCGAATGCGGCGGTAGCCCCAATCGATCGCGAAGAAATCGTAGGGCCCGATGCCCTGCATCAGGCAGGCACTGTCGCCGGGCTGCGCCACGTAGTTGTAGCGCGCGTAGTCCATGATCGACGGGCTCGTGCCCTTCATGCGGCACGTGAACGATTTGCTGCGCAGCGAATCCACCGGATAGTAGGTCGACGCCACCATGTTGTGGCGCAGGCCGAGGCTGTGTCCGACTTCGTGCGTCGCGACGTAGGCCACCATCAGGCCCATCAGCGAATCGGGGAACGGTAATTGCCGCGCGCGCGGATCGCCGGCGCCGGCCTGCGTCCAGTACCACGCCTCCACCAGGCTCGTGATGTTGTGGTAGAAGCCGATGTTGGCGTTCATGATCTCGCCGGAGCGGGGATCGCTGAGCCGCGGGCCGTAGGCGTTTTCGATGGTGGACGGCAGCCAGCGAATCGCCGAGTTACGCGCGTCGTCGAGGTCGAAGTTCGGGTCGTCGGTCGGCGCGACTTTGGCCGTGATCGCGTTACTGAACCCTGCGGCGCGGAACACCGGCTCCCACATTTCGACGCCCTTGATCAGCCAGGGCACCCATTTGGCGGGGGTCGCCGGATCGATGTACCAGACGATCGGCTGGACAGGATCCGAGACGGCGGCGTTCGGGTCCTTCGGCTCCAGGCGGTAGCGCTGGATGAAGCAGCGGCGCGGGCCGGAGACGCGGTCCTCGTCGTAGTTCTCGAACGAGAGGTTGAAGTAGCCCACGCGATCGTCGCACAACCGCGCCATCATCGGATGATCGGGCAGCAGCACCATCGAATAGTTCATCAGCATCGTGATCGAGTTCAGCGAGCGGTTGGGGGGAGCGCCCGCCGGACCCGGCACGGAATCGACCTCGAACGTCTGCAGCGCGCTCACCTCGACATTGCGCGGGAAGGAGCGCGCCCGGTCGACGACGGAGCGCGACGGATCCATGCGGCGGGGCCGGATGCCGGACTGCCTGATGTTGAGCTCAGCGACGTCGGTCGTGAACAGCTTGGTTGTTTCGATCACCGCGCCGCTGTCGGGCGTATGCCAGGCCGCGACGTCGAAGCTCATGATGATCGGCGCGATGTTGGACAGCCGCACGGCACGGGCGACCGGCTGCGTGCTGTCGGCCCGCATCGCGTACGACACGATGCGCAGCAACACCTTGTTGCCGAGCCGTTCCCAGACCACGATGCGGTTGCTGATTTCCTCCCCGGCGTAGCGTATCCCGCGCATCGTGCCCCGCTGATCGGCGACGAGCAGAAACTCCTTGCCGAACATCGCGCGCGGGATTTCGTAGAACAGCTTCTCGCCGATCCGATGCACGATGAACACGCCGGAGTCCGTCACCGCCCCAGGGGTGATGACCTGGTTGTAGGGCTTCGCTGCTACTTCCGGTGCCTGGACGCGGCCGGATGCCGCGTGGGACGTATCTTGATGAGCCGAATTCTGAGCTGGGGTCGGGCGCGTGGGCGCGGTGGGGTGTGTGCAGGCGACGACGCCGAACGTCAGAAGAACGGGCAAAGATCGCATCGGGCTGTACCTTGGGCGGTGGTCGGGAACGGGGAGATTAGGCCGCCCGGCGCATCCCGTCCAGTGGCATTCGGAACGGTGGAGGTTGCATTTTGATCGCATGAAGAAGCGTCTCCGCGGGCTGATCATCGTCGTTATCCTCGCGGCCATGATGTATGGCGCGGCGGTGACGCTCGCGCTCACCGGCAACCTCGGCTCGGCGACGGCGGTCGTGGTGTTGATCGTCGGCGCCGTCCTCGTCCCCGTCGCGCTGCTGATCGTGCGGCGCCGCATGTGGACTCCCCTGACCGCGCTCGAGCGCGGCATCAAGCAGATCGCCGAAGGGGACCTGAGTATCCAGGTGCCCGTGGCTCATGACGACGAGCTGGGCGACGTCACGACGCATTTCAATCATATGACGCGCGTGCTGCGCGATCGCGCCGAGGAGCAGGGGCGATTTGCGGCCGCGGGCGAGCTGCTCGGCGGCGTCGCCCACGAGGTCAACAATCCGCTGATGGCGATCGCCAGCCACGCCGAGCTGCGCCTGGCGGACACGCAGATTCCCGCCGAGCAGCGCAACGAGATGCAGAACATCCTGCGGCAGGCGCAGCGCGCGGCGAAGCTGCTGCGGGGGCTGCTGCGGTTCGTGCGCGCCGGCGAGAAGCGCGCGGCGGCCGTGAACATGAACGACGTGGTGCGCAGCGCCCTCGACCTGGTGTCCTACCGGTTCAGCATCGATGAGATCTCCATCGGGGGGCGGCTCGATCCGGAGCTGCCCATCGTCGTCGGCGACGCCAACCGGCTGGAGCAGGTGATCGTCAATCTGCTCAGCAATGCCCTCGATGCGTTGCGCGGTGTGAAGCCGCCGCGCCGCCTCAACGTGGACTCGTTCATCGATGACACGGGAGGGCGCGTCTGCGTCACCGTGACGGACAATGGGCCGGGAATCGCGCCCGAGATTGCGCAGCGGCTGTTCCGCCCCTTCGCGAGCACGAAAGGGGTGCGTGGCACCGGGCTCGGCCTGTACATCTCGCGCCAGCTGGTGCGTGAGGCGGAAGGGGAGCTCGACCTGGTGAAGCGTGCGGAGCCCGGCGCGCGCTTTTTGGTGTGGCTGCCGTGCGCGCGCGCGTCCGTTCTGTCAGCCCCCGTGGCCGTTCCCCAGCGCACTTCCCCACCGCTGGCAGCCACGCCGAGCCTCGCCGGGATTCGCGTGCTGCTGGTGGATGATGAAGAGCTGATTCGCCGGCCCATGGGGCGGTTCCTCATCAAGCGCGGCGCCGAGATCACCGAAGCGGGCGACGGGCAGGTCGCGCTCGAGCGCTTGCGCGCCGGGTTGGAGCCGCACGTCATCCTCGCCGACTTGCGGATGCCGCGCATGGATGGCGCCGAGTTCTACCAGCGGCTGCAGGAGGAACGCCCGGCGCTGGCCGAGCGCGTGCTGTTCCTCTCGGGCGACATCACGCATCTGGCGGGCCGCGGCCTGGCCGAGGTGCCGCGCGACCGCGTGCTCGTGAAGCCGGTGGAGCTGGCCGAGCTGGAGCGGCGGATCACCGCGTTCGTGCGGGAGAAGGCGGCCTGATGTTGATCGTGGTCGTGCTGTTCGCGACCGTGCTGCTGCGGGCCGCGATCGTCATGGGCGCGGTCTACCTGATGCTGCCGAAGGCGTTCTCCTGCCCCCACTGTGGCGACAGGCTGACGCTGATTCGCCATCCCGTTCTGCGCTGGGTCGTGCCGCAGGTGGAGCATCGCTGGTGCATGGGGTGCGGGTGGAGCGGCATCGTCAGGCGGGTCCGGGAGCGGCGGCATATCCTGCCGCAGTTGCGCGTCAGCGCCGGCCGTTAGTGCTCCTAGCGCGTCACGAGCCGACCGCGCTGCGCGACAACAGATCCTTCGCTTCGCGCGTACCGCGCGCTCGCTCAGGATGACAAGCCGTAGGGCGCTTTGAGAAGAAAAGAAGTTAGACGGGTCGAAACAGGTGCTCGCAGGAAAGTCCGAACTCGGTCGCCGCGCCAGCCGGCTGCCAGGTGAGACGCCCCCGCTCGATCTGGGGGAAGTGCGCGTCGGGCGTCCACACCTCGACCTGGTGCGCGTCACCATCCACGATCCAATAGAGGGGGATACCCGCCTCCTGGTAGCGTCGACGCTTCAGGAAGCGGTCGGCGCGGGCGGTAGACGGGCTCAACACCTCAGCGATCAGCGGCAGTCGCTTGACGTGGACCCAGGCGAGCGTCCGCGCCTCATCGAGCGGAACGACGAAGACGTCGGGCTGGACGAGCACGTCATCGGCCCAGGAGATATCGGCTCGGGAGCCGAGCACGATGCCGACGGGCTCAAGGCGGAGATAGGCATCGAGGGCGACGATGAGGCGCTGGACGAGGACCTCGTGCCACAGCCGGGGCGACGGGGTCACGAGCAGTTCCCCGTACACGACTTCGTAGCGGTTGCCGTCCTCCGGCAGAGCCCGCACCATGTCTGCGGTCCAGTAGGTCGGGGCAGCCATGCCCATATGATGGTCTCCTCGGCGCGACAGGGGCAAGGGTGGGACACCCGCCATGATGGCGTGGGACGCCGGGACCGGCGTCATCCTTTTCACGCGCGCAGGAGGCGGGCGGGCGCAAGGTCGTCGAGATCGCCTATATTCCGGCGCATGATCCATCCTACGCGTCGGCTAGCCGAGGTCGAAGCTCAGTACGGACGCGATGCGTTCCGACACCTGTCGTACGCGGACGCCCTGGACCTGTTCGCCGCGCTCTGGGCTGAAGCACGAACCGTGCAGGGGGCGGCGTTGGGTGCCGATTGGCGCACCGACCTGGAGCCCGACCTCGCAATCGCCCGCGCGGTGAATGGCCTCCCACCCAAAGCCTGATCTCATCGTCAGGCGGGTGCGGGAGCGGCGGCAAATCCTGCCGCAGTCGCGCGTCACGGCGAGCCGCACGCGCATTTCCTAAGTTCGGCTCCGTAGTTCACCAATCAGGCGACATAATCGACTAATCAGACGACTTCGAGGACCAAACTGAGGTCGTCGATGAGCGATCGGCGCGCGTGGATCGACGAACCGCTGGCTCCGATGAGGAATCAGCGGACGCCAATCAGCAATCACTGAGCGTCGATCAGCAATCAGCGGACGGCGATCGCGAATTACCGCACGCCGACCAGAAATCAGGGAACTTTGTTCCCCAATCACCGCACGCCGAGTAGGAATCAGCGAACGCCGACCGCGAATCACCGCACGCGGATCAAGAATCAGCGAACATCGATGAGGAATCAGCAGACGCGGATCGACAATCCGGCGACAACGCGGAGTTGATTGTCCTCAACGAAGGACACAGGCTCGAACCGAGTTGAGCACGAGTTGGAGTGGAACGATTTACGCATACGCTCCGTGGGCGTCGGGAGATGTCCACATTCGGGGCACGGAGCCCGACCGACGCCGTGTCAGTCCTCACCCCTGGCCCCCTCTCCCCTTCGCCTGCCGGCTCAGGGCAGGCTGTTCCGGAGAGGGGGAACGAATGGAAGGAGATTGTATGCGGGCGCAGTTGCGTAGGCGGCTAGAAATGGCCGAGCGAGTCCGTGACTTTCTGCGGGCTCATCAGACGGATGGCGTAGGGCAAGGCCTTGGGCTGGCGAAGCTCGAGGAGCTGGTGCAGCGAGCGCAGGTGCTCGCCGGTCAGCAGCGGGTCGGTGTCACGCTGAGCCGGCAGGCCACGAAGCAGCGGAAAGAAGTCCGGCGTAAGCTGCAGAGCAAGATTCTGCGGTATCTGCGCGTGGTCGGCCGGGTGGCGGCGAAGCAGAACGGAGAACTGTCGAATCAGTTTCCGTTGCCGCCCGGGAATGCCACGCAGCAGGCGCTGCTCACCGCTGTGCGGGCGACGTTGGCGAAGGCGCAAGCGCAGAAGGAGCAGCTCGTGGGTCTCGGGATGTCGGAGCAGGCGCTCGAGCAGCTCGCCGCGGTCCTGGGCGAGTTCGAGCAGACGCTCGAGGCGACACGGGAGGGACGGCGCGAGCATGTCGGCGCGAGCGCCGATCTGGAAGCGATCTTCGCCGAGATCGCCGAGCAGGTGCAGTTGCTCGATGGCGTCGTGCAGTACCGGTTCGGCGACGATGCCGAGCTGATGGGAGCGTGGACGAGCGCTCGCAACGTGCTCGGACCGTTCAAGACCAAGAGCGGGCCGAATTCAGGCGCGGGCGGTAATCAGACGACCAAGGCGGCGTGATGGCGGCGCCGGGTCTTGAAGGAGCGTTACGGCGCGGCAGACTGATCACCTGTCGCGCCTCGTTTTTGCTACCTGTAAAGGGCTGCCCAGGTGGGCGCGACATCAGGCTTTGTCCGCACCACGCGGCCACCCGTATGATCGAGGATCCATTTTTACGAAGCACGACTCAGCGCTTGTTGATCAGTCCTCGCAATACCTTGGACGTGGGCACTTCCCTAAGTCCCTCTCGCAGAGTCGCGGCGGCTTTCTCCGCCTCCCCGCTCACGTGCAAACACCTCCACTGGGCGCCGATTATTTCTTCAAGCTCCTGCTCTCGACTCAAGTAGGCACCTCCGCTTCGAACCAGTCGTGCCGCTGCAGCAAGGGTTTGAAGCGCGTCTTGCCATTGCCCTTCGGCCTCTTGGAGGTCAGCCAAGTCTATCAATGCCCGGACATTACCGGGTGCGATCTGCAGCACCTTCATGACTTCCGAGCGCGCGACAACGAAGTCCTCCATCATCTGAAAGATTGCCGCCCTCAATAAGCGAGCATCGATGTCTTCATCGGAGGCAGAAAGAATCGTTTCGAGCACCTGCAATGCCGACTCGTAGTCGCCGGCAAGCGCAGCTGCCCGAGCATCCTCCAAGAGGGTTGCTCGACTTGGCGAACCGCTGTCATTCAAGCGCTGCTCGGCCACTCGCCATCCTTTTCAACACCCAGTGAGTGTTCCACTACAAGCCACCGGAGGGGAGACTATACTGTTGATCGCGTCCCACACTCCGTACAGAATTCCAATGACACCGGCAACCCTAAACCCTCTGCTGGCAACCTTCAACCATCCCCGAAGGGCCGCAGCCCGGGCACCGGCTACCTCACCCGAATTTAGCGCTTGCCGTACTCTTTCCATCGCGGCCTGGATCTCTTCCGGAGAACTTTGCTTCGTGATGCCCCTAACAAGGGGGTCGTCCATATTGATGTTCTGCTTCCCGTGTTGCGCCAGCGCAATCAATATCGCCGAAGGAGGACTCTTGGCTGAGTCGGGTTCCTCGGGGCACCTCCCGCTCGTTTTCAGAGAGTCGGGGCACGCCCGCAGGCCAAACGGGTCGCTGAAATTGACCGGGTCGCCGTTTGCGAAGCCATACAAGTTGAGCCCGCCGGCCAAACCGATCGGGTCTTCCTGCGTAAACCGCCCCGTTAACGGATCGTATTCTCGGTTACGCATGTACTCTAGCCCGCTCCGATCACGCTTACCCTCCAATAGTGATCCGTGCCAGCTGCGGTATTCGAGGTTGCCCCGATTTCTATTGTATGCTGAGAGTCTATATGGCCAAAAAATTTGAACGCAGCGTTGGAGATTTCCGTCGAGATTCAAAGCCGGGCACGCGGTCTGGTTCTGACCGAGTTGATAAGGATACACGCGCGCCCCTGTTGTCAGTGTCCCATAGGCGGGGATCCCTCGATAGTTCCAATAGATCTGCAGCGTGAAGCGCGGCCAGGTGAGTGACGTCGCGTTCGAGCCTGGTTTGTCCCTGTACTCGTAGCGCGTGACGCTCAGCGGTTGATCCACGGCGAGTCCCGGTCCGTAGACAACCCGACCATAGAAGGGGTTGGGGTCCGCAGGACTAAAATCCCACGGCCGCTCAGAATATCCGGTATCCAATTCCTCGATCGTACCGGGATTGGTAGTATCCACCGGTGATTGAATCTCTGCCAACTCCTGCGCACCATCCCAGATCGTGCGCCGCACATAAGGCGTGTTGCATGCCACACTTTGACTGCTCGGCTCGCAAGTCATAACGGAACGAACCCAAACACGACGCCCCAGAGCATCATAGCGATACTCCTCGAATGTCCGGCGCCTGCCCGTGTAACGCGTATCAGTGGCGAGCAGAACTTCGTTCGGTCCGTAATAGGCCGCTCTCTCTTTGTTGACTTCCGATCCATCGTTTGTGCGTTCGAAATAGGAGCTCCCCGCGGCGTTGTAAGAGTACGTCGTCGCATCCGGACCGTCTTGATGTGCCGTGAGACGTCCGTAATTGGCATCGTAACCGTTTCCACCGTTGTGGGATGACGTCGTGGTGGAGTTTTGATCGTATGCGGTATCTGCGAATTGAGAGGTAATGAGGTTGCCCATACCATCATAGGTGTAGGTATCGCCGGTCGCATACCCCACCGGCAGCCCGGTATACATATCGACCGTATTTTGGTGCGTGTTCGAGGTCTGGAGGTATCCTAAACCAGTGTATGTAGCGTTTACTTGATCAAATTGCGCCGCGTCGCTACTGCTTAAGATCTGGTCACGCGCGTTGCGCACACTCACCGCAAAGTTCCGCAGCTGGGGCCCGGGGTAATAGGGAAACGCTTGACTGCCAGCGTTCTGAATAACGTCTGAACGCCGGCGACCGTCCCCGTCGTAGCCGAAAGATTGATGGATCGAGCCACCGAAATCGATGCGGCTGACATTGTTCACCGCGTCGTAGTTGATCGCGAATGTATTGCCCGCGATATCGGTCACCTGCATGAGCTGACTGAGCAACGGCGCGTAGCCATACCGAATCAGACTACCCGCGAATTGCGAAGGTGCCGCGAGAGTAGAACGTCTACCGTTCAGGTCGTATGTGTAGGCCGTCGCATACGCATGAGTCGTCTGCCGATTCCAGCTCTTGATCTCCAAGACTTCTTTCATGAGGGTGCCAACAGCATGAAACGTTCGCGTCACCGTCGCGTCGTTGTTCGTGGCGACCGTGACTTGTCCGTCAGGGGAATACTGGAAGGTTTGATTGTCCGTCGCCCAGCTGTAGCTGTATGGCGCACGGATGGCTTGGGTCGACGGAATTTGTGTCGGCGGCAAATCGTACGTGACGCCCAGCAATGTCCTCGTTATAAGCCGGTTGAGCGCATCGTAGGACATCGTGATGACGGCGCCCGTCCGCGTAGTATCCGCTACCAAATTGCCGGCGTCGTCGACGCCGCGTCGTTCGGCGCTGCCGTCCGGCTCCGTCTGCCGAATCAGGCGATTCGCGCGGTCATAGTCCCACGTCGTCGTCAGTGCGGCAACGTTGTAGGGATTCGGCAAGAACGTGCGGCTCAACGTATGGAGATTGCCTTCCTCGTCATACGTCTGGGTGACGGTGACATTTCCCCCGTCAGGAACTGTGGTGGAGTGCGACGTCTCCTCGTTCCGAGTCGAGTATTGGATAATCTCAGTTTGTTGGGCGCCCCAATTAGGCTGGTCAGCTGTGCCGATGGGCGTCAGGATTTGCTCGGTGAGGCCGATGGAATTGTTCGTCCAAGTTGTCTGCCGACCGAGCGCGGTCGTCCCTGTCCTTAGGTTCCCCTTGGAATCGTAAGTAAAACTCTGTGCGCCCATTCCGGGCGGTGTAACGCTGGAAACCTGGTTGTCGGGGAAGTACGCGAATACGGTACGCGCACTGCTGCCTCGAGCGTCCTCTTGCCAGACACGGTTGCCCGTCGCCGCATCTATCCCGAAGTCATAAAAATCGCCCTCGGGATTTATAGTCCGTGTGACTTGGTCCCATTTACTGTCCCATATATACCTCGTGGTCGCGATAACCCCCGTGCTGCTGGGCGCGTCGGCAGTCAGGATTCGGCCGCGCTCGTCATAGGCTGCATTAATCGTGTGTCCCGTCAGAGTTGTGAGCTGCGTCGCCAATCCTAGGAACCGCGCATCGCCTCGGACAATCCAGATACGCTGGTTGAGCGCATCAATGATCGTATCAGGTGCACCAAACCGGTTGAGATAGAAGGACGTCGTGTTCGTGGGAAGAAGTGGACCGTCGAGTCTCGTGAGTACATTGTTCAGTGCGACTGCGGCGCCCGGGAATCCCTGACTTGAGGCCTGCTGGAGCGTGCGAGTAATCGCTCCTACATCCAAGTTGGTTGTTGCCACCGAAACGTGATTGCCGGCATCGTACTGGAAATTGGTCACGGTGCCATGCCGATCGGTCCGTGAACTGATCTTATTGTCGGTATCGTAACCGAAGGACACCGTCCTCGAATCCGGCTCAAGAATATTCGTGAGGCGTCCTGTTGTACCGTTGACGGTTAACGTCGCGGTCCTGCTAGTCGGGACGCCGGGCGCCACAATCGTGGCGATCTTTCCATTCTGATACGAAAAGGTGTACGAGAGGGCATCTGAGGGCGGTACGGAGATCGAAACCAAACGACTCGTGACTTGATCATAGGCGAAATTCGTAATGTGACCCTGCCTGTTGCGCGTCCGGATATGATGACCTAGAGCATCGAAGTACACCCAAACACTGTCTGATAGTTGTCGAATGAATTCGCTGCCTGATTCTCGGATTGTGTCGGGATACGTCACAGATGGAGCACCCCACACGCGATTCGGCTGCACGCTTCCCGGGCGCAGCGTGTACGTGCGAACACTGCCATCACCGCCAATCCACAGGCCGGTGCCGGAATTCCATTGCTCTAGTCCGGCGAGCCACCAACCCGCGCCGAAATAACTCGTGCTTCGGTCCACAATTGCGAGCTTGCCTGTCGCAGAGACCGTTAATGGACCGCCGGGATTGTTCTTGGTGACGTTGAATTCGTAGTCGTAGACACCGGTGGCGAGACCCTGAGCAGGACCTGAGAAACCCAATGCAATGCGTCGAGTGGACCCCGCAGTCCACTGATTGCCGGCCCATGTTCCGCTGGCCCGCACAGTCCCGATCTTGAGTTCGGCGGTGACGGTGTTCGGGATCGGGTCACTTGCAGCCAGAGTGAGATCCGCCGCGACACTGGCCCACCCAATAGCTTGAGCGCTGTTATATACCAGCGTCGGCGTCCGCCAGCGGTTCATTGTTCTGACTGCTGGCAACGGATGTACGACGCGAAGATCTCCGCATTCAGATGCAGCCGCTGCGGCAAGGGCAATCGTTAGACACTGCCCGCGCGGCACGACATCGCCTGGATTCTGCGTCACGGCTACGCCAGGTGGGGGCGGCGGTGGCGCCGCTGGTGCCACGGTGATGTTTAGTCTCCCGGTATCGTGAGGCACGGTGCCGGCTTTTGCCACCAAACCGACGATTCCAGTCGCGGTTCCCGTTCCAGCAGTGTAGGTCACGCGTACTGTTCCTGAGGCGCCTGCAGCCAGCGGAAGCGTCGTGGGACTTGGGGTGCAGCTGTTCGTAACCACGCCCGCACCGGTACAAACAGGCGCCATCGTGTACGTCGTACTGCCGGTTCCGGTATTCTGGACTGTGAAATCGAAGACGTTTGTCGAAGACGGAGCCACCCTGGCTACGGCACCGTCCGGGAACACGAGGCCCTTACTCACCACCGTTTCATTCCACTGACCCGACCCTGACGCACCAGTGGGCTGAGTCGAGGTGACCGTGATCTGTACAGTGCCTGCGCCGCTGCTGCCGACGGTGAATTCCGCGGTAATTGTCTGTGACTGTCCTGGAATCAAGATTCCAGTGACGAACGGGCACGATGTGATTGTGACGACCGATCCTGTGCGCGTGCAACTCGTGGTATAGCGCGTGTCCACGCTTCCGGTATTCTTAACCGTGAAGCTGACCTGGTTTCCGGTGGTGTTTTCGAGCCGCGTGATGGGGTCTGCTTGGCTACTCGGAGTGACGTTCACGCCGACATCAAAAGACCGCGGCTGTGAAGCCGTATTCAGCCCCAGGAGCGGCGGCACAAGCGGACTGGAGGGTTCGGTTGGAGTTGCCACGGAACCGGCGAAAGCAACCAGCAGAAGCGAAACGAGGGACCGAGCGACCACGGCGAGCTCCGAAAGAGGTTTCCCGCCCGAGGAGCACGCGGCGTGCCGAATGTTCTCTATATGATGTTGTTGAAGCGTCGCAACTTATGGAGTCGAGCTGGGATCTGTGTCCGGTTTTCCGGTGGGGTTCCGGTGGACGTCCGGTGGACTGCCGGACGGCCGAAACGATTCCAACGTGATTCCCGCTGCCTTGAGGCGCGCATACATCGCTGACCGACGAAGCCCCAAGCTGGCGGCGACGCGCTCCGGATTGCCACGGTGCTCCTGGCAACGTTTCACCAGCTCAATCCGGGAATGCTCCGGCCTGGTCGTGCAACGCTCCGATCCTCGCCGTCTCCGTTCTGTCGCTCGCCGATCCCAGAGCTTCCCGAGTGCAATCGCGTCCTGAACCGCGCTAGGCGGCAATGTCCCATTTTCCACGAGACACCCCGCACGCTCGATCGCGAGTCGCAACTCACGAACGTTGCCGGGCCATCCGTGGCTCTCCAGTATTTTGGCTGCTGCCTGTTCCAGCTGCTGACCCTGTGTTGCCGCGAAGTGCTCCGCTAATGGCACAATGTCCTCAGGTCGATCGGCGAGCAGGGGCAGCTCGATTACGATCCCGGCTAGACGCTGAAAGAGATCCTGTCGAAACATTCCACTTCCGAGACGTTCCGCCGCATCCTCCTGGGCCGCGGACACAACTCGGAAATCCACGCGATCCTTGCGACCCGAGCCTAGAGGCTGAACCTCTCCGTTTTCGATAACCCGGAGCAACTTCACCTGGGCCGATGACGAGAGGTGCAGGACTTCATCCAGGAAAAGCGTGCCACGGTCCGCGCGTTGTAGGTGTCCCTCGACTGACTCGACAGCCCCGGTAAACGCCCCGCGCCGATGCCCAAACAGCAGGCTCTCGGCGATTTCCTGCGGCAACGCGCCGCAATTGACATCCACCAGCTCGCCCCGCCGGCCGCTGCAATAGTGAATGTGCCGCGCGAACAGCTCCTTTCCCGTGCCTGTGGCACCGATGAGCAGGATTGGGAGCGACGTCGGTGCAAAGCGCTCCGCGAGTGCGATCGCCCCCTTGATCGCAGACGAGACACCGATGATGTGATTAGGTGAGAAAGCAGTCACTGCTGTCCACTCCTCTGCAGCCTGGGTACGGTGACGCTATCGGCGTCGGCATCGGTTCTGAGAATCCGCGGCGT
>DASPXJ010000173.1:0-51271 GCA_035637355.1 Gemmatimonadales bacterium
TTGAACACCGCCGTTCCCTCCCGGGCTAGGTGGCTCATTAATAAGTACCCATCAGCATTACAGCCGCTAGTAGATCGAACATTACAAAACGATGACAGCCGGATGACCCTTGGAAACGGCTCATCGACCGGGTCGCGTGTCGCTTCTGATCGTGAACTCGTAGGGCACGCGAACCCGCATCCGCATTGGCCTCCCACCGACCATCGCAGGTCGGAACAAGGTGGCGATCAGAGCCTGTCGCGCAGGCGCGACAAAGGCCGGATGAGTCGCAACGACCACGAGGATGGCGTCTGGAGACACACGGCCACTCGTATCCACTACCGCCTCCAGTAGCACTCGCCCCTGGATACCGGCTTGGCGAAGCAGCTCCGGGTACGCAGGAACCGGCCCCGTCAGGACTTCCGGTCCCTCCTGACCGAGCCCCACAGCCCAGATGTCGCTCTGCCCCGCGCCCGCCGTGGTTACGGACGGCGACCACATGGGGACGAGAGGTGTCGTGGACACTCCACTTTGGACCACGATCACCGGCACGTGGATGGACATCAGATCGAAAAACGTCGGGATCGGGACGCCGGCAGATCCAATGCTCGACTGGCGAGTCGCGCTGACCGTTCGAGGAAGGAGCACCGTGACTTCGGTTGGTCGAGCTGGGCGCGAACGTCCCACGTCGGCGGTCCCGAGTACGACCGCGGCGCCAAGCGCGATATGCACGGTGAGCGAGGCAGCGGAGCTGACGGCGCGCATGGTTTCACTCCAGATGAAGGTCCTCTGGAGCATGCGAGCTGGATCTTAGCGCGAGGTGCTGGATCGATTACAGAATGATGACGCGCAAGTGACGATGCGTGGTCAGCGCGGCAGTCCCACCGTAAACGTCGTTCCCCGCCCCGGCCGGCTCTGCACCTCGATCGTCCCGCCGTGCGCCTCGGCGATCCACTTGCAGATCGCCAACCCGAGACCGGTGCCCGCGCGCTCGCTGGTGCGGGTGCGCGCGGAGTCGGCCCGCCAAAAGCGATCGAAGACGTGCGGCAAATCGCCGGGCGCGATGCCGATGCCGGTGTCGGCCACCGTGAACACCACCCGTCCGTCGCTGCTGCCCAGCTCCACCGCCACGTGCCCGCCGCGCGGCGTGTACTTCACGGCGTTCTCGATCAGGTTGAGCGCCAGTTGGCGCACGCGGCTGCGATCGACCGCGAGGACAACGGGATCACCCGGCAAGCGGATGTCGATGCCGACACCGGCATGCTCGGCGAGCAGCTCGCCCGTTTCGCCCGCCTCCTCGATGATCTCCCGGATGTCGACCGGCTCGCGATGCAGATCGGCCCGGCCTTCGTCGGCGCGCGCCAGGGTCAGCAGCGCGTCGAGCAGCTCCGTCATCCGGTTGACTTCCTGCAGCGTTTCCTCGAGGGGAGCGAGCGTTTCGTGTGGCAGGCCCGGCCGCGTGATCGCCCGTTCGACCCCGGCGCGCACGACCGTCAGCGGCGTCTTCAGCTCGTGGCTCGCGTCGGCGGTGAAGCGGCGCAATGCCGCGAAGCTCCGCTCGAGCCGCGTCCACATCTGGTTCAGGGTCGCCGCGAGACGCCCCAGCTCGTCCTTCTCCATCGACACCGGGAGGCGCCGGTGCAGGCTCCGGCCATCGGTGATCTCGCGGATTTCCGTGATCATCTGATCGACCGGTTCCAGCGCGCGGCCCGCGATCCAGCGCCCCACGAGGACCGCGGGGACGATCCCTACGAGGAACGCGATCACGATCGTCGTGACCAGCTGTGCGATCTGCAGCTCGGCGGTGCGCGTGTCGGCGCCTGCGAGAATCGCCCCGATCTGTCCGCCGGCCTCCGGGACCGGCCGGATCACGTAGTGCAAGGTCGGGCCGTTAGGCGCGAGGCGGAATGAGGCGGGGGCGGCCCGCGCGCCGGTAATGCCGCGATTGGCGAGCGCATTGATCTGCTCGAACTGCGCGAAGCCGAGCGAGCGCGCGTCGGGCGATCCGAACAGCAGGCTGCCGTCGCGGCTCGTGACCAGCAGAAAGTCCGGAACGACTTCGAGCACCGCCGCGACCTCGGGCGTCAGGACCGGCCGCCCCGCCGTGTCCTTTTCGACCAGTACGCCGCGCGTGTGATAGCTCTCGGCGAGAATCCCGGCCGTGAGGTCGGCTTCCGACTGGATGCGGCGATCGAGGTCCTGATAGGTGGCGCTGCGACGGGCGAAGTAGAGGACGACCGCGAACACCGCGATGCTGAGAATGAGCGCGGTGGCGTACCAGACGGTCAACCGCCCGCGAATGCTCTCCATGTTACGCCCGCACCACGTATCCCACGCCGCGCACGGTGTGAATCAGCTTGGGCTCCCTGGCGTGATCGATCTTCTTGCGCAACCGCGTGATGACCACGTCCACGATGTTGGTGCCCGGATCGAAATGGTAATCCCAGGCATACTCCGTGATCAGCGTGCGCGACATGACGCGGCCCTGATGGCGCATGAGATACTCGAGCACGGCGTATTCCTTGGGAGTGAGCTCGATGCGTTTCCCATCCCGGCTCACTTCGCGGCTTCCCGTGTCGAGCTGCAGTCCGGCCACCTTCAGGGTCGGCGGGGCGATCGCTTTGGGACGCCGCCCCAGCGCTTCGACCCGCGCCAGCAGCTCCTCGAATGCAAACGGCTTGGTGACGTAATCGTCGGCACCCATGCGCAACGCCTGGACCTTGAAGTCGACGGAGTCCTGGGCCGTGAGGACCAGTACCGGTAGTCCTACCCCGCGGTCCCGCAGGGTGCGCAGCACATCGATGCCGGAGAGTTTCGGCAGCCGCAGATCGAGCACCATCATGTCGTAGCTCGAGCCCTTGCCGCTGGCGCGGCGCAGCCCCTCGTCGCCGTCGCCGACCAGGTCGACGTGATAGCCCGCCTCGTCCAGCCCGCGGCGAACGTATTCCCCCACCGTCTTGTCGTCCTCGATGACCAGGATCTTCATCCGACCGGGAGGAACACCTTGAAGTTGGTGCCGACGCCCATCTGCGACTCCACTTCAATGCGCCCGCGATGCTCTTCGACGATGCCGTACGCCACCGACAGGCCGAGGCCCGTGCCGCGGCCCTGCGGCTTGGTCGTGAAGAACGGCTCGAAGATCTTCGGCAGATCCTCCTGCGGGATCCCCGTCCCCGTATCGATGAACTCGACCAGGATCTCGTCGTGGCGCTGCGGGTTGCGCTGCGTGCGGACGGTCAACACGCCGTGCGCGTTCATGGCGTCCATGGCGTTGAGCATCAGCGCCATGAAGCACTGCACGAGCCGCTCCGCATCGGCCGGAAACGGCGGCAGCCCGGTGCTGAACTGTCGCTCGATGGTGAGCCACTTGAAGCGGTCGTGATGTTTCAGCAGGAACAGCGTCTGCTCGATGACGGCGACGATGTCGGTGCTCGCCTTGTGACCGCTCTGCTTGGGGCGCGAGAAATCGAGCAACCCTTCGACGATGCGCCGGCACCGCTGCACCTCGGTGTCGATGATCTTCAAATACTCGTCCTGCTGGCCGAAGCGAAGCGCGAGAGCCTCACTGCACGCGAGGATCGTCGCGAGCGGGTTGTTGATCTCGTGCATGACGCCGGCCGCGAGCTGGCCGATAGCGGCGAGCTTCTCACTCTGCGCCAGGCGCTGCTGGGCCTGGCGCCAGGCCGTCACGTCCTCGCCGATCGTGATGACGTGCGAAATGTCCTCGTCGTCGAGCCGCATCGGGATCTTCGTAATCCGGTAATGTCGAGTGTCGCCGGTCGCCTGCGAGTCCATTTCCACCTGCTGGATCTCACCGGTGTCGAAGACGCGGTCGAACTCCTGCTTCAGCAGCTCGCGCGGCTGGCGGTCGAGGACCTCGAAGACCTCGCGGCCCAGCGCGTCCTCGCGCGACACGCCCTGCGTGCCCGCTTCGCGCTTGCGGTTCCAGGCCCGGATGCGGTAATCGCGATCGATCACGTACAGGCCGACCGGCAGCGAATCGATGATGCGGGCCGCGAAGTTGTGTTGCGATTCGAGCTCCCGGGTCCGCCAGGCGACTTCCGTCGCCAGGTCCTGCGACAGCGCGGTCGCGGCGAGGACCGGCGCCAGCATCTGCGCCACCACGACCAGCACGTCGTGCGCCATGCGCTCGTAGCGACCCTGCGGGATGATCACCTCGAAGCAACCGAGGGCCTCTTCTTCATGGATGAGCGGCAGGCGCAGCAGCGTGCCGCCGGCGACCGGTTCCTGGTGCGGTCCCTGAGCGACCCAGCCGGCGACGGCGGACGTGAATCCGGGGAGTTGTGTTTCGTCTTCCGGGCTGGCGATGGGGAGATAACGGGCGCCGTCCGCGGAACGGAGCCACAAGCGGCAGCGGCGCAGCGCCAGGCCGCGCCGCAGCACGCCCACCACTCCGGCCAGCCCTTCTTCGGCGGGCCGACCGGCAGCCAACACTTTAGCGACTTCGGCGAGGACCTCGAGGCCGGGATGGTCCGAGGCCAGCGTCGGTGCGACCATAGGGTCGCTAACCTAGGGACGACGCTCCCGCCGCGCCAGCGGCGCCTCAGCACGCAGCGCCAATAAGCCGCGCATGGCGGGCTTGGTAGCGCTAAAGAAGGCGGTGGGGCCAATCACGATCGCGAAGTGCGGGTGGTCGCCGTCGCCGATGCTGATCGCGGGCAGCACAGACACCGCCAGCCAGCGGGACCCCTGCGCCAGCGGAGAATGCGAGGCGCGATAGCCGGTGACCTCCATGGTCACATCGAGCCCGATCCCGGTGCCGTGCTCGTCCTGCCCCAGCTGGGCGATGGACTTCATGCGCGTACGTCCGGAGAGCGTGGCCGCCGCCACGATGCCCCGCATCCCTCCGACCATCATGCTCTCGTTGATGAACGTGCCCACTCGGCCCGCCAGTGAAATCGCCGCAAGGCCCCGCGCCGGCCGATGCACGTAACCGATCTCCGCAGTTTCGATCTGCCAGTTGTCCCCGACCGTCGCGACGAAGCCGAATCCGATCGCATGCGCGCGGTTGCCGCGCGATTGTGCGCCGAGTGTCGTAGACAAAGCTCCCCACGCAATCAACATTGATACGATGGACCGGCGCACGTTCGTTCTCCTGACTGGTGCGGCTTCTGCCGCGCTGTGGCGCACGCGCCCACTGTATGCGCGGAGCATTCCGGGCAGCCTGCGCTTCGACCTCGACGACCAGCGCCGCCTGGCGCTGTGGTACAACGCTCCCGACCGGTCCATCCCCTTGCTGCGCAATGCAGCGTTGGGTGTTTGGATCGGCGACACCCTCGCAACCCTTGCCGACCTGGAAGACGTCAGCGTGGGAAACCGCCGGCCACCCGGAGGCGAATCGCTGGTGATCCGGGGCCGAACACCGCCACCCGCCGGAAGCACGTCGGGCAGCGTATGGATCGAGGCCGAGTTCCTAGCTTCGGACTCCGAAGCACGCGGCGCGGTGACTGTAACCGTGTATCCCGATCGCGTGCTCGCCACGATCCGCGGCATACGATTCTTCGCAACTTCTGAGCCACAGGTGCTTCCTGGTGATGGGGCTCTCGTGGCGCTCGTGAGTGGCTACCAATCGTGGAGCGCTTGCCACATAACTGCGCTGCCGGCCGGCGCGACCAGCTATGGCGCTATCGGCCTTACTCGTGCAGGACACGGCTTGGCCGCCGTGTGGGATCCGGGCGGGGCGGGCGAAGGAAAAGTGATCTTTGGCCCGGATGGGAGCCTGGACGCCGTCAGCGAGTGGTCTCCCCCCCGCCCCGTACGGCCGGACGGCGACGGAGCAACGCTGCGGCTGGCCTACGTGCCCGCCGGCGACGGCCTCGCCGCACTCAGCGCCGCCGCCACGCCGTCTTCATCCGTAGACCGCGAGCGCGTCGCCGCACTCTCCGTGCCTACCGGTTGGTGCTCCTGGTACGAGCTCGGTGCCGCCGTGTCGGAAGCCGACATGCTCGCCAACATCGACTTCTGCGCCGCGCACTTCGACCGCCGCTGCTTCCGCTACATCCAGCTCGATGACGGCTACCAGCGTGCCGCCGGCGACTGGAACACAAACGCCAAGTTCCCCCACGGCCATCGCTGGCTCACCGACCGCATTCACGGGGCGGGATTCCAGGCCGGTTTGTGGATCGCGCCCTTCGCCGTGGCGGAGCGATCCGACATCGCCCGGGCGAACTCGGCGTGGCTGTTGAAGGAGCCCCCCCCGGCCCCGGACGGGGCACCTGTCGTCATGGACACGCGCGAGCCGTGGGGCGGACGGATTCTCGCCCTCGATGGCGCGCATCCAGACGTGCAGCAGTGGCTCTATGACCTGGCGCGGCGCGTCGTCCGTGAGTGGGGCTACGACTATCTGAAGATCGACTTCCTCGAGTGGGCGACCGCCGGGGTGACGCACTACGGCGGGTTGACCCGTGCGGAAGCCTACCGCAGCGGTCTCGCCGCGCTGCGCGATGGGCTCGGCACGGAAGCGTTCCTGCTCGGTTGCGGCGCGCCACTGCAGCATGCGGCCGGGCTGGTGGATGGCATGCGCATCGGGGAGGACGTGGATGCCAGCTGGAATGGCATCCAGTCGCCGGCGCGCGCGGCCGCGCTGCGCAGCTTCTATCATCGGTCGGTGTGGCTCAACGATCCTGATTGCCTCGTCGTTCGGCCCCCGCTTACGCTCGACGAGGCGCGAGTGTGGGCATCGGTTGTCGCGCTGTCGGGTGGCATGAGCATTTTCTCGGACAACCTCCCCAAGCTGCCTCCCGACCGCTTGCCGCTCTTACAGAAGACCATCCCCGTCGCGTCGCAGACGGCGTCGGCCCCCCGCCCCGTCGACACGCACGGCGATGAGCCCGAAATCGCACCGGCGCTCACGCTCGGCGACAGTGTGGTACGGCTGCGCGGCCCGTGGCGCTTCCGCACCGGCGACGATGCCCGCTACGCGTCCAGAGACTTCGATGACGAGACCTGGGAAACGATTCCGGTACCGTCGACGTGGGAGCAGGCCGGCCATCCCGACTATGACGGGGCTGCCTGGTACCGGACGCGATTCATGTTGCCCGCGCCTTCCGACACTCGGCAGACGTCCTCGGCCAGGCTCGAGCTCGGGAAGGTCGACGATCTCGACGAGACATTCGTCAACGGCGTCCGGATCGGAGGCATGAGTGGGTGGCGCACCTATCGGCGCTACACCGTGCCCCCGACGGCGCTGAACTGGGGTGGCGAGAACGTGGTCGCGGTCCACGTCACCGACACGGGCGGCGCGGGTGGACTGTGGAGCGTCACCCGTGACCGCCCGGCCTCGACCTGGATCGTGGAAGGATCCCCGCGCTGGTGGACGCTCGCCCTGTTGAACTGGGACGACGAGCCGCGAACGGTGGCGCAGAACCTGGCGGCGCTGGGGATCACGGGAGGAGGGGGCGGGGGGCGCTTTGCAGCATACGACGTCTGGGCCGAGCGACCCCTGGGGGACGTGCAGCAGACCCTCGCTGCCACGATCTCGCCGCACAGCACGCTGACGATCGCGTTGCGCAGCGCCGTATCACGGCCCCAGGTCATCGGCACGACGCGTCATATCGTTCAAGGCGCCGTCGACATCAGCGAAGAGCGGTGGGATGCCGGCACACGCTCACTGCAGGCGAAGTCGACGACACTCGATGGCCGTCCCTACGCGGTCACCATCGCCGTGCCGCGAGGCCTGCGTGCGAGATCGTGCCAAGCGGATGTCGCCTGCACTTTGAAGCGCCTGGAGAGCGGCCACGCCGTGCTCGAGTGGCCGGCGGGAACGACGAGCGACGTGAAGTGGAGCGTAACCTTCCGAGCAGCTGCCAGACGCTAGAATCGCGCGTTCCCACCTGTGAGCGCCGCACCTCGCATGACGTAGCGTTGGGCAGCGATGCACGCCGCCAGCACCGGCAAGGTGACCATCACGGCCGCAGCCATCTGATAGGGCCAGTTGCCTGCAAAGGCCACGTGGAAGCGCGTAAGCGCGAGCTCCGCCACCTCCATGGCCGGTGAGCGCGTGGCGACCAGTGGCCAGAGGAGGTTGCGCCATTGGTCCATGAACGCGAGCACGGCAAGGGCAGCCAGCGCGGGCCTCGCCAAGGGAAGCGCGACACGCCAGAAGAGCGTCCACTCCCCTGCTCCATCCAGTCGCGCGGCGTCCTCCACGTCGCGCGGCAACGCGAGAAACGACTGGCGCATCAGGACAATTCCCCAGACCGATACGAGCTCGGTTGAGATGAGACCGGGATACGTGTCCACCCAGCCCAACGCGTCGATCAACAGATACCGCGGCAGCAGCAGCAGGATCGCGGGAATCGCAGACGTGGCGAGCAGCGCTGTAAAGACTCGATCTCGCCCCGGAAAGCGCATGCGTGCGAACGCATAGCCGGCGGCCGCGCTGGTGAGCACCTGGCCCACCATGACACATGCCGCGAGAATCGCCGTGTTCATGAAGACACGGGCGTATGGCAAGGCTTGGAATGCGGCCGCGTAGTTGCCGGTCTCGAGCCGATCGGGAAGCACAGCTGGCGGCCAGCGCAGCAGCTCCGCCTCACCCATGAATGAGACCGAGATCATATAGATGAAGGGCGCGAGCATGGCGAGGCTCGCGATCGCCAGCAAAGTCTTACGCACGAGCGGTCTCCTTGCGGAGCACCCTGAGCTGCGGCCATCTGAAAGCCAGTAGCACGATTGACAGCAGCAGCGCCAGGGCGCTCGCCATAGCAAACGCCTGCGAGACAAATCCGGTCTGATAGATCCGATGCACCAGCACGTCGGTCGACTCGGCCGGTCCACCCTGCGTGAGCACATAGACAAGCGTGAACATCTGGAAAGCGCCGAGCACGCCGGTCAACAGTACGAAACCGGTGACTGGCCGCAGGAGCGGGAAGGTGACGCGCCAGAACGCGCGCCACGCCCCGGCACCGTCCACGCATGCCGCATCGAGATACGCGCGGGGAATCCGTTGCAGGCCGGTCAGGAAGACGAGCATCTGGCCGCCGATGTGCGCCCAGATCGAGATCAACATGAGGGCGGGGAGTGCGGTCCGGGCGTTGCTCAGCCAATCAGCGCGGCCCAGGCCGAGCGATCCCGCTCGATAAATCACCTGCCAGAGCAGTGCGATCGCGACCGTCGAAGCAGCATAGGGCAGCAGCAACGCGGCACTGAAGAGCCGGCCGCTCCATCGTCCACGGTGGCGCTGCACCGCCAGCGCCGCCACGAGCGCGAGCGTGACAGAGACGGGCACATACAGCGCATAGACGGCGGTATTGCGAAATGAGATCCAGGTCAACGGATCGCGCAGCAGCGTCTTGAAGCTCGCCAGGCTCGCGAAGTAGAGGGCGTAGAATGTCGGTCCGACCGTGAAAATCACGAGGTGGAGTGCCGCGGGCGCAAGGAAGCCCCACGCCACGGCGGTCTCGCGCCGGCTCCGGATCGGTGTCCGCTCCGCCCAGCGCAAGAGCAGAATCGCAAACGGTCCCAGCAATGAGCACGGAACCAGCAACAGCAGCCAGCTGGGCGCTTCGATTTCTGCGGGCGGCGTGCGCAGCTCGATCCAGCGACCGGAGCCGATCAGCGCCGCGACGATCGCGCGCCGCTCGCCATCGATGCGCGCGCGGCGTGGCGCAGACTCCGCCGGCTTCCCCGCGACGACCTCCGCGTCCGGCACCATCGCGGCGAGGTCACTCACCGGCACACGGGTGCGTGGCGCGGGCATCCTGGTAGCGGCCTCTTGCAGCAGCCGCCGCGTATCGACCAGCCAGCGGTCGGTGCTTTGCCGCGCGGCGGTACGCACATCGGCGTATGTGCCGAGCGCGAGGAGCAGTGCGGCCCCGATGTAGGCGCCACGCCGCTGCGGGAGCCGGCGGAACGCGATCGCGGCCGCACCGCCCACGGCGATGAATGCCGCAGGGAACGCAAATCCGAAGCCACCGGGCAGTGGGCCATGGGGCAGCGGACGCGGCCGCACGGCGACTGCTCCGACGACCTCACGACCGTCGCGATCCCTGAGCGGCACGAGCGCGGCACGGTCCCGCCACCAACCACCCCCGGGGCCGCCGACGCGCGGCAAGTCATCCGGCGCAAGCGGCGCCGCTGTGGCCTCGATCAGCGGCGCCGTGCCGAAATAGACCTCCACATCAGACGTCCAGCCGGGCAGCGTACGCAATGCCTTCGCCTGGGTGAGGAGCGACGGCAGATCATAGCTGCGCGAGGCCTGGGTTGCGGATACCGGAGGTGCTGGCGGTGGGAGCGGCGTCGACCGCCGGCCCCGCCTGCGAACACGCCGTGGTGGCGGCGGCGGCGGTGGTGGTCGGGGGGGAGGTGTGACTGCCGCGATGTAGGTGGCTGTCGTGCGTGCCATGCGAAACGCGAATGCTCGCTCGTAATGGCGTTGCGCCGCGTGTACCACGACGAGCGCCAGCGCCGCTGCAAGCGCCGCCGCGGCAGCCGCCGCCGCGGCCCACGTGCGCGAGCTCACGCGAGCGGCGCTCCGGCGGCGTCGAACAGATACAGCCGGCGGCGATCCACCTTTACGCCGACGCGCGTACCGACCCGCACGTCGGCAAATCCAGCCAGGCGCGCGACGAGCGGCTGCCCGCCGACATTCAAGTGCACGAGCGTTTCACTGCCCAGGGGCTCGACGACGAGGACGTCCCCGTTCCCGACTCCCTTATCGACCGCGCACAATCCCACGTACTCCGCGCGGATCCCGAGCTGCAGTTCTCCCTCGTACGTCGAAAGCTCAATCGGGATCGCCAGACTACCCGCTTCGATGACCCTTCCCTCTTCCCCCGTTCCTCGTCCCCGTCCCCGTCCCCGTCCCCGTCCCTGCAGCACGTTCATTCCCGGTGTGCCGACGGCGCGGGCAACGTGGACATCCGCCGGCCGCTGATAGACCTCCTCGGGTGTGCCGACCTGCCGCAGCCGGCCTTCGTGCAGCACGGCGATGCGTTGGCCCATCGTCATGGCTTCGGCTTGGTCGTGCGTGACGTAGATCATGGTGGCGCCGAGCGCCCGCTGCAGCGCCAGCAACTCGCCGCGGAGCTCGATGCGCAACTTCGCGTCGAGCTTGGACAGCGGCTCGTCGAGCAGAAAGGCCTGCGGGCCGCGGACAATGGCGCGGCCCAGCGCCGCCCGTTGTCGCTCGCCCTCCGAGAGCTGCACGGGCAACCGATCGAGGGCGTTCTCCAGACCGAGACGCCCCGCTGCCTCCACGACGCGGCGCGCCACCTGCGCATCGGCGACGCCGCGCATCTCCAGCGGGAAGGCGATGTTTTCGCGGACGGTGAGATGCGGATACAGGGCTGGGCTTTGAAACACCATCGCGACGTCCCGCTCGGCAGGAGCGGCGTGCGTCACGACGCGATCACCGATCACGACATCGCCGCTGGTCGGCTCTTCCAGTCCGGCGATACAGCGCAGTACCGTCGTCTTCCCCGACCCCGACGGCCCGAGCAGGACGAGGAGCTCGCCGTCCCGCACATCGAGGTCGAGCTGCTGCAACGCCTGAATTCCGCCGTCGAAGACCTTGCTCACCCGGCGGAGTGTGACCGACGCCATCCGTTATGCCGTCAGGCCGATAGAAACGCCCGGGCGAGCCCGTACACGACGGCCCACACGACGAATCCCGTGACGATCACGCCGGGGATCTTCTCGATCGGCTTCGTGGTGGCTCCGGTAGTCGCGGCGAGCGAGTTGATCTCGAGCAGCGCGGCGACGACGATGACACCGGCCCAGTACGCGGCATGATTGCCGCCGCCCGGTAGTGTGAAGTGCGAGGCGGCGCCCATGTAGAACAGCATCGGAATCGAAAACACCACGTTCGTGCGCGACGACAGGAACGCGCGCCGGGCGGCCGCCGGCGCCAGGGCATTGGCCTGCCCACCGGACGCGACCGCTTTCGCCGATGCGATCACGATCTGCTGTTTGGGCCAGATGACGAGCACGACGTTGAAGAACATCAGGGTGCCGAACAGCGCGCCGGTGAGAATCGTGATCGCCCACGGCGTGGACCACCCGGCGGCGCCGAGCGGCGACTCGCCGATCCGTTTTCCGAGGATGGCGAGGCCGGTGAGAAACGTCAGCATCGCGCCCCCACGGAACCAGCGCAGCGCCCGCGGCAGCAGTTTCTGCGTCGCGGTGCTCTTGGCGCCGGGATCCGCCTCCGCCATGAACGGCCCCTGCACGAAGTTGAAGTAATACAGCAGACCGATCCACGTAATGCCACCGAGATAGTGCAGCCAGCGCAGCAGGAACTCCGCCACGAGCGCCTCCGGCGTGAGAGAGGACGACACGTTCCGCGGAGCAAAATAGGGGGGGAACCGTGTCGCGCAATGCGGGGTTTGAGAGCCACACTCTTGAAGGATGCGGACGATGGCACAACTGAAAGAACAAAGCACGGCCAAGGCGAGCCTCGAAGCGCGACACGTGCTCCCCCAGCTCCCCTACGATTTTGCAGCCCTCGAGCCCCACATCGACGCGCAGACGATGCAGATCCACCATGGCAAGCATCATCAGGCGTACATCACGAACCTCAACAACGCGCTGAATAAGCATCCCGAGCTCTCAAGTAGGAGCGTCGAAGAGCTGCTGCGCGGGATTAACGCCGTCCCCGAGGACATCCGCACCGCGGTCCGCAACCACGGCGGCGGGCACCACAATCACTCGTTGTTCTGGACGATCATGGCGCCGGCGGGCAAGGGTGGCGGCGGAGAGCCAACGGGCGCGCTGGCGGATGCCATCAGGAAGACATTCGGCGATTTCACGAAGCTCAAGGAACAGCTTGGGACCGCAGCGACGTCACTCTTCGGCAGCGGGTGGGCGTGGCTCACCCTGGCCAAGGGGAAGCTCGAAGTGGCGGGCCGTCCCAACCAGGACAGCCCGCTGATGGACAACAAGACACCGATCCTCGGGTTGGACGTATGGGAGCACGCCTACTACCTCAAATACCAGAACCGCCGGCCGGACTATGTGACGGCCTGGTGGAACGTGGTGAACTGGCAGGAGGTCGCGCGCCGGTACGAGGCGGCGTTATAACTGCTCGGCGCTGATCCGGTTTACCGTCGTGAGCAGCAACTCGAGGTCGATGGGCTTCGACAGCACGTCCTCGACCTCGAGATGGGCGCCGGACCACTCCCGCGTCGCCGCCGACAGGAGTACGACCGGAATCGACCCGAGCCGCGGGGTGCGCCGCATCATGTGGAGGAACTGTTTGCCGTCCATGACCGGCATCTTGTAATCGAGCAGGATCAGGTCCGGCAGCAGATCCATCTTCTCGAGCACATGCAGCGCATGCTGACCGTCCCGCGCCGTATGGACGACAAACCCTTCCCCAATCAGGAAATCCCGCAGGGTAACTCGTGTATCCGCGTCGTCTTCTATGACCAATATGGTCCGCACGCATTCCCTCCAGGCAATGCGTGACTGTAATGCCGAGCCCTTTCCAAGGGCAGAATCTTTGGGGGTAGTTCTTGGGAATGAGACGTGGATCACCTAAAAACGGGCATCACTACTTCATTCATCGAGCGGCGAGGCTGAGATCGCGGCGTTCCCCTCCTCATCGAAGGCTACAGTCACACGCCACGGCCGGCAGCATACCTGGCAGTCCTCGACGTAATCCTGATTCGTGCCGCCACCGGCGTCGATGCCGATTTCGTTCGGCTCGCCGCAGTAAGGGCACAGCACGATCCCCTCCGTGGCAGCGGTCCCGTCGCCGAGCGGGAATTCTTCGTCGAGATCGTCGTCGGCGAAATCGACCATCAGTCTCCCCCTCCCCAACCCATGCGCTGCCGCAGCGTCGTGACGTGCGCGGTGTGGTGACGCCCATGCCATGCATAGAGCGCGAGCAGCGTGTCCAGCGACGGCGTGCCCCACTCCGGGTGCTTGATCGTCCGCGCAAAATCGGCCGGCGACATTCCCCGCAGCAACGCCACCCAGCGCTGATGCAGCGCGGCCAGCAGATCGAGCGACATCGCGATCGGCGAACGCATCTCGGGCGTCCTGGCCCAGTCTTTTTCCTCGTACGTCTTGATCGCGGGCGCATCCTCTGTCAGGCCGAGCTTGAACCGCACGTAGGCGTTCATGTGGCTGTCGGGCAGATGGTGTGCCACCTGACGGACGGTCCAGCCACCCGTCCGATACGGCGTATCGAGCTGCGTGTCGTTCAAGCCGGCGACGGCGCGCCGGAAATTCGCGGGCGCCACGGCGATCTGCTCGATACACGCGGCGCGCTGCGCCGGCGGCAGCGCCGGGACAGGCGTGAATTTGCCGATCGGATAGCGCTCGTCGGTCACTGATCCACTCGCCAGCCGGTCGTCAATTCGGTCGCGCCCCACTTGATGCGCAGCGTGCCCTTGAGCTCCGCGTAGCCGGTACCCGGCTGCGGCGCATCCGGCACGAGGTAGATCGACAGTGAAGGCTCCGGTTCGGCCATTGTCCGGGTCGTGAGCGCAATGCGTCCGATGTCCTTCGTGCCATCGTGATCGGTACCCCACTGCCCCGTACCGCGATTCACGATCAGCGCGTAACCGGTCCGCGTGTAGAGGATGAACAGTGAATAGTCCCCGCGCGGCAACTTCAGGTCCCCGAGCGTGATGTCGAGGTCGGTGTGCAATGTCGTGGCCATGTTCGCGCCAAATCGCCACACGCTATCGAGCGGGATCAGTCCTCCCTCGACCTTGCGTCCGCGCGCGTGCGGCTGTCCGTACGTGATGGCGATGCGCGACGGACCCGAGAGGCTCGCGTCTTCCTCGTACCAGGAGTTGCCGATGCGGCGCGCGTTGAGGTGGACCTCGACCGACGCGAGACTGCTCGCCGCAATGCGCAACGGCGTAGCCGGCGTTTGCGCGATGCCGACCACAGGAATCAGCAGACTTGTAAAGACGCCGGTCGCGAGACGCATGCGTTTCCTCCTATGAAGTCAACGACTGCATCAGCCGCTCGACCGCCTGTACCAAAGCTGTGGTGCCCGGCCCGCTATTGTCGAGCCGGTGCAGCACCTCTTCGAGCTGATTCACGGCCGACCTCCCCGTCGCCTGCCCGAGCAATTTGGCCGTAAGGTCGAGCTTGTTGTAGAGCCACTTGCCGTCGGCCGGGTCCAGCGCATGACTGCCGACCAGCTGATCGACTAGACCCTCGACGCCCGCGATGGCCTGGATCGGCGTCAGAATGAGCGCGGTGGTGAACGTCGTGTCGGCCAACCCGCGGATGTCCGTCGCAATCAGGCGCACGGTGAAACTGCCGGGCTCCGCGTACGCGTGCGACACGGCCAGGCCGGTTGCGCTAATGCCGTCCCCAAACGACCACGCGTAGGTGAGCGCGTCGCCGTCGGGATCGCTCGAGCCGGCCGCGCTCATCGGAACGGCAAGATGTGGCAGCGAGCTGTAGGGCCCGTCAGCGACCGCGCTCGGTGGCTTGGTGTTGCTTTCTACGGCGATCTCGATCGGGTCGGGAAGGAGGGCCAGCAGGTCATACCCACTCAACGCCTCGACCTGATCGATCGTGGTCGCATACGTGTGCCAATCGACGTTCCGAATGCCGGGACGGTTTGGCATGATCACGGCCACGGCCTCGAGGTCGCGATAGGAATGCACGTCCGCCAAACCATGATCGCGCGGCAGAAAGAGCGCCACCTTCCACGTGTAGGCGGGGATCGTGATGATGCCCTGGTGCTTCACCGTGCCGATGTCTCCGGCGACGCCGGCGATGATGTACACCTCCTTGTTGCCGAACCGCGCCGAGTCGCCGAGGTCGTTCTCCATCGCGGCCCAAGGACCCTGGTTCAGGTCGGAAGCCTGCGGCACGATGTTGGAAAAGAGGAACGTCGTCGCGTTATCGAGCGAGCCCGACGTGCGGTCGAACGAGCGCGCGAGATGGCCGCGATCGATCCCGAATCCCGCCGAGTCGCCGGCGCCCGTGTAGTCGGCCGTGGTAAAGTGCGTGAAGGTGGCGGGCAAGTCCGGATCGAAGGTGAAACACTCGCACCGGTCCTCTGCGCCGAAGTGCGTCGCATCGAGATCGTAGCTCACCCAGTTGGGCGAGCCCCGATGGCGATTGTAGGATGCGGTGTACAGTAACGCTCCAAGGGGACGCTGGATGATTGGGAGGACGAAAAAACCCGGCACCGGAAGATACGGCGCTGGGGGAAGGAGGCAAATCGGGACCGCAGCCGAGCCGCTGGCCCAAGCCTTGCGTGCCCTGCCACACCAAGATGTGGCACTCACTCAACAACGGGCGGGTTGTGGACAAGCGGTTCTTGCTCACCCTCGCGCTGCTCGCGGCGGCCTGCCGGGACGCCGTCAGTCCCCGGCCGCACGGAATTGGCGCGCCGGCGTTCGCGGTCACCGCGGCGTCGGGCATTACTCTCGACCAACAGAATGGCGCGTTCCATGACGTAATGCCCTGGAGCAACGGGGGCAGCCACGTGGGAATGGGGTTCAATCCCCAGAACCCCCACGTGGGCGACGCAATCGTGGCCACGTTCTTCTGGGTCGGCTCGACCAACACCATCACCACCGTAACCGACCATCTGAGCGACGCCGCGCAGACGCCCGTCGGGAACACCTACACGTTGGTCGATTACGTCACGTCCGCCGGCATTTCGATGGCGACCTATGTCGCCACGAACGTGCGAGGCTTTCACGACGCCAGCACCGCCACCGACTCGCTCCTGACGGTGCACGCCCTGTTCTCGACGCCCATCCCCGACGGCGGGGTCCTGCTCTCGGCGTGGAGCGGGGTGAGCTTGGTCGATGCGGACGCCTTGGGTACCTACCATTCGGCATCGGGTTCCGGCTCGGCGCCCACGATCGCTGATCCCGGCGCCATTCCCGTCAACGCGGGCGCGCTGGCATTCGGCGTCACGATGTCGGACCGGCTGGTCGGCCTCGGCACGCCGCCCGGCTTCACCCACGTCAACGAAGCGGATGACCCGCAGATGAAAGGCGATGCGGAGTACGTCGTGCAGGGCGACGCCGCGGGCGCAGCCGAGCCGCAGTGGACCTGGTTCTTCGATCAGGCCAGCTCGCCCGGCACGTGGCTGGCCACCGCGCTCACGCTCAACCCGGCCGCCAACCACCTCGTGTTCACCGTCCAGCCTTCGACCACGCCGCCGCTCATGAGGATCGAGCCGGCCGTGCAAGCCACCGTCGTGGACGACCAGGGTAATCCGCTTACGAGCTTCACCGGTTCCGTATCGATCACCATCGGGCACAACGGCGGCATCCTGCTGCGTGGCACGCTCTCGGGGACAAAAACCGTCCCCGTGGTGAACGGCGTCGCCACGTTCTCGGACTTGAGCATCGACCAGGTCGGGAACGGCTACACGCTGGTGGTGAGCGCCCCGGGCGCGACCAGCGCTGCGAGCGCCCCCTTTAACATCGGCCTGTTCTGACGGGCGGGCCGAGCCTACCCGCGCCGATCCGCCTCATGGAGCGGATGGGATTCGAACCCACGACCCCCTGGTTGCAAACCAGGTGCTCTCCCAACTGAGCTACCGCCCCCGTGAACGAAAATAGAGCGAGGCCCGCGTATTGCAACGCAACCACTGCTGTTGTGCGGACGCCACAGACAAGGACGAGTGGAACTCTTCCGCCGCTCGGGTATACCGCAAAGGAGCAATCGCGGTCGAGTTGTTGATCACGCAGGAGGTTGTATGCAATTCATTGATTTGATTCCTCGAGCGCAGGTTACGCTGACACGGCGCGGCACATCGGTCCTCGGCGAGCGGGAGGCGCGATTACTCGACGCGGTGGATCGGGTGCGATCGATCAAGGATGCGGCGGGCGAGGCGGGGATCAGTTACCGCACGGCGTGGAGCGCCATTCAGCAGATGGAGCGGGCCCTGGGCCGGCCGATAGTCGTCTCGCGCGCGGGCGGACCGGGCGGCGGCGCAACCACGCTCACCGAAGAATGCCGGCAGCTGCTCGCGCTCTATCAGGACCTGCACCGGCAGCTCGAAGAAGGGCTGATGCGCGCCTGGGAGATGCCCGAGCCGGCGTCCGCCGGGACTAACGCGTCAGCGCCAGCCCGTAACCGCCCGGCAACACCCGCAGCTGGTAATTCGGCTGCGCCACTCCGTTGATCGCCCCGCTGTACTGGCTCAGCGAGCCGATATCCTGCACGCCGATCGTCAGGATGGTCGCACCATTGGTCAGCAGGCCGGTCAAGGCGAAGCGCGTCGTGGTCCCGCCCAGCGGCTGTTGAAACAGGCGCAGACCGGTGCCGGCGGTCGCGCCCGTCAGTGCAGCCGGGCCGGTGATCGTGAAAACGATCGCCGAGTCGAGGCCCGAATTGGGCGACGTGAGCCGCACTTTTAGCTCTCCGGGTCCGGCAGCCGTCGCATCTCCACAGCTCAGTCCCGCGAACAGCACCGTCGCGAGCAGCACGATACCGAAGCCGCGCCTCATCGCGGGCCTCCTTTCCGCTGCAAGACCTGAATCATCGCGGCACTGAGCGGTGCGCCCGTCGTCTTGACCCACGCGAGAAAGTCACCGATGTCGAAGACACCGTTGCCGTTGCCCAGAAAATCGAGATAGCGAATCTGATCGACGGTGAGCGGCGCGGTCGGCCCGAGGAGCTGCGAGGTGACGTCGGCGGTCGCGAGTGACGGTGCGGTCACCGACATCGTAAAGGTCTTCGCCTGGTTCTGTGCGCCCGACGTGACCGTCACCGTGTAGGTGAAGTTGCCGGTTTGGCGCGGGAATCCCGAGACGATCCCGGTCGGTCCGTCCACTGTCAGACCGAGCGGCAAGGCGCCGCTCGTGACGACCCAGCTGTTCGTTCCGGTGCCGCCGCTGCTGCGCAGCGTATCGGCGTACGCGGCTCCCATCACGCCATTGGGACGTGCGCTGACGCTGGAAATCGCCAGCGTTCCGAACGTCGCGGTGAGCGTGTACGGCCGCCCCATCGGCAGTGCGACGACCGTGTTTGTCGTCACCGTATCACCAGACCAGCCGCCGAAAGTTCCGGAGTCGGGCGTGGCCGTGAGTGTTACCGTCCTGCCTTCGCGAATGAACGTGCCGTTCGTGAGATCGATCGCGGTGTCGGCCTGGATGGTGCCGCCCGACCCTGACGTCGCCTTCAGCTTAAAATCGCGCAGCAGGCTCGCGGTCAACGTCCCTCCCGCGAGACTCCCCGTGATCGGGTGATTGATGGCGAGGCCGTCCGACCATGACTGGAAGTTGAACCGCGTTCGACCCACAACCTGGCTATCGACAAAGCCTACGTTATGGCTCGAACCATCATCGAGCAGATCACGGAACGCGAAGTAGTTGGCGGCATCGAACCGAATCGTGGCCGTGGTATCGCTCGCGCGGACCACCGTGAGCGAGCCGAACTTCAGGCGGAAGGACATCTGACCGTCCGGCACCACCTGGGTGATCTGGTCGATGCCGAACCCGGCGAAGCTGCCGTCAGTCATCGTCGCGACAGGATTGGTGCGGTACACGAACGCCGTGTTACCGCCGACGCCGGGGTACGGATCGCCGGCGTCCCCCCGGTTGCACCCGCCGCCCGCGCACCAGAGCTGCCGCAAGCCGTCCGCCTCTTCGAGTACGAGGCCGTGGATCGAGCCGGAGTTCACGGTGTTGCTCCCACGGAAGCCGCTGGCCGCAATCTTACTGGAATCCACGTGCCAGATCAGCAATCCACCGGGGCAGGTGACCGGCTGGAAGCTGGTCTGACAGTGGCGCCGGATCACCGCCGAATCGGCCAGCCCGGCGGGCCCACCCTGCCGGTTTTCCACGAGGAAGGATTCGCCACGCGGGTTGGGTCCCGGCGGCCGTATGTACGCGGCGGTGCGCGAGGTGGCCGCGGGATCGAGGGCGTACGTGCCGCTGCTGGTCAACTGCTGGAGCGTCACCCATCCCAACTCGTTCAACGACCACGCCTCCATCCGCGACGGACTGCGCGGACTCGTGAAATTCCCCGAGCCCATCAGACCCCATTGCCCGCTGCCTTCCGTGTTCCCTTGCGTGTCGTACAGATCGGGGAGCGACAACGCGTGCCCGAATTCGTGCGCGGCCGTCCCGATCGGCATGACCTGCGTCGTGTCACAGGCGTTTGCCCCGCCGCGCGCCGATGTCGCGAAATAGTCCGCGACGTGAATCATGCTGAATCCGGATGAGTTGCCGGCGTGGGCGGGATCGTTTGTCACGTAGCTGCTGAGCAACGTGTAGCGATGGGACCAGATGTGATTGTTCGTCGCCGGATCGGCACCACCCGGGAATCCGCCGCAGGCGCCGTCCTTGGTGGGATGCGCGAACATGATCATGTCCACGTACCCGTCGTCGTCGCCGGAATTGGGAATCCCGTCCGGGCCATCGTTGTCGAATTGGCCGAAGTCCACCTGATTGTCGACGGCCGCAAGCGCCTGCCGGAAGCCGGTCTGCATGCGCAGAATAGCGTTGCTGCTGAAAATTCCGTTGCAATTGGACGTGCCGAACGGATTCCCGCTGCACGTTCCCGCGACGCCGGTGTAGGTGACCTCGGCGCTGTCGAGCTTGACCCACCCCAGGATTCTCCCCGTCAGGCTCAAAGCGTTGTTCGACATTTGCTCATAGAAGGTGCGCAGGGTGTACGGATTGCCGCCGGGAGGACTGCTCGAGAACAATGCGGACGTGTATTGTGCCGTATCGGTCATGAACAACGCCGAATCGGTGTTCGCGTACGCGAAAAACACCGCGGGGACGAGGAGTGTGCCGGAGACGGCGGTGGTCGGGGATTGCTCGATCGTCAAAGAGTTCAACAAGCCAACTTTGCCCTGCCCCAACATTTGGTGCCGCAGCAGACTGACTTGACGCGCCTTGACGCGCCAGCCGCCGTCGGTACGAAAGTCGAAGCCGGGGATTTCCCAGCGGGGATGAAATCCGCTTTGCGCAGGTAGAACGGCAAAAACAACTGGGCACAGCAGGCTCACCATGCCCAATGTTCTGATCCAAGCTCGTCGCGCCATAGACCCCCGGAAGGAACGGCCTAATTCATCCGCCCGTCGCAATCTAGAGTAGCACATCCACGGCCCGAAAGACTGTGGCGAGTCTCACACGAGCCTTGCCAATTCGCGGCCGCAAGGCTAAGCTGTACCACCGCTTATCATAAAACCCGAGGCCTCATTGCGCACAGAGACCCTGCAGCACATCGCGCTGTTCGACAAATGTAAGAACTTCACCCGGGCGCGCGAAATCCAGGCTGCGGGGCTGTACCCCTATTTCAAGCCGATCTCCCGCTCGGAAGACACCGTCGTCGTCATCGAAGGCCAAGAGCGGGTCATGATGGGGTCGAACAACTACCTCGGCCTCACGCACCACCCCGAAGTCCTGGCCGCCGCCCGCGCCGCGCTGGAACGCTACGGCTCAGGCTGCACCGGCAGCCGCTTCCTGAACGGCACGCTCGATCTGCACGAGCAGCTCGAGACCGAGCTGGCGGAGTTCTTCGGCAAGGAATCTTGCCTCGTCTTCTCAACGGGTTATCAAGCCAACCTCGGCGTGATTTCCGGCCTCGTCGGCCGGTCCGACGTCGTCTTCCTCGACAAACTGGATCACGCATCGATCGTCGACGGCGCGAAGATGTCGCACGGCGAGACGATGCGGTTCAACCACGGCGACCTCGCCGGCCTCGAGCGCAAGCTGCAGAAGCTGCCCGAAGGCACCGGGACGATGGTCATCGTGGATGGCGTCTATTCGATGGAAGGCGACATCGCGGACCTGCCCGGCCTGTTGCGCGTCTGCCAGAAATACGGCGCGGCCCTCGCGGTCGACGATGCGCACTCCGTCGGCGTGCTCGGCCCGAACGGCGATGGCACCGCCGCGCACTACGACCTGGTCGAGGAAATCGACCTGATCGTCGGCACCTTCTCGAAGTCGCTGGCGTCGATCGGCGGGTTCGCGGCCGGGTCGGAGAACGTGATCCACTACCTGCGCCACCACTCGCGGCCCCTGATCTTCACGGCGGCCCTGCCGCCCGCCAACACCGCCGGTGTGCTGGCCGCCTTGCACGTGATGCAGCGTGAGCCGGAACGGCGCGAGCAGCTGTGGCGCAACACGCGCCGGCTGCAGGAAGGCATGCGGTCGCTCGGCTTCGACATCGGCCCGACCGAGACGCCGATCATTCCGGTGTTGATCGGACCGCTCGATAAGACATTCGTGTTCTGGCGGAAGCTGTTCGACAACGGCGTGTTCACGAACCCCGTGGTCCCGCCCGCAGTGCCGCCGTCGCAGTGCCGCCTGCGCACCAGCCTAATGGCGACCCACACGGCCGATCAGATCGACCTCGCCCTCGAGGTCTTCGGCCGCCTCGGAAAAGAGCTGGGGGTCATCTGACCGCAGTGGAGATCACGCCCGTCCCCGCGGGGGGCGGGCGGGATCTCAATCGCTTCATCGCCTTTCCGTACGACCACTACCGCCACGATCCGTTGTGGGTGCCGCAGCTCCGCCGCGACATCCACACGCTGTTATCGGCCGCGAAGAATCCCTTCTTTCAGCACGCCGAGGCGCAGTACTGGACGGCCAGACGGCCGGACGGCCAGATCGTCGGGCGAATCGGGGCGATCAAGAACGACATACATAACAAGGAGCACCAGGACAAGGTCGGGTTCTACGGCTTCTTTGAGTCGATCAACGATCAAGCCGTTGCCAACGCGTTGTGGGACACCGCGGCCGCCTGGCTCCGCGCCAGGGGCTTCGACACGATGCGCGGCCCGATGAGCCCATCGATCAACGACGAGTGCGGCTTGCTGATCGCGAACAACGGTACGCCGCCCTCGCTCATGATGCCGTACAACTTTTCCTACTACGAGCAGCTGCACGAGCGCTACGGGTTCAGGAAGGCGAAGGACCTGCTTGCCTACGAGGGCGGAGGCGCCGAGTCCGCGCCGGAACGGGTTCTGCGGATCGGCCGGCGGGCCCTCGAGCGCAACGGCATCACGCTACGCACGCTCAACATGAAGCGCTTCGCCGACGAGGTCGAGCTCATCAAGAAGCTGTACAACAGCGCGTGGGAGAAGAACTGGGGCTTCGTGCCGCTCACCGACGCGGAGATCGATCATCTCGCCAAACAGCTGAAGGCGATCGTCGTGCCGGACCTCGTCATGTTCGCCGAGCGTGGCAGCGAGGTCGTGGGATTCGCGGTGAGTCTCCCCGATTTCAATCTCGCGCTCTTGCACAACCGCTCGGGCCGGATGTTTCCGGGCATTCTCAAAGTGCTGTGGTACTCGCGCAAGATTCACCGCTCTCGCGTCATGCTGCTCGGTGTGATTCCGGAGTTTCGCGGCCGCGCCATCGACGCGGTGCTGTACCACCGCACGTGGGAAAACTCCGTGAAGCACGGCATGCCCCGTGGCGAAGCCGGCTGGATCCTCGAAGACAACGCCCTGATGAACAAGGCCGCCACCGAGCTCGGCTTCCGCGTTTCCAAGACCTACCGCATCTACGACAAGCCGCTGTGAACGTCTTTGTGACCGGTGGCACCGGCTTTGTCGGTGCGCACCTGGTCAAGGCGCTGCGTGCGCGCGGCGACACCGTGACCGCCCTGGTGCGGAAGCCGGCGCTCGCGTCGCGGCTGGGCTGGAACGATGCCGTCCGTCTACAGCACGGCGACCTCGACGATGACGCCGCGCTGCGTGCCGGCTGTGCGGGCGCGGACGTCGTGTATCATGTCGCGGGAAAGATCGCGGCTCGCAATGCCGCCGAGTTCATGGCGACAAACCGCGACGGCACGGCCAATGTGCTCGAGGCCGCGCGCGACGCCGGAGCGCGGCGGTTCCTCTTCGTATCATCGCTTGCGGTGGCCGGCCCGACCACACCGGGGCATGCGATCGACGAGAACCGCCCGCCCCAGCCCGTCACCGACTACGGCCGTTCGAAGCTCGCAGCCGAAGTACTGGTTCGCGCCATGCCCGCCTCCCTGCCCTGGACGATCGTACGCCCGCCCGTGGTGTACGGCGAATGGGACCGCGTCACGCTCAAGATGTTTCAGCTCGCCCGTCGCGGCGTCGTCCCGGTGTTCGGTGACGGATCCCAGGAGCTATCGGTCATTCACGCGGAAGATTTGGCACGGTCGTTGATCGCGGCGGGCACTTCACCTGCCGCGGCAGGCCGTGTTTATTTCGCCGCCCATCCGACCCCGACGACGAGCCGTGCGCTCGTGCTTGCGGCCGGGCGGGCCCTGGGAGGACGCGAGCCGCGGATTGTCCCGGTGCCCCCGTTCGTGGCGCGTGGCGTGCTCTGGGCCGCCGGCACTCTTGCGCATATGGCCGGGCGCGCGACTTTGTTGTCGGCCGACAAGGGCAACGAATACCTCGCGCCGGCATGGACGTGCCGCAGTGATGCACTGACTCGAGACACCGGCTGGCAGGCGGAAATCGAGCTCGAAACCGGGCTGCGTCGCGCCGCGAATTGGTATCGGGAGGTCGGATGGCTGTAAACGGCGGAGCTGGGGGGGGCGGGGGCAGCCGCAGCCGCAACTGGAGCGGGTGTGAGACGTGGCGTGGCTATACGGCCATCGATCTCGCCACCGGGGCCTACGTGCTGGTCGCCACGGGCGCCCTGCTCTACTCGTTTCAGGGCGAGGGGATCCGCGGTTGGCCGTGGGTGCTCAGTGCCCACGCGCTGATCGCCGCTCTCGTGCTCGTCGCCCCGCGCGCGCGCAACAGCGGTCCGATCGGCCGGTTCCTCGGCGACTGGTACCCGATGCTGCTGCTCCCCGCGCTCTACGGCGAGATCGGCGTGCTCACACTGAGCGCCGGTTTCCAGAACGATTTGCTCATTCAGCGGCTCGAAACATGGGTCTTCGGCTCCCAGATTTCCTACCGCTGGATCCGGGAGTCACCCAACGTCGTGCTCTCCTGGTTTCTGCACGCCTGCTACCTCGCGTATTATCCGATCCTCTACGCCTCTCCATTCGGGCTCTGGATGGTAGGGCGGCGCGACGCGTCCCGCCACACGATCTTCGCGGTGATGGCGACGTTCTATCTGTGCTACATCGTCTTCCTGTTCTTTCCGGTCGCGGGACCGCGCTATGCGTTCGATGGCGCCCACAATATCGCGACGGAGGTCTGGCCGGCACGGTTCGCCGCCTGGTTGCTCGACCGCGGTGACTCGTGGGGCGCTGCCTTCCCGTCTTCACACGTCGCCGCGTCGGTGGTGGCAACGGGCATGGCGCTGCGCTACTGGCGCGCGCTGGGACTCGTGCTCCTGCCCTTCACCGCAGGCCTGATCCTCGCCGTGGTCTACGGGCAATTCCACTATGCGGTGGACGCGCTCGCGGGGTTGATGGTCGCGGCGTTGACGCTCGGCATCATGCAAACCGCCGAAGCTCCAGAGCCTCGGCGGTTGGGGGGGGCGGTCGCCGACTACACCGTGGAGCCCGGCAGCAGCGTTTAGTGCCCGATGTGCATGGGGGGCATCGCGCCGCTGCTCCCCACCGGACCCATGAAGTGCCGCAGGTCCTTCTGGTAGAGAGAGTCGCCGGCGTCCGTCTTGGGCCAGATGGCTTTGCGATCGGGGGCGAATAGTCCGCCCACCACGCCCATCCCTCCACCCGCAATCGTGTGACCGGTCGGATTCTCGTAGATCACGCGGACGCGGTAGCGGTGTGACGGAGTAATACGCAGCCCAATCGCCGTCAGGCTGTAGAGCTTCGTCACTGGCACCGCGTTCGGTTGGTCGGTCTGCGCCGCCACCGGCTCGCCGTGCCACAGCAATTCTCCCGTGGTCGCATCCCAAAACTCGATCGTCCGGCCGTACTGATGCATGTGCCCACCAATCACGATGAGCTTGCCATCCACTGCCGGGCTTCCTTCATATGCGCGCTCGGTGCGCCCGGGCGGCAGGTCGAAGGACTTGTCGCCCACGGGAAAGGCCACGTCCAACTGCCAGGGTATGACGGTAAACAGCGGCCAGGGCCGCCGCTGGGGCACATAGCTCACCACCAGCCGGGCCTTGACATCGTGATACCCGACGGTGGTGGCGTTGTGGAGCATGGCGTTCGAGAGAATCAGCTGGCCGGCACGAATGGGCGCGCCGACCAAGAGCCACGGAAAGCGGATCTCGCCGGTCTCGGTGCCCGACGCCAAGATGCGGCGTGAGATGGGAAGAAACAGCTCACGCTCACTCGGATCCATGACATTCACATGGTGGAGCAACTCGATGGGAAGCTGACGTCCATGCGCATCGACCACTTCGGCATGTAACGCATAGACGGCTCCGCTCACCGGGAACTCGCCCACAGACGCGGGCTGATCGACCATCGCACCGGCGGGCAGATCGACCGCAGGCAGCTCGATTACGAACTCGGCTCGCTTTGGATTCGCGGTAATGGTGGCCCGCTGCAACGCGCTCCAGTCATGCACCGGTTCACGCGCGCGCGCGCGCGATGGTGCCGCACCGGCGACATATCCAGTGAGGATCAGGCGCAGCGCCGCTACGACCACGAACGACCGTGGAGTCATCGGCAGTCCCCTCAGCGAGTCAGTGAGTCGGTTACGGCAGCGAGTTTGGAAAACGGAACGCCATCGAGAGTGACGCCGGGCGGAACGGCGACGTCGAGGCGCTCCAGGATCGTCGGCATCAGATCTACTGTACGCATGGGAAGCTCTGGAAGAGCCACGCTCGCGGCGATCGGGACCTCCATGTGTTCCGCAATGAGACTGCCGTGCCCGGCGCGATGTTCGGGGATTTCCCAGGGCCCGCGGAAGTCGGCGCCCGGACTCGCCGCCAGGGCGAGATCGCCGGCGCGCGCCGTGTGGAACAGCTGCAGCAATTGGCGCGGTGCGTCGGGCACGTCCGTCTCCCTCGTGCGGGCCAGCAGTTCGCGGTCATCGAACTCCGCATACCCGCCCAAACCGAGTGGGTCGCCATTTTGGGGTTCGTAGCGGAGTAAGCCGGATGCCTCAGTTAACCGCGCTCGCCCCGTCCTGGTTCGCACGATGACGCCGCCGGTGTCGGAGCGGCAGGCGGCGAGCCGCACGGCTGGGAGCGCGAGGAAGCGGTCGAGCATGTCGCCCGGAAGCTCCGATTCCGTCAGCGGCCGGTCACGGCCCGAACGCGGATCGAAGTACACCTGCACGCTGGCGTTCCCCGACACCATCGTCGCCGCTCGAGCACCGCGACGCCAGACGTGCGTGGGGTGACGCAGGGTTCGTATCCCGTCGCGCTCGAGCTGCACGGCCACGTCGGAATGATCTCGCATGACGGTCATGCCGTGATCCGACCCGACAAAAAAAGCCGGCAGCTCGTCTCCCCTTTGTCTGACCCGCGCCACGAAGTCACCCAGCGCGCGATCCACGAGCCGATAACTCTCGAGGACCGCCGGGTGCAGCGGATCCTTCAGATGAGAGATGCCGTCGACGCCGGGGAAGACGACAAAGAGGAAACGCCACGGCTCGTCCGCGACCTCCAGCCAGGCGCGGGCGACCGCCCGGTCGAGCGCACGATAGGTGCCGAGATAATGCGCCACAGCGCCCAGCACGACACGCCGGATCGGGACGCGGTGCGCGCCCGCCGCGAGACCCCGGGTGAGGGGCGTGCAGATCGCGATGCTGTCGGGAACGAGATCGAACAGTGAGGGAGCGGGTGCGATGTCGCGGTTGAGCCACCCGCCCTGGACGCCGCAATAGCTGCGGGCGGCGCGCCACTGCTGGCGCCATCCGCCGGCGGCCCCGCGGCGGTCGAGCCAACGGATTCCAGGAATGCCGACGCTGCCCGGGAACCGTCCGAAGAGGAACGGGACGTACGCCACGCCCGTGGTTGAGGGAAAAACGGTGGTGCCGACACCGAGACCGCCGGGCTCGATCACCCAACGTGCGAGATTGGGGAGGTCACCACGGCCGAGCAGCTCCCGCAGAACATCGGCGCGGGCGCCGTCGATGAGGACGAGTACCGCGCGAGCGTCGGTCATGTGCGCGTAGCTTAACTCAAAAGGGTCCCGGCGTGAACCGGGACCCTCTTATTCTCAGCCGGGCCGCGAATTACTCGACTTTGATCGCGATCTTCATGCCGAGCGTCAGGTGGGGCGTGCAATAGCCCTTGTACGTTCCCTTCGGCGCGTTCGCAAACGAGACGTCATACGCCTCATTCGGTTGCGTCAGGAACGCTCCCGACAGATTGTCCACCGTGTTCTTCATGCCGGCGTTGAGGGCAGCGGCGCCGCCGGCCGGAATCGAATCGCTCCAGAAGGTGATGTTATGCGGGCCGCCCGACACGTTGATGAAACGCACAGTCCCACCCGCCGGGACCGTGACGGTGCTCGGCTCAAAGGCCGCGCGCGTGCTGCCGTTGCCGGTCATCTTGACCTCGACGACAGGCCCCATCGCTGCCGCGCTGCCCGCCGGCGCTGCCGGGGGCGCGTTCTGCATCTGCGTCTGGTTCTGGTCGCCGCCCTTCTGTCCACAGGCGAGCGCGCTGATAGCGACGGCGGTCGTGAGCAAAGCGAAGCGCATTGCTGAAATCCTCCGAAACGGGACTCTAGGGAATTGCAGAGATTCGACGGGCAAGCTGCTTGTGAACTGTTTCACAATAGCGGTCAATATAGAAGCGGGACCGCAAAACGGGAGTCCTCCAAAAGCAGGGGGAATCCCTAAGCCATTGCCTTTCCGGCGGTAACGCCAATATTGGGGCGCCTTTTTTCGGCATTCACCCACTGGAGGATTACCGTGCGTAGAACGTTCGCATTGGTCGCGTTGCTGGCAGGGGTGGTCACGACCGGCGCGCAGGCGCAGAAGGCCTGGCAAACGGAGTTCGGGATCCAAGGCGGGTACACGCGTCTGGTGGTCGCCGGCTCCGGTGGCTCACACTTCGATGTCTTCAGCGTACCGGGGCTCAACCTCGGCCCGGCATTGCCCGCGAGCGCCGGCCTGTACGTAGTGATCCCTTGGACCAAGAAGCTCGCCGTCGAGACTGACGTAGCGGCATCGCAGCTCAGCTCAGGTGGGAGTAACACGTTCTTCGGTCTAGGACTGCGCGGCAATTACGCCTTCAGCGGCCCCTTTTACGCCGCCGCGGGTGGCGCCCTGAGCTACTCCAACGGCCTGCTCGTAAATGAAACACAGCTTGGTGTCCAGGCCGCCATCGGGTACCGGCGCCGGCTCGCGGGTCCGCTGAACGGTCGCCTCGAAGTGCGCTCGACGTTTTGGGGCAAAGCCGAAAACGCTCCACCGCAGGACACATACGCCGTCTTGATCGGAGTTTCTACGGGCATGAGCTCCGGACGCGCTGTCCGTAGCACGGCTCGTCCCCGAGCGGGACGCGCTTGGACGACGCAACTCGGAATTTCCGGTGGCTACGCCAACGTCCACGAAATCGGGGGCTTCGACCTCACGGCCGTCTCCTTGCCGGGTTACGGCGGCGGGCTGGGGTTGGCGCTGGGTGCAGCCGATATCGCCCTGCCTCCGACCATGTTTGCCATCATTCCGGTCGGCGCGAAGATCGCGATCGAGCCGGGCCTCGACATCCACCGCTTTCAGGGGGCCGGAACGACGGCCTTCAGCGCCAACTTTTCCGCGCGCGTCAATTACGCTGTCCGTGGAGGCTGGTATGGCGCACTGGGCGGCAACCTGCACTACATCAAATCGACCGGTGTGGACGCGGTGTCACGCACGGGTCTCAACCTGGCGTGGGGCTATCGCTTTGCATTGACCGGCCCGCTTGGCGGCCGCATGGAAGCGAACTACACGATGTTCGGTGCCAAATCGAGCGTCGGCGTGCCCCCGGTGAACACCCTCGGCCTGATGTTCGGCGTCCTGTTGCCGCTGAAATAAGTGCCTGCAGGAGCGAATGTACGCACGGCCCCCGCGAAACGGGGGCCGTTGCATTTTTGTCATGCCGCGACGACACTACCAGCCATGCCGGACCCGACGCTGCCACAGATTGCCCCGCAGGAGCTCGCCGAGCGGCTCGATCGCGGCGAGGCGCTGCAGGTGCTCGATGTGCGCGCGCCCGAGAAAGTTGAACAGGGCCATATCTCGATCGGCGCCGAGCTCGATTTCCACGCGCACACGAATTCCAAGATCCTCGCCCTTCCCGACCTCACCCCCCTGCACCTCGACACCGCCCGTCCTGTCGCCGTGGTCTGCGGGCACGGTAATTCGAGCAAAAAAGCGACGGCCTTTCTCCGCGAGCGCGGGTTCGACGCGTATTCGGTTACCGGGGGAATGGCCGCTTGGGAAAGCGTGTACGTCGCGCGCCAACTGTCTCCCACGCCGTCGCTCTCACACGTGGTCCAGCTCGATCGCGTCGGCAAGGGCGCGCTCAGCTACGTGCTCGTGAGCGACGGTGACGCGGTTGTGGTAGATCCGGGCCGGCACCTCGAGCGTTACGACGAACTTCTCGCCGAGCTCGAGGCGAGTCCGGCGGCCGTCGTCGATACGCACATTCACGCAGACTATGTGAGCGGTGCGCGCGCTGCCGCCGCGCGCTGGCACGTGCCCTACTTCCTTCATCCCGACGACGCCGTTTCACCGTACGACCAGCGCGCCGGCCAACTGACGTTTCAACCGCTGGCCGACGGCGATACGATCGCGTTCGGCCGCGCGACCCTGCGCGCCGCACACGTGCCGGGCCACACGCTCGGCAGCGTCGCACTGCTCGCGGACGACGGCCTCGCACTCACGGGGGACTTTCTGTTCGTCCAGTCAGTCGGCCGGCCCGATTTGGCGGGCCATTCCGACGCGTGGGCCAAGCTGCTCTGGCGCAGTCTGGAGCGCGCGCGCGAGACGTGGCCCGGCGATCTGCTGATCCTGCCCGCGCACTATGCCGCCGAAGGCGAGCGGCGCGCCGATCGCGCGATCGCGGCGCGCTTCGATGTGATTACTGCCACCAATGCGGCGGCGGCGATTCAGGATGAGCGCGTTTTCCTGCAATGGATCGCCGATCATCAGACGAGCTTCCCGGATGGTTACCGTACGATCAAAGAGGCCAACCTTGGCCTCGTGCAGATCTCGGATGCCGACGCGGAAGTGCTGGAATCCGGCCCCAATCAGTGTGCCATAGCCTAGCCTAAGCACGGCGTGTGCAACCTAAGGGGGGATGCCCGTCTCTCATGGCGTCCCTAACCAGGTGCAGTCCATGCGTATGTCGCACGTGCTCGGAGCGGCCGCCCTCCTGTGCATCTTTTCGTCTCCCCTGCTCGCCCAGGGCTGGATCGACCCCATTCGACCCATTCCGCAGAATCCCAATGGGCGAATCGAGCGTCTCCGCAGCGCCGTGCAAGTCAGCGTCACCGGGCGCGTGGCCCGAGTGACCGTCGAGGAATGGTTCCGCAATAACGGCCCTGTGATGGACGAAGGGATGTACCACTTCCCATTGCCGGGCGAGGCCGTGTTCTCGAGCTACTCGCTGTGGCAAGGCGACCAGGAGCTGCGCGGGGAGGCGATGGACGCCGCCCAGGCGCGCGCCATTTACGAAGCCATCGTGCGCCAGAAACGCGATCCGGCGCTGATCGAGCTCGCCGGGCAGGGCCTCATCCGCGCCCGCGTTTTCCCGATCGCGCCGGGGGAGACGCGCAAGATCACCCTCAAATACACGCAGCTGCTCGACCGCGCCGGCGACGCATGGCGGTTCCGCTACCTCGGCGACCGCAATCGCCAGAGCGCCCCGCGCAGCTTCCGACTGGAAGTCGATAGCGCTTCTCGCTTCGGGGAGCCGTATTCACCCACGCATCAGGTCCAAGTCACAAGGCGCGATGACCGCCTGGAAGTGACGCTCGGCGATGCCGCGGCCGGTGGCGACTTCGAGCTGCTGCTGCCGCTCGCCCGTGGTTTGGTCGGTCTCTCGCTCGTACCGCATCATCCGGTGGGCGAGGACGGGTACTTCATGCTGTTGCTGGCCCCGGGCGCGGCGGCCGATGCCGCGGCTCTGCGGCGAGATCTGGTGGCCGTAATCGACATCTCGGGCTCCATGTCCGGCGCCAAGATCGAGCAGGCAAAGGCCGCGTTGATCCAGCTGCTCGGCTCGTTGCGCGCGAGCGATCGCTTCCGGCTGGTGGCTTTCTCCGGCGGAGTGCGTCGCTATGCGGAGGGCTGGACTGACGCAACGACGGAGGGCCGGCGCGACGCCACGACGTGGATTCGCAGCCTCGAGGCGGAGGGCGGCACCAACATCGGCGGGGCGCTCACCGAGGCTTTCGCCGTGTCACCGGCCGAGCAGTCGTTGGGTGTCGTCGTGTTCCTGACCGACGGCCAGGCGAGCACGGGCGAAACGGATCCCGAGCGGATCGCGGAGCAGGCCGAGCGGGGACGCGGCCGGTTCCGCGTGTTCTCGTTCGGCATCGGCGACGACGTCAATACGTACGTATTGGACCGGCTCACCGAGCGCGCGCGGGGAACGACGGAATACATCCGGCCGGGGGAGAACATCGAGGGGGCCGTTGGCTCGCTCGCCGCGAAGATCGCGAGCCCGGTGCTGACCGACGTCACGATTTCGGCGGGCGCCGGCGTCGAGCTCTACGACTTGCAGCCGGGCAGCATGCCGGACTTGTTCGCGGGCGACGAGATGGTCGTGCTCGGGAGATACCGGGGAGCACGGAGCACGGAGCAGTCCGTGACGGTCCGTGGCCGGCGGCATGGCCGCGATGAGGAGTTCAGCACCACATTCGCCGATCGCGAAAACGAGAGCGCGCGCTATATCGAGCAGTTGTGGGCCGCGCGCAAAGCCGGCGCGCTGTCCAAGGAGATCCGGCTCCGCGGCCAAACGCGCGAGCTGATGGATGCCCTGAAGCAGCTCGCGCTGCGCTACGGGATTCTCACGGAGTATACGTCCTACCTCGTGGAGGAGCCCACCGTCGCGCTGCGGCAGCGGGCGGAGAATGGCGTGATGCAGGCTCCGGCGCCCGCCCCTGCCGATCAAGCGGGCGCGGCTTCGGTCGGACGCGCCGCGCGGGAGCGATCGATGAGCGAAAGCGTTCACCTCGACGCGATCGTCGTCACGGGCGCGATGGACACGACCGGCTTCGATGAGCTGCGGCGCGCGCATTCCGGCATCAATCCGACGCAGCGGGTGGGAGGCCGCCTGTTCATCATGCGGGACGGGACATGGACCGATCTCGGCCATGGCGACTCGCTGCGTGTCGTCACGATCGCGCCCTATAGCGACGCCTATTTCGCCCTGCTCAAGGTCCTGCCGGACCTGCGGGACGCGGCCACGCTCGAGCCGGCGGTGCTGGTGGCCGGGCGGCGCGCGAGCATCAAGATTGGAGAAGGGGGTAAGACCAGCTGGTTGCCGGGTGAACTGGAGCGACTGGTGCGCGAATTCCGGGGCTGAGGCCACGAGTGCCCGACGACATCGCAGACGTGTACCGCAGCACCTATCCCGCGCTCGTGCGCTTCCTGTACCGCAAGGTCTGGGACGCCGAGCGCGCGGAGGATCTCGCGCAGGAGGCATTCGCGCGGGCGCTGGTCCATCGACCGGAGAACCCGCGAGGATGGTTATTCGTGGTTGCAGCGAACATGGCGCGTGACGAAGCGCGCCGGGCGGCCAGGGAGAAACGTCACCTCACGCTGCTCAAGAGTGAGCCGGACGCCGTGCGCAGTGCGCCGGAAGACGAGATTGACGCCGACACACAGCGCACGCTCGTACGAGCCGCCCTCGATCAGCTGACTCCGCGCGACCGCGAGGCGCTGCTGTTGTGGGATGCGGGGATGTCGTACGACGAAATCGCCGCACAGACGGGATTGGCGCGTGGCGCCATTGGAACCACGCTGGCGCGAGCGCGCCGGAGACTGGTAGAAGCCTATGATGCAGGACTGGAAGGAGGGCAACATGTCGCACGTGGATGAGGGGACGCTGCACGCATACCTCGACGGCGAGCTGCCTTCCGACGAGCGGACGGCACTCGAGGCCCATCTCGGCCAATGCGCGATTTGCCGCCAGACGCTCGCCGAGCAGCGGGCGTTGCTCGAGCGGGCCAGCGCATTGCTGGGATCGACGCGACCGGTGGAGCGTCCCGCACCCCCGTTCGAGCAACTGCGCCGTGCGCCCCAGCGCTCGTCGTGGCACGTGCGCATGCCGTTCGCCTGGGCGGCATCGATCGCGGTCGCACTGGGGATCGGATACTTGTTCCGCAGCCCGGAGCAGCTCACGCCCAACGCCGCCTTGGCGCCGCCGGCCGGTCCAGTGGCTCTGCGGGAACGAGCGAAGGCTTCGCCGGTTCGCCAACGTCAGGGCCCCCGCGCTGACGAACTGGTGCGGTCGGATGGCCTGGCGCGTACAGATTCGTACATTGGGCCGCAGTCACGAATGCGGGATGTTGGTGTGGTTGCGATGAACTCCCCGCAACTGCGCAATGCCACGCCGGCTGCGGCGGAACCCGCGCCGAGCGTCATCGTGTCGGGCGCCCCTGCAATCGGGGCGGTGCGGCGGATGCCGGTCACGACGCAATGGCCCGTCATCAGCCGCGGGACCGCCGCGTCACTGCTTGGCGCCGATCCGGTCGGGCTGCCCGGCTTGTCGACGCGGAGAATCCAGCGCAACCCCACGGGCGACGGCACGGTCGTCGTCGAGCAGACGCTCGACTCGGCGACGGTGATTCAGATCTTCCAGCGGCCGGCTACCGCGCTCGCCTCCACCGATTCGTCGGCCGCATTCACACCACGCATGTTGTTCGACGAACGCGATCGTGCCGCGCGTGAACGGGCGCCGGCCCGCCTGGATCGTCTGGCTCGTTTTGTGGGGCGGTTGCGCGTGGAGATCGCCGGCCCGCTCTCGCTCGACTCGCTGAATCGGCTGCTCGAGCAGGTCGAGCCTCTGCCCTAAACTCTAGCCGCGTCGCCAGGCGATCAGCTCGGCGACGACGCTGACCGCGATCTCTTCCGGCGTCACGGCACCGATCGCAAGACCGACGGGCACGCGCACGCGCTTCAGGCTCGCGGCCGGCACGCCCGCGGCAGCCAGCGCTTTGGTGACTACGGCTTTCTTGCGTCTGCTCCCCAGCAGTCCCACGTAGCTTGCGGGAGACGCGGCGACGCGCTCGAGGATCAGCGCGTCATTGCGATGGCCACGCGTGGCGATCACAACCGCGTCCGCCGCCGTGAGCGGATACCGCAGCAGCGCAGCTTCTACGTCCCCCGTCAGCACGGCGACCCCGTCGCCAAAGCGTGACGCGTCGGCATACTCGGCACGATCGTCGATCAGGACGACGCGAAAACCGGCGGCGGCCGCAGCGCGGGCGATCGCGGCGCCGACATGCCCTGCTCCGAAGACGAGTACGCGCGGCGCCTGGGTCAACCGTTCCTCCATGAAGCGACCGTCGCGCGTGAGCGTGGCGGCGGCGCCCGAGATCCGGGCATCGGCCAGAGCCTCGAACGTCTTGATCGGAGTGGACGTCCAATCGATCGCGGTGCGCACCAACCCCGATGCCGCGTCGGCTGCGGCGTCCAGCACGCGCACATAGCTGTCGTCCGGGAGCAGCGGCTCGACGAAGATGTCGACCGTCCCGCCGCACGACAGTCCCAGATCGCCCGCCAGGTCGGCATTGAGATGATGCGTGAACAATGCAGGTACGCGCCGCGCCTGTGCCTCGAGCGCGGCGCCGATGACGTCGGCCTCGACGCATCCACCGCCAACCGAGCCGATCAGACGGCCCGCGGCGCCGACGAGCATCTTGGTGCCCGCCGGCACCGGCGTGGAACCGCGGACCCGTGCGACGGTTGCGAGCGCTCCCGTAGCGCCTTCCCGAATCAACGCAGCGGCAGCATGCCACACGTTCATACCCGAAATACTAAGCTCCCGGAGCGCGTTCTGCCCCGGGAGCACCGAAAACCGAGAACCGAGAACCGATCACCGAAAGCCCTATTGCGCGACGATCGTGCCGTTCATCCCCGAATGAATCGTGCAATGGTAGGTATAAGTGCCAGCCGCCAGCTTGGCCTTATACATTCCCGTTGTCATCGTCGAAGAATTTGCCGGCAACGTGCCGGGCCCGGTGAGCCACGTCACGTTGTGTGGGTTGGAGGCGTTGACCCAGGTGAAAACGACTGTGTCCGCCGCCGCCGCGGTATCCGTTGCTGGATTGAAAACATTGTTGCTGACTGAGATGTTGTTGCCGTGCCCGCCGCTACTGCTTCCCGTCGAATCGCTGCATGCTGCAACGGCCGCAACGCCGATCGCGACCGCGACGGCCAGACCTCCCAACCGCATAACGCCTCCCGAGTTCGAGTAGAGAACAGACGTGCTACTCGTACACCCGGTTCCCGCAAACGGGTCATGTGCTGGTGGTATGTGGCGACGCTGTTAGTGCTGCTCGCGCTCGAGCGCGTCGGCCGCCAGTCGGGGAGAGATGATCGGATAACGGCCCGCGAACCAGGCCCAGGAAAGAAGAAAGAGCCCGCCGAAGAACAGCGTCATGCCGACTTCCGGCATGCCGAGCGCCGGGCCGGCGCCGTGATTGATGGACGGCACGATCTCGAGATAGCGCTCCAGCCAGATGCCGACGAGGCTGACGATCGCGAAGCCGGCCATCGTGGGAGCAAACTGCTTCGGCTTGACTCCCAGCAATCCGATGAATGGGATCAGGAAGACGAGCAGAAAGACGGCGATGCCGATCGGCCGCCAGGCACCGGAGAGGCGGTAGAAAATGAAGTACGTCTCTTCAGGTAGGTTGCCGTACCAAATCACGAGAAACTGCGACCACATCAGGTATGCCCAAAACACGGTGAATCCAAAGCCCAGCTTGCCCAGGTCGTGCTGCTGGCGCGTCGTGTAGATGCCCGCGAGGCCCATGGCGCGGCGCAACACGATCGCGAGCACCGCCAGCATCATCAGGGCGGCCAGGAAGGCGCCCATGAAGTAGAACGCCCCGAACAGGTTGCTCACCCATTTCTGCGCGAGCGACATCATCAGGTCGAACGCCAGCAGACTGTATCCGAAGGCGTAAGCGAGCACGAGGATCGCCGCGTCCCGGCTAATCCGCGCCGCATCCTCAAGCCGTTCCGCCGCCGTGCCGGACGCCAATTCGCGGGCATCGGGACCGACGTCGCGCCGCACGAAGCGCCAGGACAGCCACGACAACGCGACGAGGATCACGCCGTTGCGCGCGAAGAACCACCTGCTGGTGAGCCAGCCGCCAACCTCGGGCCGCGGCTCGTGAATCCACGTGAAGATGTATTGCCGGCCGATGATCAAGCCGATGAAGAGCACGACCGCGACCGTCGTGAAGGCGACCCCGGCCTCGGCGAAGCGGATGACGACGCCGCCCCAATGACCCTTCGCGAGCTTCAGGACCGCGGCGAACACGACCATGGCCTGCGCGAGACCGGCCCAGAACATGAAATTCGCATGGTAGGCCCACCAGGTCCGTTCCGGATGCCCGCTCAGCACGCCGAGCACGAGCACGATTCCGCCGAGGATCGCGGCGATGGCGCCGACGAGCGCAAAACGCGCGACCGGCGCCTGACGGGCTTTCTGGACGAGGTCGGCGCGGCTGACGGTCGCGGCCCTCACTGGTTCGCCCGAGCGTTCAGCTGCAGGCTGCGAACGTAATTCACGACGTCCCAGCGGTCGTTCCCGTGAATCTTGTCGCCGTAGCGGGGCATCAAGCCGCGGCCCATGCGCTGCGCCTCGACGACCATCCCGTAGATCGCACCATCAGTCATCTTGGGGCGCGTCGGATCGACGAGTGAGGGAACGCCCACGAACGGGCCACCGCCCGCGACCGACACCGGCCCGTCGCCCCGGCCACGCTCGCCATGACACACGAGGCAGTAGGTCTGATAGACCCACTGCCCACGATTCAACGACTCGGCGGTGCGCGTCCGGGGGTTCACGAGCCGATCAGCGCTCTCAGGGGTCAATGGCAGCTCACCGCCCGTCACCGGCACCGTGCCCTCGACCGGTGGAATCGGCCGGGCATACGGCTTGATGTTGCGCTGGTGCCGCATCGTGGCGAACCACCCGACTTTGTGTACGACGGTGTCGGGATCGCAGGCGCACAGCAACAGCACCGCGACCGCGAGCATGCGCCTAACCACGCCGCACCTCTTCCGCGCCTGACTCGCGTAACAGCGACTCGACGCGTGCTGCCTTGTCGGATCCCGCCGGCACGAAGATGCCGAAGCGGTCGTTCGTGAAGCGCGGATCGTACTGGATGGTGCCGAGGCGCCGCGCGGCAAAGACGGCGTTGAAGAGAATGCCCAGAATGGTGGACAGCGCGCCGAACAGGATCGTCATCTCGAACATGATGACGACGTAGGGCGGCACCGACCCGATCGGCTTGCCGCCGAGGACGAGGGGCCAGTCATACGACATCCACAGGGTGAGCCAGGCGCCGATGGCGCAGCCCGCGATTCCGCCGATCAGCGTGAACATCCGGACCGGACTCACCGGCTGGCCCAGAGCGTCCTCGATCTCGTGCCGCGGGACCGGAGAATAGACGGTGAAGTCGGTGTGACCGGCTGCCCGCAGCTTCTTGATTGCGTCGAGCGTCGTGTCGAGGTGCGCGAAGACGCCCAGCGCGCCGGGCGTCGGCGGCGGCTGGAAGATGTCGTGCAGCGGCTTGGGAAGCGCGATCATACGTGCGCCTTCTCCGCTTTCCGGCGCGGCGGGGCAAGCACTTCCTTCACTTCGCTGATCGACACGGTGGGGAAGTTCTTCACGAACAACAGGAACCACATGAAGAACCAGCCGAAGCTCCCCGCCATGATGCCCCAGTCGGCCCACGTCGGGTTATAGACCGCGTTCGTCCACGTGGTGTACGGTTCGCCCGCGAGCGACACCACGATGATGACGTAGCGCTCGAACCACATGCCGATGTTGACGAAGATCGAAATCACGAACAAGGCCGTGATGTTGGTGCGGATTTTCTTGGACCAGAGGAGCCACGGCAGCAATCCGTTGCAGATGTTCATCGTCCAGCTCGCCCACCAGTACGGGCCGAACGCGCGATACCAGAATGCGGCGCGCTCGGCGGAGTTGCCGCTGAACCAGGCGACGAAATTCTCGGTCAGGTACGAGAAGCTGACGATCGAGCCGGTCAGCAGGCACAGCTTGGCGAGATTCTCGAAGTGATGGACGGTGATGACTTCTTCCAACTGAAAAAGCTTGCGGATGGGCGTGAGCAACGTGATCACCATGCCGCAACCCGAGTAGATGGCCCCGGCCACGAAGTAGGGCGCGAACAGCGTCGCATGCCACCCCGGCACGATCGCCATCGCGAAGTCCCAGGACACGACGCTGTGCACCGAGAGCACGAGCGGCGTCGCGAGGGCGGCGAGGTAGAGATAGCCGCGCGTGTAATGCCGCCATTGCTCGTTGGCGCCCGTCCAGCCGAGCGAGGTGAGGGCGTACAGCTTCTTGCGCCACCCGGTCGCCAGGTCGCGGACCGCGGCGATGTCGGGGATCAGTCCCATGATCAGGAAGACGGTCGAGACGGTGAAGTACGTCCCGATGGCGAACTCGTCCCAGATGAGCGGCGACTTGAAGTTGGGCCACAGGCCGCGCTCGTTGGGATACGGAATCAGCCAGTAGAAGTACCACTGCCGCCCGATATGAATCAGCGGGAACAAGCCCGCCGTCATCACGGCGAACACCGTCATCGCCTCGGCGGTGCGGTACACGGCCGTGCGCCACCCCGAGCGGAACAGGAAGAGGATCGCCGAGATCAGCGTCCCCGAGTGCGCGATACCCACCCAGAACACGAAGCAGGTGATGAACACCGCCCAGTACACCGGGTGCGAGTAGCCCGCAAGCCCCAGCCCATAGCGCAGCAGGAACAGCAACGTGACGATGCCGACGCCGAGCAGCGCGACGGCCGCGCCGAGCAGCAGGAAATAGCCGCGCGTCGGGTTGCCGAGCGTGCGTGCGATGGTCCGCGTGACGTAGTCGTACGTCAAACGTGACGGCGGACCGTGCTCAGCCATGGCTCGGAGTGTCCTGTGCGACGACGCGGGCGAGATAGGTGATCGCCGGCTTCGTGTTCAACCCCGCGAGGACGTGATAGCCGCGCGGATTGCCGGCGAGCTCATAGACCCGCGAGCGCCGGTCATTGAGATCGCCGAACACGATCGCTTCGGAGGGGCAGCTCTGTTGGCACGCCGTTACGATGTCGCCGTCACGAACGGTGCGGTCTTCGAGCCGCGCCTGATTCTGGGCGCCGCGAATGCGCTGCACGCAGAAGGTGCATTTCTCCATCACGCCCTTCTCGCGCACCGTGACGTCCGGATTCAGCAGCATCGACAGCGGCTCGGGGAATGCCTCGTACGCGCCGCCGCGTTCCGCGTAGTTGTACCAGTTGAAGTAGCGGACCTTGTACGGGCAGTTGTTGGAGCAGTAACGCGTGCCGACGCAACGATTGTAGACCTGCCCGTTGAGACCGTCGGGCGTGTGGTACGCCGCGTACACGGGGCAGACGGGCTCGCACGGCGCGTTGCCGCACTGCTGGCACAGCATCGGCGAATTCACGGCGCCCTGGGGCTCGCCCTCGTTGTCGGTGAGCCAGTAGCGCTCCAGCCGCAGCCACGACATCTCGCGGCCGCGCTGCATCAACTCCTCACCCACCGTGGCGATGTTGTTCTCGGCGTAGCACGCCGTCACACAGGCGGCGCAGCCGGTACACTTCGCGAGATCGATCGCGAGCCCCCAGCGCGGCTGCTCGCCTTTGTAGTTGCCGATCTCCGCCTTGTCGTGCTGGCGCTCGGCCCACCACTCGACGGCGCCGGCGGCGTACTCCGGCGTCTCCTCGTGATGGAACGGCGCATCGCCGGGATGCAGCGACTTGGCGCGCGCGAGACCGAGCACTTCGACCGTGCCGCGTCCGCGCTCGCGGGGGCTGCCTTCGGTCGTGACGTTCTTGCGATGCTCGCCGGTCTTCGTCGCGCTGGCGCGCACCGCGAAGCTGCGGCCGCCGTAGCCGTTCGGCTGCACGCCCAGCAGCTCGAACGCGTTCGCGGAGCGATCCTTGGCGTAGCGGCCGTAGGCGGTGTGGCCCTGCCCCGTCGGCACGGCGAGCACGTCGGGGCGCACCGAGCGCGTGATCCAGGCGGGGAATTTCTGCGCACCGAACGGCGACTTGAGGAGCAGGAAGTCGCCCGTCGCGAGGCCCCAGCGCGCCGCCGTGTCGGGATGCACCTCGACCCAGCTGTGCCAGGCGATCTTCGACACCGGATCCGGCAGCTCCTGCAGCCATGGCTTGTTGGCGCCACGGCCGTCGTGCAAGACAGGATGCGGGAAGACCACTACTTGCTGATCCTGGTCGGCAGGGGCGGCAGTGGCGGCAACGTCGATGCGCGAAACGTCCGCAAGCCGCACCGCACGCGCCGGCGCCTCGCCGTAGACCCCGCCCTTTGCCAACGAATCGAACCAGTATTGATCGAAGCCCGTCGGGTGTTTCGCGCGCCATTTGCCCTTCAGATAATCCTGGAAGGTCCCGGTCTTGCCGGAGAGCTTCAGAATCACGTCGCCGGTCTGGCGGGTGTCGAACACCGGTTGCACGACGGGCTGCTGCAGCGCCGTCACGCCGGCGCGCGGACGGCTGTCGCCCCACTGCTCCAGCGGATGGTGGTCAGGCAGCACCAGGTCGCAGGCCGCTGTCGTCTCGTCCATGTACGACGAGAAGCTGACTTTGTACCCGACCTTGCCCAGGGCCTGCTGAAAAGCGCCGGGCAGCGAATGCGCCGGATTCGCACCGTGGACGAAGAGCAGCGCGACGCGTCCCGCCGCCATATCCGACGTCAGCGTCGCGATCTCGCCAAAGGTGGTGGTCGATCCCACGGCCAAATCGGCGCCGAACTTGACGCGTCCTCCCGAGCCGATGGCACCGACGACGTAGTTGAGGATATTCACCGCGGCGACGATCTCGGCGCCGTTCGCATACTGCGTCGCCATGCCCCCGGCGACCGCAAGACCGCCCTTCGAATTCGCGAATTCGATCGCGAGCCGGACGATCGTTTCCGCGTCGATGCCGATCGACTCGGCGACGGCGCGTGGGGCGTGGCGGTCGAGCAGCGCACGCAGACGGCCGGCATCTGCGGGAACAGGCGCGAGGCGCTGTCTCACGATCACGTTCGCCATGGCCAGGGCGAGTGTGCCTTCCGTACCTGGACGCGCGGCGATCCATTGGTCGGCGTTCATGCCGGTGAGCGAGAGGCGCGGGCCCACGTACACGAACTTCGCCATCGACGCGGGCCGTCCCGCATCGAACGCGTGGGAGCGGGAGAAGCCGTTCTGGAACTCGACCGGCGAGAGCCAGGTGTCGAGGAAGTCGGCGCCGAAGGAGATCAGATACTTCGCATTCGCGAAGTCGTACGTCGGCAGCGACGCCGTGCCGAATGCCAACCGGTTGCCGGCGCGCAGCGCGTCGAACCCGAATGGCTCGTAGCTCAGGCGCCGCCCGCCGACCTGCTTCATCCACTCGTCCACCAGGTCGCCGAACGTGGAGACCTCGGCGCCGGTCAGGAAAACGATGCCCTTACCTTGGGACTCACGAACCTTCGCGCTGAGCCGCTGCAGCGCGCCGTCCCAATCGATGTCTTCGAAGGTGCCGTTCGCGTTGCGCACCAGCGGATGCGCGATGCGATCGGGATTGTAGAGCCCCTGGAGCGCCGCCTGGCCGCGGGCGCAGAGGCGCCCGCGATTGATCGGCGAGTCGGGGTTGCCTTCGAGCTTGACGGCACGCCCCTCCCGCACGCGCACCTGCACGCCACAGCCGGCCGGGCACTCGCGGCAGGTGGTGGCGTAGTAGGTCGCCTTGCCCGGGATCTGATCCTCGGGCTGGATCAGATAGGGAATCAGCCGCTCGGTGGGCTCCGGGCCGATGCCGCACGACGTGAGGGCGGCGGCGCCGGCGCCGGTGACGCCGAGCACCTTCAGAAAACGACGGCGATCGAGGGAGTCGGTCATATCAGTAGTGACAGACGCTACAGTCGCGGGTCACTTTGCGCTCCATGTGACAGCGCACGCACCATCCCATGCGCAGCGTCGAGACCTGCTCGACCTGCGGCATGCCTTGCACGTCGCCGTGACAGGTCGTGCACGCCTGCGTGCCGAGCACCTTGATGTGGCGCATGTGGGGGAAGCGTACGAAGCCGGGAAGCGCATGGACGCGAATCCACTCCGGGGGTTTCCGCTCGCGCCACGCGGCGCGGACCTTCTGGATCTCGGCCTGATGCGACGGCGTGGAGCCGCTCACCTGCGTGTGACACCCCATGCACGTCTGCAGCGCCGGGATGCCCGGCTCACTGGAGACCGACGCCGAATAGTGACAGTACATGCACGGGATCTGGTCCTGTCCCGCATGGATGTCGTGGCGGAAGAAGATCGGCTGACGCGGTCCCTTAAGGTCGCCGGTGTCGCTGATGACAGGAGCCTGATACCGCTGTGACGAAGAGGAAGCCGATTGTGCCTGCTGGCCGTTCGCGACCACAGGCGGGAGGGCGAGGATCAACACCACGACCGCAGCTGAACGCAGATGACCTCTAGTGGCTGGGACGGTCTGCAATCAGAAGGCTGAGGAAAGTAATAATGGCTACTCTGGCCGCGCCAGTAGTTGATATTTCAATCGGACGACGTCGACGAACGCCTGGACCGCGTCGAGATCGGCGAACTCCATCCAGCAGTGTCGCATTCCGTCGAGCAGCGTCCCATCGCGCACTGCCTGCTTGATGACGCGCGGCAATCCGTTGGTCGCGCTGATTTCCTGCTCTTCGAGTCCCGACAAGACGAAGGTACCGCTCACGCCCGACTGCATGGGATGCAGGTAGCCGAGCTTGCGGCCCCCCACCTCGTACATCCAGACCCATTTCCACGTCGTGCCGAGGTAGACGACCTGCTCGGTGACGTGGCGCAGGTTGCGCAGCTCTTCCCGGGCTTTCTTGAATCGTTGGCCGGCGCGCTGCGGCAAATCACGAACGGGTTGGTCGGGTTTCGGGCGCTCGCGCGGGCTGAGGTAGAGATGCGTCGCCCAGTAATCAGTGTTTGGCTTGATCATGGCGCCCCAATAGTACAGGTGCGGTCAAGAGCCGGAATCGGGCCGGATCGAGCAGCCTGCCACACGATTGTTGCGGCACCGCCATACGTCCGTCCGGCCCCATGGTGAGCTTGATGACGTCACCATTGCGGCCGAACCAGCGGCTGGACGGCTCGAGATCGGAAGGATAAACGAAGAGCGGCAGCGCGGCGGCCGCCAGCGCCGCCTGTGAGCCGATCCCCGACTCCGGCATCGTCCCCGCCCACAGCTTGGCGCCGTACTCGGCGGCCAGCCTGTAGATACGGCAGACTTCACTCAGCCCCCCCACACGATGGACCTTGATGTTCCAGACCTTCGGGCCGTTCAACGCCATGACCTGATGGGCCGCGCGCGCGTCGCGCAATGTCTCATCGAGACACAGTGGCGTTCGCAGTGTCTCGCCCAGGCGCGCGTGCCCGACCAGCTCATCGGGATGCAGCGGCTGCTCGATGTACAGCAGGCCGGCATCATCCAGGGTGCGCAACGCCGCTTCGTCACGCGGCCATTCGTAGGCGCCATTCGCGTCGACGGTCAGCGGCAGCGACGTCCCAGCCATCCCCTTGCGGGCCGCATCGACCGCGGCGCTGTCCCACCCGGGCGCGACTTTGATTTTCACGCGGCGGTAACCGCGCTGCACCGCTTCATACACCCACTGCCTCAAAACATCGCCACGACGATCGGGTGGAATTCCCAGCGCGACGCCGCAATCGACTGCACCCGCTGGTGCAGCGCCCAGCCGCTCGCCGAGCAGCGTCGCCAGGCCGGTGGCACGCGCGTGGGCCTCGAGGTCCCACGCAGCGGTCTCGATGCCCGCACGCGCAAACCAGTTGCCGCGTATGCCGTCGCGCACAGCGGTGTCCACCGCCTCCGCGAGAGGACCCTCGAATTCTCGACCCATGACGCGGGGGAGCAACGTGTGCTCGATGAGGTCCCGCGCGCTCGCCAACGTCTCCTCGGAATAGAACGGCAGCTGAAATGGCGGCGACTCGCCGTACCCGACGTGGCCCGCGTCGTCGTACAACGCGACGATGAGGGACCGCCGCTCCGCCATCGTGCCGCCCGAGATGACGAACGGCTCGAGGAGTGGGAGCACGAGCTCGAACAGCTCAGCGCGGGCGATACGCATCGGGCAGAAGGTCGAGGAAATGCAGCTCGCCGCCGCGTCGCTCGAGTTTGCCGTCCGTTTCACGCTCCAACATCACAGCGATCAACCCGTCGCGCGGGTCGAAGATCAGCGCGTGGAGGGCCCGCTGTGTCCGAGAACCATCAGTCGCCGGATATTCCTCGAGCGGCAGCTGAAAAAACGTGTGCAACTGGACCGAGGAGCAGCCGCGCGTCGCGTATTCGACGATCAGGCGCCCGGAGTGGATGTTGCCGGTGCCGCAAAGGCGGCGGTAGGAGGCGGTAGGGGGCGGTAAGGGGCGGTAGGAGTCCAACACCCTGAGATTCCGCTGACTTAGATCCGCCCCACCGTAGGCAACACCTCTTTCGGCGTCGAACAAGCGGTTAAAGCACACCAGCGCGTCGGCATCCGCAGCGGCATTCATCATGTCCTGCTGAAAGTCGTCGTCGAAGCGGGCATTCATCAGCTTCATGGCGAGGCGGACATCGGCGTGCGCGCGGATGCGCTGCGGCACCTCGCGGAGCCAACGCAGGATTTGTTGCTTCTCACCCGAGAGCTGATCTCCCGCGAGGGTTGGCGAGAAATCCTTCTCGAGGGGTAAGGGGAAGTCGCCCCAGGCGTTGGCCAGCGCGCGGGTCGTGAAGGCGTATTCGTCGTCGCGAAACGGCTCGTCCAGCCGCGGCAGATGGTATTTCACCGACGGCACCGTCAAAAGCTGGCCGGCGTGCGTGAGATCCCGGCCGGTGCGGACCAGTGCCAGGTAGTCGTCGAACGAGCGGTCCCACCCCCTGCCCTTCCACGTGACGGTCCAGCCATCTCCGCGACGCTCAACTTTCATTTTCGTCTCGTGAATCGCCCACGCTTTCATCGACTGCGCGCCGGCGGCGTCCTGTGCGATCACCGTCTTCAGCACGGCGAAGGCGAGTCCCGCCTTGGCATCGGTCTCGAGCTGCCCGGCGTTGAGCGACAGCTGCCCCGACCCTTTGCCGACCGGATGCGGCAGCGGCTCGCCGAGGTAGCGCGCGGAGAGATCGATGCGGTAGGCATCACGCACATACACGGGAAAGTCGCGCGGCAACTCCCGCTTGAACCGCTCGAAATCCTCAGCGAGCGAAGCGTGCGAGCCGGAATTGCTCATCGGGCGCGGTGTCGGTCGCGACGAGCCGGGCGACAAGCTCCCCCACGGCCGGGCCGTGCTTGAAGCCGTGCCCCGAGCCGCCGCCGACGAGCCAGGCGTTCGCGGCCGCCGGATGCCGGTCGATGATGAAGTGCTCGTCGGGCGATTCCTCGTACTGGCAGACGCGCGCCTCGAGCAGCGGCGCGCCCTTGAGTCCCGGGAACCGGAATGCAACGTAGTCGCGCGCCCGCTGGATTCCTTCCGGGCTCGGCGCGCGCTCGCCGCCGGTGGGATCGAAGGCAGGGCCGCGCGTGTCGTCCGCGACTTTGAAGCCGCGCCATTCGTTGCCCGGAATGCCGTACATGAACGGCGCGCCGTGATCGGCCCACACGGGCATCGCGTCTTCGGTGAAACGCCGATCGCCGGGTGGCGTTCCGAAGAAGAAGACTTCCTGCCGCGTGGCCCGCACGCGGTCTCCGATCACGTCGGGAAACAGCGATCCGAGCCACGGACCGCACGCGAAGACGAAGCGATCAGCCGCCAGCCGACTGCCGTCAGAGAGCGTCACACTCGAGAGTTTTCCGCCATTCGGGACCGGCGGCTCGACCCCGAGCTGCCGGTACTCGCCGCCTTCGGCAAGGAAGCCTTCCAGCACCGCTGCGCATGCCCGGCGGGCCGTCAGGTAACCGCCGTCGTTCTCGAAGATGGCCCAGCGAACGCGCTCGCAGTTGATCTGGGGATAGCGTCGCGCGACATCAGGACCGGTCAGCTCCTCGAAGCGGATCTTGGCGTCGCGCAGCACTGGAAGCGCGCTCTTCTCGTATTGCTCGTCACTCTCGACGAGCCAGAGGACGCCGACGCCGTGATAGAGCTGGCGGTGCCAGCGCCGCTCGTGCTCTTTCCAGAGCGTCAGCGCGCGCGCGGCCATGCGCGTGTACACCGCGCGCGAGCCGTAGGTCGCGCGAATGACGCGCGTCTCGCCGCCCGAGCTGGCGCGCGCGTTGCCCGGCCCCCAGGCGTCGAGCAGTGTGACGCGGGCGCCCTGGCGCCGCAGGAACAGCGCGGTCCAGCCGCCAAAAGCGCCCGCCCCGACGACGACGATATGCGGTTGCTTGGGCTTTGGCATCAAGCCTCCGAGCGCGACTGTCGCGCTGGTCTTGAGAAAAGATCGCCGTTCTATCATCCGCGAGCCTCGCGCACCGCGCGGCGAACGATGTCTCGATCGGCATCCGGCAATGCGGGACCCCATGGGTCGTCGCAGGCCTCGTCGGGTATCACGCCCTCTGCCGCCAATGCCCACAACATGCGCCGGATGTAGCCTTCCAACGGATCCCGGAACGTCGCCTGGCTGAACGCGTCCAGGCACGACGCAAGGCGGAGAAAGGCATGGTCGTCTCCGCTCGCAAACGCGCGCAGCAGCGATGCCTGAAGCTCCGTCAACGCCGCGCCCATGCCGATCAACGCGGCGCGCGCCCCCATCATGAGCGAATAGCCGAGGAACCGGTCTTCCCCGGTGATCAACAACTTGTCCGGATGTTCCCGCATGACGGCCGCTATGCGCTGAAACGTCATCACGGAATCGAGCGTGGCGACTTTGATGCCGATGACGGCGGGAAGCGACAGAATCCCCTGCAGCGTCTCGTTGTCGTAGTCTACGCCGCCGGCCGCTTCGTATAAGTGGAACGCGATCACCGGCAGCTCGCGCCCCAATTCCTGATGGTAGTCAACGGCATCAGCCCGGCGCGGAAATGCCAGCAGTGCATCGGCGCCCCCACGCTTGGCATCGCGGGCCATCTCGACGGCGTTTGCGCCCGCCACGATGACCTTGCCGGGCAGCGCGCCGCGCCACGTCGAGAGCACCAGCCGGCGTTGCTCGGCCGACAAGTGCGGGCCGCGACCGGTGTGCGCCCACACCGCGACGCCGGCGACAGCCTGGCGCGCCATCCAGGTCGCGTACGCCCGCTGCGCCTCCACGTCGATTGTGGAGCCCCGAAAGGGGACGGGGACGGCGGGAATGAGCCCCCACTCGAGACGTGTTCGCAACACGGGAGTCACCAAAACGTGCGAGTGAGGCCTTGAATGAGAAGACCAAACAAGATTGCAATTGCAGCGCTTGCAAGCGTACCGATCAAGAAATACTCCGCGAACGCGTGGTCTTCCAACTCCTTTGACCTGATCAACCCCTTCGCACCTATCAAAAACATGAGAGCGCTGTAGGCACCAACCGCAACCATGACTGTCATGATCAGCCGTTCGATCACTCCTACGACTCTACCGCGATTGTACTCCTTGATGTCCACTTGACCCTGATCGCTGTCATTCGCGGTGCCACCGGGTTTCTTGGGTAGTGCACCAACCTTCGTTAACAATCCGCGAACCATATGCGTAGCGCCCGTTGATTGAAACAGAAGGATCGCGGCGATCAAGACAGCCAGAGCCAGATGGTCGCCCGTTACTGGCACTATCACGATCCCGCGCAGAGGTGCCGATACGGGATTCCCGATGATTAAGGCAGTGACGATCGCTACTACAAGATTGATTCCCAACTCTAGCTCCGCGCCAAACGGAGCGCTTCGTGTAGCAAGAGAGATTCGTAGTAGAGGAAGGGCTATGGCGCAACCTGACAGGACCGCGAGTAAGGATATGGTCCCCCAGCCGGTCCATCTGCTTATCAGCAGTAGGGCCACCGCGAGGAGTGCAGCTCTAGAGAACACCCATCGTTTCCAGTGGGGAGAAAGTGACCTCTTTGCAGACGCACCTAATTCCGCAACGATGGGCTCATTTCCCAGAAGCACATAAACACAGAGTACCCAGGCCAGTACGATCTGCGACCATAGGAGTACGGCGCCTTCGTTGGCGGGCCACGTGATATGCATCAGCCCCTCCGCCATTCGTTCGACAGGTCGTATCTCTTTAGGATCTGTCGCCAACCGTGCTCGGCTTCCATGTAGGCTTCCAAGCCAGCTCGCCGCACTCGCCGACTAATTACTTGCCGCGTCACCCCAAGGCGCCCAGCGACTTGAATTTGCTTTCCGCCGCGCCTTAGGAAACTCAGCGTTCGTACTTGAGCAGGAGTCAGTCGTTCACGTACGTAGCGCAGAATTCTCGCAAATCCATTGAGAACTGCATCATCTTCATTGAATCCACTAAAGACACCGCCCTTGTTATGCCGCTTAGGCCAGAGCTCCAAAGCCTCGCGGGCACGGTGAAAAGCGGGGCCATCCATGCCAAGCGCGACTCGTTTAAAAGGAGGGTTTAGCATTCCAAAACCGAATGCTATTCGGACATCGACACCTCTTAACTCGGTTTCGATATCCCAGATAATGGATGGAACCACTTCCCCATTCGTTATTACGCCTTGAAACTCGTCGCCTAAAGTGATCAGGAAGTCCGCTCCAATGGCTTCCTGATAGTTCTCATTGATCCGGCCTAGAAGCGCCTCGAGGCGTTTCTGAAGATCGGTTCGGTGTTTTTGGTTGAGTAATCTTGATGCGACCAGGTCGGCAATTAGGGCGATTGCTAATCGCGGTTTCGAAAAGCCGGGCTTGGAAGTCCCGATGGTACGCGGGCGGTTCGTGACCATTGGAGTACCTCTCGTGGGCGTGTCAATATATATGAGTTGACACTGATCATGTCAACCTGTTTGTGTTGACATCATGTTTGACAACACAATTGTATTGACATCCCACCTAGCCCCTCACCCGGCCGAGAGAGTCCTAAGGTTCCCCGACTCAATCGCAGCCCGACGGTCCTCAACCAGATCGAGCAGATCGAGCTTCGCGACGCTGGTCTCCGGCAGCCGCAGCGGCTGTCCCGTGCCGAAGACGAATCGCTCGGCCCCGACGGTATCCAGCAACGTGGCGAGGTGATCTTCGGGTGGGCCCCAGATCCAGCAGATGTCCCACCAGATGCGCCGCGCCTCCTCCGGCGTCGAGCCGAAGTGAACCTCCTCGATAAACCCGCGGTCGGCGTGCGTCACGAGCAGCCGCACCTCGGGATCGCTGCGAATCAGCGCCCGCACGGCGGCTGCCGGCAGCTCGGCGACCCGATCGTTCGGATGGCGCTGCCGTCCGTCCTCCAGCCGTACCGCGAGCATCAAGGGGAGACGCGCCGCGCCACAGGCAGCGGCGAGGACGCGCATTTCACCGCCCACCGGCTCGAGTCCCAGATAGAGTGGATCACAGCGCACCGCGGGCGCACCGCCATTGGCGGCGTCGGCGAGCACCTGCTCCCATTGCGCCAATCCGGGGTGCACGGTTGGGACCGGCTTGAACCGCTTCTCGGTGCGAGCGGTCTCGTACAGCCACGCGTTACCATCGGTCGGATCGCGCCAGAAGAGACTCGGCAGGTGCGTGATCCAGGCGACGTCAATCGCGGTGCGATCGAGCGCTTTGACGAGCGCGTCGGGTGAGGTCCCGGGGACCTTGCGCCAGGGATATGCGCCGAGGAACGCATTGCAGTCGGTGCGCATCAGTCGGCTGGAAAGGCGCCGGCCGGGAAGATGCGCGCCGCGTTCTTCCAGCGCACCAACGCCAGCTCGTCCTTGGACAGCAGCGTCTCAAGAAAGCGCAGCTTCGCCCAACCGGTGTCCATCGTGATGTCGCTGCCCCACAACAGGCGATTCACGCCGGCGCTCGCGAGGCACGCTTCGACCATGCCGCCGTCCACGCCGCTGCCCGAGAGATCGACGTAGACGTTGGGCACGTCGGCCACGGCGTGCAGGGAATGCAGCCAGTCACCCCCGCCACCGATGTGGGCGAGGATGAACGCGACATCCGGATGGCGCCGCGCGAGCGTACACAATTCACCTGCGTCCGATGCCTCCTGCCCCGGTCGATCACCGCGGCGATGCTGCCAAATGTGCTGTAACACGGGGACGCGGCGCTGCAACGCGAGCTCGGCAATCGGGTCGAGGAGTGGATCGTCCGCTCGCCGGCTCGCCGCCAGCTTGATCCCGATCATGCCGGCATCGAGGCAGCGCACGATCTCGGCGCGCGCATGCGCGGTGTAGTTGGGATTCACGCAGACGTAGCCGCGGATGCGGTCGGAATGCGCGCGCTGTAGCGCCAGCAGCGCGTCGTTCCCGGCTGTGACATCACGGGGCGATGGGAAATAGGTCGGCGACGTGA
>DASPXJ010000174.1:0-13393 GCA_035637355.1 Gemmatimonadales bacterium
GGCACGATGTCCTCGATCCGGCTGGCGTCGAAGGACGCATACGTCGGATAGCGGGTCCGCAGCGACGGCACCGCCTGTAGCAGCTCGTCTCGCCCCGCGAGCGGGTAGCTCTTGCCGTGGCGATACGAGGTAATGATCGGAATCATGGTGCCGGTGCCGAAGAAATCGCCGAGGTACAGCCGCGCAGGCTCGGTGGCTGAAGCGCGGAGGAAGGAATTGAGGCTCAGGTTGCCGAGGATGAGATCGGGACGGCCGTCACCGTTCAGGTCAGCCGTCTGAACGCTGTTCCACCAGCCCGAGGTGGACGGGAGCGAATGCTCGACCCACGCGCCGCTCTGCTGGTGGAAAATGCGCAACGGCATCCACTCACCGACGACGATCAGATCGCCATCGACCCAGGCCGCACCACTCACCATCCCGGCGTTTGCGATCACGTCGGGAGTGACATCGCGGAAATGGCCGGCGCCGTCCCCTTCCAGGAGATAGCTCCGTGGTGTCGCTCCGTAGTGACGCGCAACGACGCGGCTGCCGACGAACAGATCGACGTGGCCGTCGCCGTTGTAGTCGCCCGCGGCGACGCAAGAACCATTGTGGTAGAAGTCGGGGAGGGCGTTCTGCGCGAGGCGGAAGTCGCCCCGTCCATCGTTGAGGTAGAGCCGGTCGCGCAACGGCTCCCCCTCCCAGAACTCGTTGCCGCCGCTCACGACATAGAGGTCGCGATCGCCGTCCCCGTCGGCGTCGACGAAGACCGCGTCGATGTCCTCATGTACGCTATCAGCCGCGAATGCCGGCTCCGGCGCGCGGCGGAAGCCGCCGTCACGACGCTGCAGCCATAGCTCGCCCGCCTGCCACTTGGCGCCGCCGAGGTAGACGTCGTCCAGGCCGTCGCCGTTGACGTCGCCGACGGCGAGCGCCGGTCCCTCGGTCGAGAGCAAGTGTGGCATCAGCGGCTCGCGGCCGAAATCGTAGAACGTCCGCTCGTCATGCTTGTAGGTGATCCCCAGGCGCTCGGGGACATCTGTGAACAAATGTTGGACGGTTGGACGGTTGGACGGTTGGCGGTTCGCATCGGCTTGAGAGAGCGTGATTGTCTGGTCGGCCGGCACGTCCGTGAGGATCTGCTGCCGCCGATCGGGCCAGATCACCACGAGCGAGTCGACCTGCGTTGCCGTACCGAGCCCAAAGTGCAGCACTGGATCCACGGCCGACTGGAATCCGCGCGTCGGTGTCTCCTCGAGGAGCTGCCGATGGCCTCGCGCGGTGATTGTCACCTTCGCGCCGCTACCACCCGTATTGGCGCCGCCGCCGTGCAGCGCGACTCGCAGATAGTGCCGGCCTACACCGCGATTGCGATAGATCGCGGCGGGCGCGTCGAGATTGTTCACGACCAGATCGAGCGCGCCGTCGTTATCGAGATCGGCGTATGCCGCGCCGTTCGAGAATCCCGGCGTCGCGAGTCCCCAGGCCGCCGCCTCGTTCGTGAACGTCAGGTCGCCATTATTGTGGAACGCGTAGTTGGCGATCGGTACGTGGGGCATACGGGCAAGATTCGGCGGCCCGCTGTCGAGCGCGGCGATATAGTCGAGGTCGTTGGGACGCCGGTAGATACCGTTGGTGACGAACAGATCCTTGCGCCCGTCATTGTCGAAATCGGCGAACAGCGGCGCCCAGCTCCAGTCGGTCGCCGCGATCCCGGCCAAAAAGCCGATCTCGCTGAAATGCACCTTGCCGCCCACCACGCCACGGTTCAGCTGCAGTGTGTTGCGTGCATACTGCGGGTGATAGCCGGTCGCCAGCTTCAAATCGAACAACGTGTAACTCTCGGCGCTCGCGGCGGTTTTGAGGATCGACTCGCTGTCCGGCAACATGTCGAGCACCGCGATGTCCGGCCGGCCATCGTTATTGAAGTCGGCTGCATCCACACCCATCGAGAAGCGGCTCGTGTGACCGGTCGTCTCGGTGATCGCCTCGTGAAACGTGCCGTCGCAGTTGTTGAGATAGAGGAAATCGTTCTCGGGGAAATCGTTGGCGATGTAGATGTCGGGGCAACCATCGAGGTTCACGTCGCTGATCGCGATGCCCAGCCCAAAGCCTTCGACACCGCCGTAGATCCCGGCGTCCGCGCTCACATCCGTGAAATGATTGCCGTCGTTGCGGTACAGGTGGTCGCCCGCTTCGCTGTCGTGCGCGGTGCGGCTGGTGGTCTGACTCTTCGCGACATGGGCGAGCGTAGAGCTGGTGAGGAGATACATGTCGAGGTCGCCATCGCCATCGTAGTCGAAGAACGCCGCCTGCGTCCCGTACCCGGCAAACGCCAGGCCGTACTCCCCGGCGCGGTCGGTGAACGTGCCGTCGCCGTTGTTGATGTAGAGCGCGTTCCGGCCGCGTCCACCGACTTCGGTGACGGCGCAGACGTAGATGTCGAGGCGCCCGTCGCCGTTCACGTCGGCCATCGTCACGCCGCTTTTCCATCCGATGCCGTCGGCAACGCCGGCGCGATCGGTGATGTCTTCGAAATGGAACTTGCCGAGGTTGCGATACAGCCGGTTTGGACCCACGTTCGACGTGAAATACAGGTCCACGAGACCGTCACCATCGATGTCGCCCGCCGCGACGCCGCCACCGTTGTAGTAGTACAGGTAATTCACGATGTTGAGCGCGGAGTCCTGAGGCAGCGTGTTCGAGAAATTCACGCCGCTCGCTCCGGGCGGGATGCGCTGGAACAGCGGTGGGGAAGCGCGCTCACCGCAACCCGCAACCGTGACGAGCAGGAAAAGAAAAATGCTGCGCAAGGGGAGGCAGTATAGCGTGAAAAATGGTGTCGTGCTGGCTGCAGTGTTACTGCTCGTAACCACGGGCGGAGGCTGCCGCGAGCAGCAGGTCGATCGAGGCGCGCTGCTCACCGCACGCACCGTCGGACTTGCGCACCTGGAGCGTGGCCGGCTCGCGGAAGCCGAGCTGGAGTTCCGCAAAGTGATCGCACTCGTGCCCAAGGACCCATTCGGGTACACCAACCTTGGGCTCACCTACCTGCGTGGCGGCCGGTTCGCGGAGGCCGAAGCGCAGCTCAAGCGGGCGCAACGTCTCGATGCGCGCAACGTCGACGTCGCGTTGCTCCTCGCGCGACTTTATGCGCTCACCCAGCGGCCTGCCGAGGCGCGCCACATGCTGCTGAACGCGGACTCGTTGGACGCCCGCGTGCTGTACGGGCTCGCTGGTCTCGATCAGCAAACCGACGGCGACCGGAGGTATGCCGAGCGATTGGGCCGGGTGCTCGAGCAGGCACCGGCGAATCTCGTGGTGCGGCTCGATCTCGCCGATGTGTGGCTGCGGCTGGGTGAACGCGACAGCACCCTGCGCTATCTCGAAGAAATCCGGACCCTGCGTCCCGCGCCGCCGCGCGAAGCCCAGCCCCATTTGACCGCCGCGATTCGCGCGTTGCAGTCGGGGCGAATGCCCCCCCCCCTCCCCGATGCGCGGGCAGCGTTCGATCGCTTCGTGCGGTTGATCGAGGTCACCGCGCCATATCAGACCGCGCTCGCCACAGTCGATTGGGTCGAAGCACCGCTTCCCGGCAATCCGACGCTCACGTTCAATCCGCAGACGCTCATCACGATGCGTGGATTCAAGCCCGTGTCCTCCACTATCGACGTGCATTTCACGGACGCGACGGGCGAGAGCGGCCTGCCGGAGGGTGGCGGCTCACCGACCGCACTGGCACTCGGCGACGTCGATGGAGATGGCGGAGAAAACCTGCTGGTCGCCGGGAAGACCGTTCAGCTCTACGGGGTGCAACAGGGCTTTGTGAGCGACGTGACGGCCAGGATGCCGGTGCGGCTGCCGGCAGGTGCGCTCGCGGCCACGTTCGTCGACTACGACAACGACGGCTGGCTCGATCTGTTTGCGATCGGGACGGACCATCGCGGCTATCTGTTGCATAACGTCGAGGGCAAGCGGTTCGAAGACGTGACTGAGCGTGCCGGCGTCCGCGACGTGAATGGCGCGCGTCGGGCGCTGTTCGCGGATCTGGACCACGATGGTGATCTCGATTTGTTGCTCGTCGGCAACGAGTCCCTCGCCGTCTACCGGAACAACGCCGACGGTACGTTCACGCTTGCGGCCAACGCGATGGGGATCATGCAGGGAGGCACGGACGCGGCCTTCGCTGATCTGGATGACGACGGCCGGACCGACGTGGTCGTGGCGAGCGCCAGCGGCACCCATGACCTGTTCCACAACGACGCCGTCAACGGATTCGGCCGCACGGCTGATACGCTGCATGGCGCGGGGCCTGTCGCCATCGGCGACTACGACAACGATGGCGCCTTCGACATCTACGTTGGCGGAACCGGACTGTGGCACAACAGCGGAGCCGGCACGTTCACCCGCGACCCCTCCCTCCGCTCGAGTGCGATCGGTGGTAGCGCGGTGTTTTTCGATTACGACAACGACGGCTGGCTGGATTTGCTGCTGGCAGGGGACAACGGCGGGGGCGCCACGCTGCTCCATAACAACCGCTCCGGCCGGTTCGACGACCGGTCGACGCTGCTCCCCGACGCGGTCCGGCGCGGCCGCATCGGACCGGTGATCGTAGGCGATCTCGATGGAGACGGTGACCAGGACATCCTGCTTGGCACTCCGTCGGGACTTGCGTGGCTGCGGAACGACGGCGGCAGCGAACATCTCGCCATGCGGATCCAGCTGAGCGCCCTCCGCACCGGGAGCAGCAAGAACAACACCTTTGGCGTCGGCTCCAGAGTGGAAGTACGCGCCGGCGAGCTCTATCAGACACGCGTCGTCACCGACCGCATCACTGACGTGGGACTGGGCACCCATCTGAAAGCCGACGTGCTGCGGGTGCAATGGACGAACGGAGTGCCGCAGACGATCTACTTCCCTGGGACCGACGCCGACGTGCTCGAACGCCAGCAGCTCAAGGGCTCCTGCGCTTTCCTGTATACGTGGAACGGCAGGCAGTTCCGGTTCATCACCGACATCATGTGGCAGAGTGCGTTGGGGATGCCGCTGGGAATCATGGGGAAACGGGAAACGGGAAACGGGAAACGTGCCACGTCGTATGCACCCGCGGGCGCGTCGCTCGAGTATGTACGCATCCCCGGGGAAGCGCTCAAGCCAAGGAACGGTCGGTATGTGGTTCAGGTGACCGAGGAGCTGTGGGAGACGGCGTATCTCGATCAGCTGCGGCTGCTCGCCGTCGATCATCCGGACTCGGTGGACGTGTTCGTCGATGAGCGTTTCCCGCCTATGCGCGGACCTGACTTGCGGCTCTTTCAGGTCACGCGCCGACGGCCGCGGCTCTCCGCATTGGACGAACGCGACACGGACGTGCTCGCCGACCTGCGAGAGCACGATTTCCGCTACGTCGCGAATCTGACACCGCGTCGTTACCAAGGTCTGACCGAACCCCACGCGTTGATCCTCGGGCTGGACGAGCGCGCGGGCGAGCCAGGCACGCACCTGTTCCTGCGCGGCTGGATCTTCCCGAGCGACGCGAGCATCAACGTCGCGCTCTCCCAACAGCAGGCACTGCGTTCGGAGATGCCGGTGATCGAGGTGCGGGACGCGCGCGGTCGATGGGTTTCGCGAGGAGTGATCGGTTTTCCTGCCGGGAAGGACAAGACGATGGTGATCGATCTTGCGGGGCTTTTCCCCACGCGCGATCACCACGTGCGAATCCGGACCAGCATGCAGGTCTATTGGGATCAGGCGTTTGTGGCGCAAGATGCTAACGGCGGCGGTCGAGACGGTCGCGACGGTCAAGAGGCAACGGCGGCGGTCGCGCGCGTGACAACGCTGGCGCCCGTGGCCGGCGACCTGCATTTCCGCGGGTTCTCGCGCATGTATCGGCACGGCGGCCGGTACGGCCCCCACTGGTTCGAGTACGCCGACGTCACGCGCGATTCGCCCTGGCGTCCGATCACAGGCGCAGCGACGCGCTTCGGCGACGTTCTTCCCCTGCTGGAGTCCAGCGACGACCAGTACGTCGTGATGGTGCCCGGGGATGAGACGACGGTCGAGTTCAGTGCGTCCGGGGGAACCGAGGCGCCGCCCGGCTGGACCCGCACCTTCTTCTTATATAGCGACGGTTGGATCAAGGACTCCGACCTCAACACGGCCCACGGCACCACGATCGAGCCGCTCCCGTATCACGCCATAAAGACGTACCCCTACGGCCCCGGCGATGCCTATCCGGCCGACTCCGCGCGGCAGCGCTATCTGCGCGAGTACAACACCCGGATCATCAGGAAAAGCCCCGCAGCGCGGGCAGAGCGCTGAGGAGCGCCTCTCGACTCATGCCGAGCACGGCGTGGCGGCGGGTGAGGACATCGAGGTCCACAGGATAGCTGTTGTGGGCGGCGGGATTCGCGAGCCCGCAGACATTGCGCCGTGCGATCGACTTGCTCACCCATTTGACGAACGCGCGCCGATCCGCGGCCGAGCGAACGTGCCGAAGGCGCCGCAGGCTGGCGCGGGGCAGGCCTCCCAACTCGGCGTCCCCCACACCGAGGAAACCTGACCACGTGATGTTCTCGTCAGGGCGGACGCGCTGGCGGACCTCGGCGAAGGACACTGCGGCAAAGTAGATCATCGCTTGGGCGGCGAAGAGATCAAAACGAGCCATGGCGTGATAGGCGCCGGCGACCAGCCAGTCGATCTGATCGGCTTCGGCGCTGAGCATCGCATCGTAACGGGCCAGATCGGCTTCACTCGGCCTTCCTCCGTTCTCGAAACAGCTCGCGAGTCGTTCGATGGCGCGCAGACTCCACGCGATGCCGGTCGAGAACAGCGGATCGATGAAGCCGTAGGCATGCGGCAGCATCGCCCACCCGGTGCCGGCGGCGCGTGTCAGACGGTGCTGAATGCGCGGCTTGTAGGTGATCGGCCTGAGCGGCGTGGCGTCGCAAAACAGCGCGCCGATCGTGGGATAACGGCGGAGCAGCCCTCGCCACATCTGCTCCGGTGGGCCCGAAACCATCTCCCGCAGCAGAAACCCGGCGCTCGTCACCCCGTCATCGAAGCGCAGGGAGTACATCCAGCCTTCATCTATAATGTGGTGCACTGCGGCCCAATCGTCCGGGTAGGGGCCGACCGGCAGGCCAGGGACGACGTCCGACATCAGGCGAGCGCCGTCGAAGTGGCTGAACAAGAGGCCGGCTCGCGTGTGCATGCGGTGCAAAGCGGACGGAATTCCGAACTCGCGGGCAAGAAAGCCGCCTGGCCCCGACGCGTCCACGACGAAGTCGACTCGAAGCTGCTTGAGCAGGTCTGCTGTCACCTCGGTGCGGTCGCGGTATTCCACCCCCGCCGCCACCGCGGCGCGCACGAAGTGATGGTCCACATCGGCGCGCAACCAGTGATTGTCGGCGACGTGGTCGTTTGGACTCGCGGCGACAAGCAGCCGTTCGGTGCCGGGCCCTCCCCCGGCTACCGCGAAGGGCCGGCCCGCGTGATGGCGATAGAACGTGAACCCGCGCTTCAGCCCGCGGCGCAGCTCGGGAAAGCGCGCGACCCAGCGACCGTGTGCCGCGAGGTGGTAGCAATCGTCCAACCCGTAGCGGCGCGCCAGCCGCTCCAGGGTGAGGTTGGCCAGCGGCGTGCTCGATTCTCCGATGGCGAAGCGGGGATGAGTGCCGCGCTCGAGCAGCACGACGTCGTGTCCTTGCACCGCGAGCACGCGCGCGAGCAGCGAGCCCGCAAAGCCACTGCCGACGACGGCTACGCGCACACGGAGCAATTGACGGCCGGGGAGGTCTCCAGCCGGCCGGTCAGGTTGAGACGCTCGAGTCGAGCGATACGCTCGGCTCGGCAGGTCGCACAGGCGGTCAACCGGTCTGCGTCCCAGAGATCAGCGGTCACCACCGCGGAAGCGAGTCCGAGACATTGCTCGAGCGCGCGCTCCAGCTGAGCGAGTGTCGGTGGCGCAAAGTGGCCCTCGCGCTGGAGCCGCTCCGTCTCGCCATTGCCGCCGCGCACCGGGATGATCGCAATCCGAGCCGCGCCGCGCGCCGCCGCGTACTCCGCGGTCCGCACCGTCCATTCGATCATCGCATCGGTCGGGACGTAGGGAGTGCCGAGCAGGACGAATGCGCGCAATCCGATGTCGTGATCGAGCAGGAACTCCGCCGCGCGATCGAAGCGCGGCAGCTCGAGCCGCTTGTTGAGATGCTCGATCGCCACCGGATGAATCGTCTCCAGGCCGACGGCGACCTCGAGCTGCGGTCTGAGCAGGTTGGCAAGCTCCAACGTCAGTGGGCCGATCGTGTTGGCGTGCGATTCCACCGTGACGGCGGCGAACGGCGCCGCGAGCTCCGTCAGGCGTGGCAGGTCCTCCCGTGGCACGGCGCGACGGTCGAAAAAGTTGCTCGCATTGTAGAGCTTCAGCCGGTCTGGGAATGGCAGGAGGACCTGCTCCAGCGCCCGCGCCAATTGGGTCGGCAGAGCGCCGGGTGGAGTGGGACCATCGAGCGTAAACCGCCACAGATCGCAGAACGAGCACGTAAAAGGACACTCGGCGCCCGAGAGGAAGACCGTCAGGGCGCGCTCGATCGATCCGTTCGGGGCGCGCTCCTGCTCGAGCAGCGTACCGTGCGCATTCCACGGATCGACGATCGGCTTCGGGGGCCGGAGCCCCCGAATGCGCGCGTCAGCTGTGGAGAGCGTGGAAATGGCGGCGATACCGCGCCTCGTCTCCGGTGAACAACCGGGCGGCGGTTTCCGCTGTGGCCGACCCGTGTTGGAAGCGCCGCTTGGGATATATCGGCATCTCCAGCCCCAAGACCGCGCGGACGCCACGACTCACGACTTCGCCTTTCAGTGCGTACAGCCGCTCGTGCGAGCCGCCCGTCAATTCGGCGAACGGAATCGCTTCCGCCACCCTGATCACCGCCGGCCGCGTGTACGGACTGAAGGTGACGAAGCCGTAGCGGCGCGCGCAGGCGTAGCCGCGGACGCAGCCGCGACTGTAGCCGCCGCTGTACGTGAGCGAGTGTTTGAGGGAGTCGACGCCCCAGCCTTCCTGATACAACATGCGATTGTTCACCACGCTGCGGATCGTCAGCTCGCTGTTCGCCTCGATGGGATAGTCTTTGAGGTTTTCATCCCCGCCGTCGCCGTCGACGAGCAGCCGCCATTCGGGGTAGCGCGCGCGAATCTCCTGGAGCAGCGCGAGGCTCACCGCCGCGCACTCGACGTCGAGCGGCTTGTAGTCCTCGATCACGGCGACCGCGCGCAGCGGATCGAGCGCTTCCTGCGGGACGTCGATCGTCTCACCCAACAGCTCGAGGGCCCCCGTGCGCCGCAGAAACTCGCGCGCCTGCCGCGCATCCTCGCCGTCACCGTCGAGCGACAGCGTGAAGGCCTTGAGGCGGGCGGGAGACTGTCCGTCGTCGAGCAGGAGCTTGTAGAGGCAGAGCAGCACCGAGCCGCTGTCGATCCCGCCCGAAAACGGCACACCGATGGGAGCATTCTGCGGTTGCGCCGCGAGCCAGCTACGGAGCTCGGTGTAGAGCGCCTCGATGTAGTGCCGGCCGATCAGGCCCAGATCGGGCGGCAGTGTCCCGCGCGGCGGGTCGAAGAAGCGACTATACGACGGATTGGGATCGGGGCAGCCGATCAGCCGCAGCGTCGTGACGTGATGCGCCGGCGCCATGCGCGTGTACGACGGGTGAAACTGATCGCCCCACCCCCGCCGCTCGAGCTCGGCGCGGATCTCATCGATCCGCTCCGCGACGATGAGCACCGGGCCGTCGGCCGCCTTGGCGAGGAAGTAGCGCAGCGGGCGTTCCAGACTGCGCGCCAGCACGACGCGCTCGCCTTCCTGCGCGACCAAGGCAAACGAGCCATGGATCTCGAGGACTCCGGCAGGATCTGTCGCGAGGATGGCGCGTCGCGCAGCCCTGAGATCGCCCGACCACAGCTGTTGAGACGCGTCGGGGATCAGATTGATGACCTGGGCGATGGAATGGTTCATGGCGTCCGCCGTGGCGCCCTTGCCGCCCCTGCCGGCCTGATCCGAATCGCCTGGCCGCCGCCCGGCGCCAGCGCCACTCGCAGATGCGAACCACGCGTCACCGTGTGATGGGTGATTCTGACGGGCAGCGGGTTCGTCAGCCAGTCGGCGCCGGGACCATCGGCGTAGATATCGGCGATGTAGCTCTTCCCGGGATCCAGGAACGTGAGCGGCACATCGAACGTGCGTGCCTCCTCGTCGGTGATGGCGCCGAGGAACCATTGGGGCGAGTTGCGCTGTTTGCGGGCGACGATGACGTAATCGCCGATCTTGCCGTCGATCACGCGTGTCGTATCCCAGTCCACGGCGACGTCCTTGATGAACTGCAGCGCCGGTTGACCCTCGTAGTTCTCCGGGAGGTCGGCGGCCATCTGCAGCGGCGAATAGATCACGACGTAGAGCGCCAGCTGCTTTGCGAGCGTGGTACGGACGCGCGCGTCTTCGTTCGTACGCGCAGGTCCCGTCTTGGTGCGTAGGATGTCGAAAATACCGGGCGTGAAGTCCATCGGTCCGTCGAGCAGGCGCGTGAAGAACAGGATCGTCTCGTGCTCGGGGGGATTGCCGCCTTCGCCGCCCCACGCGTTGTATTCCTGCCCGCGCGCGCCCTCGCGGCTCATCATGTTGGGGTAGGTGCGGCGCTCGCCGGTGTCGTGAATCGGTTCGTGCACGTCGAGCATGATGTGATGCTGCGCCGCCATCTCGATGACGTGGCGGTAGTGATTGACCATGAACTGGCTCCAGTGCGAGTGGCCCTCACTGGTCAGGTCCGTCACGTAGCCCGATTTGATCGCGTCCAGGCCGAGGTGCTCGTACATCGAAAACGCGCTGTCCATCTGTCGCTCGTAGTTCTGAATGCCACCGGACGTCTCGGTGTGCACGATCAGGTGTACGCCTTTGGAGTGGGCGTAGCGCGCGAGCTCGACGATGTCATAATCTGGATACGGTTGTGTGAAGGAGAACGCGTTGCGGTTCTGGATCCAGTCGCCGTCCCAGCCGACGTTCCATCCTTCCACCAGGACACCGCCGAATCCATTCGCCGCCGCGAAGTCGATATAGCGTTTTGTGTTCGCGGTTGTGGCGCCGTGCTTGGGTCCCGAGCTCCACGTCATCGTGCCGATATGCATGCCCCACCAGATGCCGACGTACTTCATCGGCTTGATCCAGTCGGTGTTCGCGATGACGCTGGGCGGATTGAGATTCAGACCGATCACCGAGGGCGACAGCTCCGTCACTTTGTCGGCGATCTGGATGGTGCGCCACGGGGTGACGAACGGCGTGCGGCCGCGGACTTTCACGCCGTCCGCCATGGGCGCGAGGTCGGCGTGCAGCGTGCGGTTGTCGAGGCGCGGGCCGCGGATGTTCATCTTCGCGTAGTCCACGAGATTCGCCTCGTGGATTACCACAAACGTCTTGCCGCCCCTGAATTCCATCGTGAGCGGCGTCTGCACGCTGTCGAGCGTGCTGACGGGACCTTCGGACCACAATTGCTCGGACCGGTCGAGTCGCGGGCGATTCGATGCGATCCACCAGGTGCGCGCGTTGTCCGCCAGCGCGAACTCGGTCAGCTCGTCGGTGATCTCGAAGTCGCCGAGGCTCGGTTGTGCGGGCACTTCGTAGCGGAAGGCCACGCCGTCGTTGAATGCCTGCACGGCGAGGGTAAAGTGCCGTCTCGGCGCCGCCGTCTCTTGCACCACGACCTTCAGCTCGTTGTAGTGATTGCGAACGCGCGCCACTTCGCCCCAGGGCTGTGTCCACGTCTCGTCAAACGTCGCGCGGGAAGAGTCGACGATCGTGAGCGAGTCGCGCAGGGCGGGGGCGCCGCGAAACACGAAGCCGAGCTGCGACGGTGTGATCAGCGGTTTCCCATCGCGCCGCACCGAGTAGGAGAGCCTGCCATCGTGCACCGCGACCTGCACCTCGTTACGGCGATCGGGGGAGCCGACCCGCGCTTGCGCGGCGGCGCGTACCGTGATCACAGCCAGGACGAGCAACAGCGATGGCATTTTCATGAGTCACTCCGAAGTCGAACTGCGTGAGTATATTTGAGCCTCAGCGCACTCCCCACTCCTGCAAGGGGTCGTTCATGACGATCGTCGCGCGCGCTGCACTTCCCATTGCACTCCTGCTCGCCGCCTGCTCGCATCGTACCGCAACCCGGCACACGAGTCGACCCTCTCGACCATCCGAAGTGGTGCTGACGGCGGAAGACATCGAGCATTCGCCGGGGCAGTCCCTCGAGCAGCTGTTGCTGGCCAAGGTGCCCGGCCTCACGATGACGCGTGCTCCGGACGGGCACGTCGTCCTCCGGCTGCGCGGCAGCACGACCTTCATGGGTGACGAGGAGCCGCTGTTCGTCGTTAACGGCATTCCGCTCGGCTCCAACCCCACCAATCTGTCCGCGATCAACCCGCACGACATCGATACCGTGAAGGTGTTGCGGGACGCGGCATCGACGGCGGGGTACGGTGTCCGCGGCACGAATGGCGTGATCATCATCGTGACGAAGCATTAGCGAAAAAACAGCGGCCGGTCGTTGTTGCGCGCGACGATGTACAGATCGCCGCGCCGCGTGCGGAGCCGCTGGATATCGCGCGCGTGGCCCGGCACACCGAATCCGCTCTCAGAGGACCGGACCGGGGTAAAGCCGGTCCCCCCCTCTCCCCCCGGTCCATCGCCTCGTAACAAGAGCCCGTAACTCGCCGTCATGGCTCCGAACGCCGGCTGCACGCCGGCCAGATTCCCCGCCAGGAGCAGGTCGAGCCTGCCATCGTGATCGAAATCCCGCGCCAGGAGCCCATATACCGGGGCGAGCTGCGCCTCGCGCGGGAGAGGCAGCAGGGTAAAGGACCCGTCGCCGTTATTCTTCGCCAGCACGCTCGCGAACGTATCGACCTGCTTCACGAGCGCGCCCGACAACGCATCCCCGAAGATGTCCTGCACCGTCTGGCGCGCGTAGTCAACGTACTTTGGGTAGCGGACCTTCAATCCCGGCAGCGCCGCCGTGAGCTCATCGCGCAGCGCCAGCGGGTGCGCGACGGATCCGTCGACGCGTGCCAGGATCTGCTCCGGAAAACCGTTCCCGTCGAAATCCTTGACGTACATGCGCAGCGGCTCGGCTGCGGACGTTTGCAGCCGACTGTTGAGGCCGGCGTTCCCGATGACGAAATCGCCGCGCCCGTCGCCGGTGAAATCGGCGGCGATAATGCGGTTCCACCAGCCCGAGCTGTGCTCGAGGCCGCGCGTCGCCACGCGCTCCAGGCGCGTTCCCGTGTTATGAAAGACTGTGATGGGCATCCACTCGCCGACGACGACCAGATCGTCCCGGTGGTCACCGTCCACATCGACCCACACCGCGTCCGTCAC
>DASPXJ010000175.1:0-13438 GCA_035637355.1 Gemmatimonadales bacterium
GTCATGCGCGGCAAGGGGGAGCTGGTCCTCACCGGACAGCTCGGCGACATAATGAAGGAGTCCGCGCGCGCGGCCCTGACCTATGCCAAGTCGCACGCCGAGCTGCTGGGGATCCCGGAAGGGGCTTTTGTGGACACGGACATCCACGTCCACGTCCCCGCCGGCGCGATTCCGAAGGACGGTCCGTCGGCCGGAATCACGATGGCGACGGCGCTGGTCTCTGCGCTGTCGCGGCGGCCGGCCCGGCATGACATCGCCATGACGGGCGAGATCACGCTGCGTGGCCGTGTGCTCCCGATCGGCGGGGTGAAGGAGAAGGTGCTCGGCGCAATTCGGGCGGGAATCACGTCGATCATTCTGCCGAAAGAAAACGAGCGGGATCTCGAAGACCTCCCGGAGGAGGCCCGCAAGACGCTCGACGTGCACCTCGTGGAGGAGTTGGGCGATGTACTGAGCCTCGCACTGCGCGGCGCCCGATTCGAGTCCGGCCATCTGATCTTCGAAACCGAAGCGCCACTCGGCCTAGCGCGCGCTCACACCGCCCACCACTAGCTCGACCGCTGCCTCGCGCCACCGCTCGCGCAGCGCCGGTTCATCGGCCCCGAGCGGCCGCGCGCTGGCAGCGACAACCGCTTCCAAGCTGAGGTAACCCACCATCAGGATCAGCGCCTGAGCGGCGGCGAGGTGCGGGTCGAGATCGTCCCGCACCTGGCCCAGGCCCTGACCTTCGGCGAGCAGCACGACCAGGCGATTAATGGCGGGCGCGAAGGCGGCTCCCCCCCCCGGACGGCTTCCCTGTCCCAACAGCGCCACCATCTGCGGATGGCGGGCGAGAAACTCGAATTGGGCTTGCAGCGTGAGCCGCAGGCGTTCGAGCGGCCCACCGGCGGGGAGCGACAGACTGGTCAGAGCGGTTTCCAGCTCACCGGCGGACTCAGCGAGGACCGCCTGGAAAAGGCCGCGCTTCGAGTGGTAGTAGTAGAACAACAGTTGCTTGTTGACGCCCGCGCGCCGCGCGATCTGTTCGACGCGCGCGCCCGCAAAGCCGCGCCGAGCGAACTCTTCGCGGGCCGCCGCGACAATTCGTAATGCCCTGTCATTACTTAACTTAGGTGCCATCAGGCGATTTCGTCAACCGTTTGGTTGATGAAATCTAAGGCCCGTCGTCTGGCGCCGCCACTGGCCGGGCATTCGGCTTCGGCGCCGCGGGCCAACTCACGCCCAAATCGTTCCAGTTCAGGATCGTGTTGAACACGAGCGCGAAGCTCCCCTGTGTCTCCCACCGCCAGAACGGACGGATCGCGAACAGTACGACGTGCCCCTTACCGACGGGGGCATCGAGCACCGCGGGGCGACCGGCCAGCTCCTCTCCATTGACGAGCAAGCCCGATAGCCGCAGCGAGTCACGCTTCTGATGAAAGCTCAGCACCACCCGCGGCCGCGTTCGCGCCTGCTCGGCGGTCAGGCCCGCATCCTGATCCTCGGGAATGTCGGTGCTGGTGTCCACCTGGAAGAGCGGGGTCTGATTGAAGTAGACCGCCAACGTGTCGGCATATCCGTACGCAATCGGACTGCGCCCGTCCTTTAGGACGGCACGATAGATCCCGCCCGAGGCCCGCAGCTGCCGTGCGGGGCTGATGTCGACGCCCCGGGTCACGCCGTAATCCGTGAACACGGCCGCAGTGCCGCCCTCCGTGATCGCCACGCCACCCGCGTCGATCCACTGGCTGAACGCCGTCATGCCCTCGAGGCCGATGCCGGGGCGCACGTCGTCCGTCGAATCCATTCCGCCGAGGTTGGGCGTCTCGGCAGTGCGGCGCCACGGAATCGGCGGGCCGTTCATCGGCAACCCGTTCACGATCTGCTGTGCGTTGTTGCTGACGTACGGAAGCATGAGCACGTTGAACTGCTTCAAGAGGTCTAGGGTTTTGAGCTGCTGCACGCTCAGATAGGTGTACGGGATCCCCAGGACATCGAAGACGTACCGCACCCACCCTTCATTCTGCGTGTTGAGCCAGGAGTGCACCAACGCAATGCGGGGCACGTCCAGCTCGTGCCGCGCAACCTGTGGTGCCGGCCGCACGCCGGTGACGCTCAAACCGAGCGACTCCGCGGCTTGTGTGATGCGGCTGTCCGCGCCGTCGCCTGCTGAGACGATCGTTGTCCCACGCCCCCAGGTCCGTCGATCGAGCGTAAACGAGTCCTCGCTCGCCCACATCCGGACATCGCGCAACGCGAAGCGGAATTGGATCAGCCCGCTCTCGGTCGTCGGCGCGATCAGATACGCCGCGGGCGCCCTGACGCCGGTCACCTGACCTTTCACACGCGCATCCGCGGTCATCAGCGTCGCGGGCGCGCGCAACACGCTGGTGTCGTTGATCGCATGGAGCGCGACGTTACGCACGTACTGCAGCGTCCAGCCCGTATCATCGTACGGCCGTGGATCGTCGGGGCCGTAGTCCTGCTTGCTGAAGTAGCTCTTTGCGAGCGGGCCATACGGCTGGTCGAGTCGCACGACGTAATCACCCGCCGCGACGTCCATGCCTGCCGCTTTGAACGGGCGGTCGGCGCGTCGTACCTCGATGCCGTGAAAGCGGAGCAGGTTGACGAGATTCGCAGCCTCGACCGCACGCGCCTGGCCCGCGGGAATGTGATAGGCGTTCGGTCCATCCTTCGCGCGCCCGCGCTCGACGGCGCGCACGCCCTTGCGATAGAACTGATCGAGGTAGCGGCGCCCGTTGCGCGCCATGTAGTTCAACGCGATGAGTAGGGCCGACTGCTGGTAGTTGATGTTGTTGCGGATGCACCAGCGCACCCCGTTGAGCGGCGGATTGGGACGGAACCACTCGATCGAGGTCTGTCGCTCCGGGAGCTTGACGGTGTGGCAGTCGGCGCCGCGCGATGTGTACGTCTCGTAGAAGCGGCCGATGGAGTTGTGGCCGTTCGCAACCCAGAACATGTAGTTCGGCGTCCAACCGTCGTAGAAGTCGTGGGTCCAGACTCCCGGCAACCCGCGCCTGGTCAGCTCGGTGATCTCCTGGAATGCCAGCTCGTGCCATTCGCTGATGACGATCGGATCAAGCTCTCGGTTGTACGGTCCCGTTCCTGTGGAGGTATAGAGGAAGGGGACGGACTCGTGGAGATCATGCAGCACCGTGGGATGCCAGGCGAAGAACGTGTTCATCATCGTGCGCGTCAGAACCTGCGACATCACCATGCCGTCGCGATTGTTGTCGTGGGCCGTGTACTTCCCCCAATAGATGAGGCCGGGCCCGATGTTCTTGTTCGCCTTCCGGTAGCGGTAGATGTCCACCATGCGGTCACGGCCATCCACCTCGGTCACTGGCGTGATGAGTGTGATGATGCTGTCGCGAATCTGCCGGGTAAGTGGCGTGTCTTCCGTCGCAAGCCGGTAGGCCAGCTCCATCAGCATTTCCGGCGAGCCGGTCTCGGGCGAATGGATAGAACCCGTCGCGTAATAGATCGGCTTCCCCGTCGCGATCAACCGCTGGGCGGAATCGGCGGTCAGCCGTCTCGGGTCGGCCAATGCCGCGGTAATGTCGCGATAGCGGTCGAGCTGGGTGATCGTCGCCGAATCCGCGATGGCGGCCACGATCAGGGGCCGGCCCTCATCGCTGGTCCCCAAGTCGAAGACCTTTACCCGCGGCGATGCTGCATCGAGCGCTCGGAAATACCGCGTGATATCCGCGACGTACGACAGCCTGCCGACCGTGCCCGGCACGTAGCCGAGGACTTTGAACGGGGTCGGTACCCGGGGGTCGGCGGGCAGATGGTCGGTGAGCTCCGTGTTGAATCGGGGCTCAGTCGTCAGCTCGCGGATCTTGGCGGTGTAGGCGGAGTCTAGCGGTTGCTGGAGCGCGAGGAGCGCGACAACGGCGTGGACCATGCGACGTTCTCCGGAATGCGGGACAGACCTTCCTTGAGGAAATCCAGCAGCAAGCGGTTCACTTGATCGGGCGATTCCTCCGGCGCGTCATGGCCGCTGTGCGCCACCACGACGAACTCGCTGCGCGGCAACTCGCGCGCAAACCGGCTGCCGTCGCGCAGCGAAATCCACCGGTCGGCGTCGCCCCACAGGATCAGCGTCGGTGTCTGCACTGTGCCGAGGCGTCCGCCGAGGCTGTCGAACCTGAACTCCCGGAGCACACCTCGCAAGGCACGCCCATAGTCCCGATCCGGAACGGGCGCGTAGTACTGATCGACGTCGGCTGCGGTGACTTTGTGGGGATCGGCAAACGTCGAGCGAAGAATGCGGCCCGTGGCCCACCGGCTCCGGAACGTCGTGGCGATGGCTCCCAGAAATCGCCAGCGCGCGATCTTCAGGACGCCGGGCCACCGGACGCCGTAGCCGGCCGCGTCGATCAGAACCATGCCGCGCACCCGATCGGGATTCGCGAGAGCGACCTCGGCAGCGATGGCGCCACCCATCGAATGCCCCACGAGGACCGCGCTCGCGATGCCGAGCGAGTCGAGCAGCGCAACGACGAGATGCGCATACGCCGCGTTGCCGTATCCGTGCGCCGGCTTATCCGAGAATCCAAACCCACGATTGTCGAACGCCACGCCGCGGTAGCCGGCCGCCACGACTGCCGGCAGCGCGTATCGCCAGCCATACAGCGATGCTCCGATCCCGTGAATGAACACCACGGGCGTCCCGTTGCCCGAATCGATCATTCGGAGGCGCGTGCCGTCGATCGTTCTGTATTGAGCGCGAAACGGCGTCCCGGCTGGATACCGCCGCGCTTCAGGAATCGGGGAAGCACGGCAGGCGCTCGCAAGCAACAGTACCCAGCCCACCGTCAGTCGCACGCTCATGAGACAGTCTGCAGAGCGCGTCGCGCGAGGAGCACGACAAGCGGATGGGAAGTCCAGAGGCCGGCGATGGCCTCTGCTTGGCCCGCGGTGATCACCAGCTGTGACTCGTCGATCACGAGTATCGTCGCGTCCGGTGCATCCTCGGCGGCCGGCGTGATCCAGGAGGGCGGGTCGGGCGGCAGGTCACCGCGGATCAGCAACTGGATCTGCGCCCGCTCAGCCGCGCGGCGCCAGGCGGGCAGCGTGGGCCGCCACAACTCGCTGGCCATTATCCCTTCTACCCGACGCTCGGCGCGGGCGACCAACTGTTGCACGAGATTGGCCACGGCCCGGCTGCCTGACACTTCTCTGGTCACCGGATCGCCGGGACGTGTTAACCCGCGCAAATCGCGGCCCAATCGATCCAAAGCTGCCCCCTGGTCCATGGCGAGCTGCGCGATCAGAGCCTGCGGATCGGTCGGCCGATAGCGAGCCGGGCGAGCGGGTGGCGGCGTCCGCGTTGCGGCGCCGCGGGTAACCAATCCCTCCAGCGCCGCATAGGCATTCGCACGGGCGAGGCGCGCCCCGCGCGCGACGGCGTAGCCCGTCGTGGGGCCCAGTCGCAGCAGTGTCGTGTAGACGAGCGACTCGGTCGGCGTGAACCCGAATGGCGTCAAATCGACCCTCATTGTAGTAGCAAATACTACTACGTTGTCCCGAAACCGCTATATCACACGATATTCAGGGGCATCCCGAGCAGCTTGGCGATGAGCGCCAAGCGGAACGTCACGTCGGTCTGGCGCTGTGCGGGGCTCTTGCCCGGGCCTTCGAGAGGGAAGTAGTGCGATACGACAGGATTAGTGGACTTGGGCATGACACGAAGTCCAGCGGGACTCCAAACCCCTTGATCGTCGGTTTCGCTGTAGAGCCGAGCCAGCACCTTCGCCGCACTTGGTACCTGGCGCACGATGCCGAGCCGAGCCAACAACTCCAGCCAGTAAGCGGCGAATGCCACGTCCGTTACCCGGCCCTGGGCGTCCGCGTGGAGGGGGTCGCCCAGCAGCTCGAACAGCGGTGGGAACGTCTTCTTTCCCGCCAGGATCGAGAAGGCCCGCCGTGGGGTGGGAATCGAGAAATAGGCCGCCAGCCGCTCGAGAAAGCCGGCGCGCTCGCGCTGGACCGCCGGCATGAAGGCGAGCATCTCCACCGAGAACACAGTCGGCGGATACACGAGCGGATCCAGCACCGTCTTGCCGTGGACCTTCCGGAACGGCTTCTGAGCCACGTCACTTCGCAAGTACATCGAGATGTCACTCGCGATGCGATGCGCCGCGCCGCGTAGCCGCGGATCATCTTGATGGGCACCACGAGCTAGTGCTGCCGCGGCCGCCTGCGCGCCCATACTGCGGGCCCACAGGCCAAGGCCCGGGTCGGCTTTGGCGGCGCGCTGGAACTCGACCAGCAGCGCGGGATCGTCATCCCGCGACAGCAGGCGAAACAGAAAGCGATCGGCGAAACGGAACGAGCGCCCTTCGGGGGGCCAGCCGAGCTCGAGCAGCCGGCGGTACTGAAAGATCGTTCCGACTTCTTTCCATCCCATGGCCTTCGAGGGCGCGGGCGCGAGCAGATTCCCTCCCCACAACCCCGTGTCCTTCTGTTTGCGGATGATCGCGAGCGATTCCTTGTAACGCACGATCTCCTCGCGCAGCGCCGCGACTCGTTCGATGTCGCGCGACTGCTCGGGGACGACTTCAGTCAGAGTGCGATACTGGATGGGGAGACTGGCGGCCTCGTATAGCCACGACAGAGGCACGGTATGTGTGGAGGGAATCTCCAACCGCCGCTCCAGTGGTAGGAGGTCGGACCAGCTGGTGCTGCTCGGTCAGAAGCGCGCGCAACTTATCCGTCCCCAGCACAAAGGGCAATCGCCTGTGCTTAACCCATTATCCCCCTTGATGTTCCCCTTAGGGCTGCGGGCGCTGAAACTCCGAAGCGGGTAGCCACCGCGGCAGGCCAGGGCCGTTTGCGATCGCCCGCGCGGTCCGGACGGTCACGCGAACCTCCTGCGCCATCCCCGCGTAGCGGAACGTGGGTTGATACTCGTCACTCGGCTGGTGATAGCGCTGCGCGTTGTAGATGTCTTCCTGCGCCTGGCCCCACCCGTTCGGACGCCCGACGAAATCGACGCCCGGCTTGATCGATAACGCCGGGACGCCGGAGCGAGCGAATGGGAAGTGATCGGAACGGAAGAACGAGCCGCGTATGTCGGGCTGCGACTCCACCGTCAGACCCTCCGCACGCGCGGCGGACTCAAACAGCGGACCGAGCGTCGAGCGGTCGATGCCGAGGGCGCCGATGTCGCGCGTCGCGCCGCGAACGTTCGTCACATCGAGGTTCAAGACCGCGGCGGTCTGGGCGAGCGGCAGCAGCGGCCGCTGCACGTACGCCTCGCTGCCGAGCAGGCCACTCTCCTCTGCCGTAGTTGCCACAAACACGATGGACCGCGCCGTCCGGGGCAGCTGCGTCAGCGCCTTGGCTGCGCCGAGCAGGGCCGCGATGCCGGATGCGTTGTCCTCCGCACCGTTGTAGATCGAGTCCCCACGCACGGCGGGGCCGATCCCCTTGTGGTCCCAGTGCGCGGTCAGCAGCACCGCTTGAGCGGCGAGCTGCGGGTCGCGCCCCCCCCCGCCCCCCCCGCCCCCCCCGCCCCCCCGCCCAGGTAGCCGTGCCGCGACGTTTTCCGACTCGACGCGCCGGAGATCGCTGTGCACGCGCACCACGGCCTGCAATCCGGTCGCGACCGGACGAAAGTCTCGGCGCGCCGCCGCGCGGCTCAGCGAGTCCAGATTCAACCCGGCCTTGGCGAGCGCAGCGCGGGCAGCGCTTTCCGTCACCCAACCGGCGAACGCGATGCTGGGAGCATGGGGTTGGTCCAACTTGAACTGCTCGACGGACCACGATCCGCGCACCACTTCCCACGGATAGGTCGCGCTTTTGGTCGTGTGAACCAGGATCGCACCGGCAGCGCCTTGGCGGGCCGCCTCCTCGAGCTTGTAGGTCCAGCGGCCGTAATAGGTGAGAGTCTTTCCAAGAAATACCGTGGAGTCGACGAGACCGGGGTCGTTCACGAGCAGCAGCAGCACCTTGCCGTGCAGGTCCGTGCCATTGTAGTCGTCCCACTGCCACTCAGGCGCCCGAATGCCATAGCCCACGAACACCAGGTCGCCGGTCGCGGCGATATCGGCTTCGGGCCGTTCGCCCCAGGCCACGAACGCATCACGGTAGGCGAGGCTGTCTGGCGCGCTGCCCGTTTTGCCCCATGCGAATGCCGGATGCGGAGTCATCCCGACGAGGGCAACGGGCTGGAAATACGTGCCGTTTTCTCCCGCCGGCTGCAGCCCCATCGCCTGGAACTGCGCGGCAATGTACTCGGCCGCGAGCCTGCCACCGCGCGTGGCGGGAGCGCGGCCTTCGAGTAAGTCGCTCGCCAGAAACCGCAGATGGGCGTCCATCGCCGCCGTATCCACGGGGATCTGTTGCGCGAGCGCGCTTGTCGCACCGACAGCCAGCATCGTGACAGTGTGAAGCCATTTGATCGCCATCGACTGGTCTTCTCCCGTTAGAGACCGCAGCTGACCGTATGAATCGTCCCCGGCCCGGTCGCGCCGGCTTCGCTCGTCAAGACAAAGGTCGTGTCACCAAGAAAGTCGATCGCCTCGCCGCCGTTGTCGATCCCGGCGATTTTGCATGGACGCTCCCGCGCGAGTACCAGGTGTCCGCCGATTCCCGGATAGAAGAGATAGAGCTCGTTGTACGTCCTGAGGGTGACCAGACGGCCGTCCGGCCGGACGGCCCCACCCGTAACGACTCGGCCCGCCTCGGTGTTGGGACGAATGTCGAGCGTCTGCACCAGCGTGGCCACCGCAACCTCATCGCTTGTATCCGGACTGCTCCAATGCCGTCGATCGACGCGGTACAGTCGAATCGCACTTCCACGACTGGCTCCCTTGCTGACGAAATACACCGCGGTATCGCGCGGCGATACATAGATCGCTTCTACATCATGTGCGCCGTCCGGATACCGCACGCGCAGCACGGCCGGCGCCCTGCTCGTCCCGAGCGTGTCGCCAGGGCCCTCCGGTGGCTCCGGCTCGGGGATCGCATACACCGTGACGAACGGCCGTGCCTCGAGGTTGTCTCCCGTATCGCCGAGATAGATGCAGGTCGCGGCGTACTGTCGCGGCCGCGGTTGCAACAGGAATGGCAGCGGGCAGGGGCCCAGGGCGATGTCTTCCCAATCGATCGCCTGTGCGCCGGGCACAAGCAACGCGCCGCGGTCGGCGCCTTGCAAGTCCGTGGCGTACAGATAGGGACCGTCGCCGGAATCGTTGTGCGTCCACAGCACACCCGAAAACGCATGACTCACCGCGACGCCGGAGCTCTCGACGAGGCGCGGGCTTTGGAAAGTCGCTTGCAGGAGCAACAACGCGGTTGCGAACATGAGGCTCCAAGAAGATACTTCGCGCATGCGCGACACAAATGTTCGCCTGCAGGGCCGGATTCTTTACCTGACCGAGGATCCTGGCTTCGTGCGCGCGCAGCTCGCCGGCCATGATCCCGTCTGGACGCCAGCCAACACGCTGCGCGACGACATCTCGACCGACGAAATCACCCCGGCGTACATCTGCTACTACTACGACGAGACGCTGGGCGAATTCCCCTACCTCGGCCTCAAGTGCCGCGACGAATTCCCGATCACCCGCGGCTCCGTGAAGCGCGGTGGCTTCGTAACCGCCGTGAGCGGCAAGCGCCGGGGCAAGGGCTCCTCGCGCGAGCAATCGCCGTACGCGGAGATGTGCGCGGGGATAAGGCTTGTCGTCGCCGAGAGCATCGAGCGCATCTACCGCGAAAACTGCCAGAACCTCGGCGTGCTCACGACGACCGACTTCTCCATCCTCGACAAGGTGAAATGCGGCGAGGACATCCCGCTATCGGCCTTCACCGCGGGCGAGGGGGAGATCACGCGCGGCATCATCGAGCACGGCGGGCTCTTCAATTACAACATGGCCCGGCTGCAAGGTCAGGTGGTGGTGCATCCGCCGCAGACGCCGCGGCGTCCCATGACGCTGGGCGAGAAAATCCTGGCGCGGCGCTGGGTCGTAGACCCCGCGAAAGGCAAGATCGGCGTCCCCGCGGTAAAGCCGGGCGATGAGGGATTCGTCTTGACGGACATTCGCTTCAGCCACGAGTACGTCACGCCCATGGCGGCGATCTTCTTCGAGCAGCTCGTCGGCAAAGACGCCAAGGTCAACGATCCCCGCTCCATCCTGATGTTCCGCGACCACCTCACGTTCTTGCCGGAAGCGATGACGCCTGAACGGGTGAAGGAAGGGTTGCTCGACGTCGCGTTACAGCTCGAAAAGAAACAGCGTGAGTTCGCGGCGGCGCAGGGCATCAAGCTCTACGGCGAGCTGCGCCTCGGTCATCATGGCTCCGAGGCGATTTGTCATTCCAAGATTCTCGAATCGCACGCCCTACCGGGCCAGGTGATCATCGGCTCCGACTCGCACACGCCCCACGCCGGCGCCGTCGGCTGCGTCGCGTTCGGCGTGGGAACGACGGCGATCTTCAATTCCTGGATCACCAAGGACGTGCGGCTGCAGGTGCCGGAGACGGTGAAAGTGGTCATCACCGGCCAGAAGCCCGAAAACGTGACCGCCAAAGACTTCATGCTCGAGGTTCTGCGCCATCCGTACGTGAAAACGGGGAGGGCGATCGGCAAGCTGGTGGAGTATTGTGGCGATGCTGTCGAGTCGCTGTCGGTAGACGAGCGTGCCACGATGACGAACATGACAGCGGAAGTCGGCGGGTTTACCGGCTACGTGGCGCCCGACGACAAGACGGTCGCGTACCTGATGGACTACCGCAAGCTGTCCCGGAAGGATGCGGAGCAGCTCTGCGCCGGCCTGGCAAGCGACGCCGCTGCGGAGTACTGCGAGGTGATCGAGATCGACGCCTCGGGGCTTCGTCCCATGATCGCGCTGCCGGGCGATCCCGGAAACGGGCTGTACATCGATGCCGTCGCCGAGCGCATCAAGGTGGACATCGCCTACGCCGGCTCGTGCACCGCGGGCAAGAAGGAAGACATGGACATGTATGCCCGCGTGCTGGCGGAGGCCGCCGGACGCGGCGAGCGGGTGGCGCCCTGGGTGCGCTTCTTCATTCAGTGCGGCTCTCAGGACGTGAAGCGCTATTGCGAGGAGCGGGGCTATCTCGACGTGTTCCAGCGGGTGGGCGCCACATTTCTGGAGCCGTCGTGCGGCGCGTGCATCAATGCGGGGCCGGGCGTCTCGAAGACGCGCGAGGAAGTGACGATCAGCGCGATCAACCGCAACTTCCCGGGCCGCTCAGGGCCGGGGCAACTCTATCTCGCCAATCCCTACACGGTCGCCGCTTCGGCGATCAGCGGCTACATCACTGCGTGGGAGCCGGGGATGGTGCTGGCTGCAGGATGAGACCGTTGGCCCCGCCAATCATCGGTGAGTCTCCGGCTATCCAGCGGCTCGCCGCTCTCGCTCGTCGGATCGCGCCGACCAAGCATCCGATTCTGCTCGTCGGCGAAACCGGGGTGGGTAAGGAGGTCTTTGCCCAGAACATCCATGCCTGGAGCCGGCGGCGTGGGCGGATCGTGGATCTCAATTGCGGCGCTTTTCCGCGTGAGCTGATGGAGGGGTTGCTGTTCGGCACGCGGCGCGGCTCATATACGGATGCAGTGGACTCGAAGGGCCTCGTCGCAGCCGCGGCAGGCGGGACGCTCTTCCTCGACGAGCTGCACTGTCTTTCGTTGGAGGGACAAGCGAAGCTGCTCCGGGTGCTCGACACCGGAGAAGTGCAGCGGCTCGGCGACGAGCGGTCGCGGCGCGTACGGTTTCGCCTGGTTGCAGCGGTGCAGGAGGACATCGGCGAGCGGATTGCCGCCGGCGAGTTCCGGCGCGATCTGTTCCAGCGCGTGGCGGGGTTCGTGCTGGACGTTCCACCGCTTGCGGAGCGGCCGGAGGACTTGATGCCTCTCGCGCGCCACTTCGCCGCGGGCGAAGGCCGAGAGTTGCACCCTGCATGCGAGCGGGTGCTGCGGCGTCGCACGTGGCCCGGTAACGTGCGAGAGCTCAAATTCGCGATCCAGCGGGCGGCGGGCTTGGCCGAGGGCGAGGTCATCACTCCTGTGGTGCTCGGCAAGTCGCTGGCGATCGTCCCACCCCTGCTGGCTGAGCGCCAACCAGTGTTCCCCTCGGACCTCGACATCCTCGAATCGTGTGAGGCGCAGCGGTGGCACGCTCAGCGCACCGCCGACTGCCTGCGCATCTCGCGTATCACGCTGTGGCGGCGGCTCGGGGCCATGGGGTTGTCGCTGCGAGCTGCCAAGAAACAGATGAGAATTGTTTCACGAGTCGCAGAAAAGTTCGCACTCCGGGCCGAACTGTAAGGGCAACCCGAGCAATAACTTCCGGCCGAGCAGTCGAGTGAGTCCAACGCGTCGCAAATGTGTGAAACAATCGCCGAGAGTCGTTCTCGCAACTCGTTGTAATCCCTGAACATCCAGCAGGGCCCGAGCGGCACATGTTGTGCCCTATAGAGCGGCAACTCTTTCGCCGGGTGCCACGTGTTCCGCCGTCACCTCTGCTGCTCGAGTCTCGTCGCGCTTGCTAGCGCACTTGTCTCACGCTCCGTCAACGCACAGCAGGTTACCGTGTCGATCAGCCCACCCACCAGCAACATTGCTTCAGGGCCGTTATCTGTATCCATAGCGTGGTGCGCGACTGGCGCAACACTCGATCCATCGCAGCGTTGGATCACCTTCAACGGTCAGCAGGTCAATTTCAGTTGGAACCCAGGCAGTCAGTCGGGCTGCGACGACTACGCGACCTCAAGCGGGATGGTAACGCTTGGGCCGGGGGCGAACACCTTTAGTGCTTCAGTTTCGGCCTATTACGAGCCACCGCCACCTCCTCCTGAGTGTCCGCCGATCTGCGACCAAAGACCGCAGCCGCCCCTTTGGGAGCTCTCGGCGCGTGGACCTCGTAACATCGATCCATTCTTCCCAGCCGCAGTAGCTGAGGTCAGTCCTGCCACAACCGAATGGGTTTCGGGAGGCAGCTCGGCTACATGGTCGACGCTAGCACCGGTCGTCTCCCTCGCCCCACACAGTTCCGGCATTCTGGCGGGGAGCTTTGACGTGGTGTTCGGTCACAGTACCCCAGCGTACTTCTCGCTTGGCCAGGCGCGAGCCCTCACGCTGGCATACAACAGCTCTACCGTGAACCCGACGCCCGTCATTTTCCTCGACGTCAGCAACCCCCCAGGGTCGTCACCGACGGCATACTCAATCCAGTTGCGCCGCGCCAGCAACAATTCGCTGCTCACCCTGTTGAACGGCTCACAGACCGTGTACTACGCACCGTCCACCGGGATACCGGTGCGCCTCGCGGTGGCCCTCGACGCGCAGTCGAATGGGTTGGCGACGGGTGTATTGGACGTGACTGTAACGGTGACGGCGCATCTCGCATCGGGTAATCAGAGCACTGTCGTGCCGACGCGTGTACTTGCAGTAGATCAGACGACCGGC
>DASPXJ010000176.1:0-20434 GCA_035637355.1 Gemmatimonadales bacterium
AGGGGGGGGGGGGGGGGGGGGGGGGCGGGCGCGGGGGGCGGGGGGGGCGATTCGGTGCGCGTGCAGCTGATCGCAGTGGAAGCGGGCAGCGGCCGCGTCGCGGTCACGGTCGACCGGCGGTGGCCCGTTGCCGATCTCGCGGCACTACCGCGCGCGCTCGCTGACCAAGTCCGGCTCAACTATCGTTATCCAAGTGACTGATCCCTTTGCAGAACTGAACGTCGCGCTCGCCGATCGCTACATCATCGATCAGGAGTTGGGCCGCGGAGGGATGGCGCTGGTCTATCTGGCGCGCGACATCAAGCACGAGCGGTTTGTCGCGCTGAAGACGTTGCGCCCCGAGATCGCGATGGCGCTCGGCCGCGAGCGCTTCCTGCGCGAGATCAAGCTTGCTGCGCGGCTGCAACACCCGAACATCCTGCCGGTCTACGATTCGGGCGATGCCGCCGGCACGCTGTATTACGTGATGCCGTTCGTCGAGGGCGAATCGCTGCGCGACCGGCTGGAGCGCGAGCCGCAGCTGCCGGTGGAGGATGCGCTCCAGATCGCGCACGAAGTGGCGGACGCCCTCGCCTACGCGCACAGCCATGACGTGGTGCATCGCGACATCAAACCCGAGAACATCATGCTCTCGGGCGGCCACGCGATCGTCACCGATTTCGGCATTGCGCGCGCGGTCAGCGCCGCCGGCGGTGACAAGCTCACCCAGACCGGCCTCGCCATCGGCACGCCCGCCTACATGCCGCCGGAACAGGCGTCGGGTTCGGGGCAGGTGGACCGGCGCAGCGACATCTACAGCCTGGCCTGCGTGTTGTACGAGACGCTCGCCGGCCAGCCACCGTTCACGGGGCCGACGGCACAGGCGATCATGGCGCGGCACTCACTCGATGCGGTGCCGCGGCTCAAGATCGTGCGCGACGCCATCCCGGACGATCTCGAACTCGTGATCGAGCGCGCGCTGGAGAAGGTGCCGGCGGATCGGTATCAGACGTCCGGAGAATTCGCCAAGGCGCTGACCGCGGCGAGCACGGGACGAGTCTCGCGCATCACCGCCCAGCCGCGACGCCGGCGCTGGAGCCGGCGCTCGTCGATCATCGCCGCCGCGGTGATCGCGCTGGTCGTCCTCGCGGGACGGCTGGTGATCGGCGGCGGCGGCCGAGGTGGGCCGCCCGCGACGGGGGCGCTCGACTCGCGCCGCGTCGCCGTCCTCTACTTCAGCGACCTGAGCCGGGATGCGTCCCTCGGCCACGTCGCTGCCGGTCTGACTGAGGGGTTGATCACGGAGCTCGAGAAGGTGCACGCGCTCAGCGTCGTATCCGCCAACGGCGTCGCCCCGTTCCGCAGCACGGGAGATTCCGTGTCCCGCGACAGCATCGCGCGTGCGCTGCACGCGAGCACGCTGGTCGACGGCAGCGTCGAGCCGGTCGGCGACCGCGTGCGCGTCACGGTCCGCCTCGTGGATGGCACCAGCGGCGCCGACGTCGGTGAGCGCGCGAGCTTTACGCTGCCGGGCAATGAGCTGCTGCGGGTGCGCGATTCCGTCATTCAGGAAGCGGCGCGGCTGCTGCGCGCGCGCCTGGGTGACGAAGTGCAGCTGCGGGAGCTGCAAGCGGAGACAAAGAGCCCCGCGGCGTGGGCGCTGGTGCAACGCGCCAACGACGTCCGCCGCCGCGGCGAGCGCGCGCTGTCTGGTGGAGACGCGGCGGCGGCGTTGGTCATGTCGCGTCAGGCCGACTCGCTGCTCGACGATGCGGAGCAGGCCGACCCGGCGTGGTCGGAAGCCGCCGTGCTGCACGGCTACGTGTCGTTACTGGCCTCGGGCGCGGTCCCCGAGCGCGCCGAGCGGGCGAATCGGCTGCGCGACGGGCTCGTCCATGCCGCGCGAGCACTGCAGATCAACCCCACCGATGCGGCGGCCCTCGGCTTGCGCGGCACGCTGCGGTATCAGCTATGGCGGCTCAACCTGGAAAGCGACTCCAGTCGGCAGGCGGCGTTACTCGATAGCGCCCAGGCGGATCTGGAAGGTGCGGTGCGCGCCGACCCCTCCCTCGCAAGCGTGCATGCGGTGCTGAGCCAGCTCCACTATGCACCACCACGGGAAGATCTCGTCGCGGTCGTTCTCGAAGCCCGCGCGGCGTACGAAGCGGATGCGTACCTGCGCGAGGCGGAAACGGTGCTGGAACGCCTGTTCTACGCCTCGTACGACCTGGCGCAATTCCAGGAAGCGCGCCGCTGGTGCGATGAAGGCGCCAGGCGCTTCCCGAATACCGCGCGGTTCGTGGACTGCCGGCTGTGGTTGTTGCTCGCTCCAGGCGCCGACCTCGATGCCCCTCGGGCATGGAGCATGGTGGCCCGGGCCGACAGCTTCACCCCGCCCGCGCGACGGCCCTTCCGGGCCAGGCTCCGACGGATTCTGGTGGGAGGGGCCCTGGGGCGCGCCGGCCTCCGCGACAGCGCCGAGCACGTGTTCGCGGGGGCGCGCACCACAGACCCCAAGATCGATCCGGAACAGGACTTACCCGGCTATGAGGCGGTCGCGCGGGCCCAGATGGGGGACAATGAAGGGGCGATCGCATTGCTGCGCCGCTACGTAGCTACCCATCCGGGGCACTCCTTCGAGCGTGGGGGGTTGCTGCACTGGTGGTGGCGGGGCCTCGAGAGCCATCCCGGATTCGCCGCACTACGGCGCGCAGGTCGCTAACCCCTCGTCCAAACCGCCTCGTGCTGGGTATCACAGGGCTTCTGGTACACTACTTGCCACTTGACACAGCCCGGATAGGTTCGACGGCGCGCCCGCACCATGTCCGCAATGCCAGGAGTTGTGCCCCATGAACTGTTGTACTCGTTTCACGCTCGCCGCTGTTGCCTCCCTCGTTCTGTTCGGATGTAGAGACAACACGGTGACGCCGCCGTCGAGCGGGCCAGTGTTTGCGGTGTCCGACGGCGCGCACAACGGTAACCCCGACTTCTTCTTCCTCTCACCGATGTTCAACAACCCCAACACCAGTCCCAACTTCGAGCCGGCGGCGTTCAATCCGAACCTGCGACCCGCGGTCGAGATCTGTCTGTTGGGATTACCGGCGCCGGACGGGACGCGCGACTGCGTCGGCGCGCCAGTCACGCGGTTCGGTCCGAGCCAAATCAGCCTGAACAGCACCGACCAACTGTATCAGGTGAACTGGAATACCGATCTGTCCAACCTGAACGTCGCGAACTTCTACCGCATCCAGGTGCTCGTCGGCACGCGGGTCCTGGGGTTCGCCGATGTCGATCCGGTCGTGAGCCTGACGGGGAGGCAGCTCCAGAACCTGCAAACGGGTGAGTACATTCCGCTGGTCGACGGTCGAACCCTGCCGATCAAATTCCGGATCGAAACCGGAGTCCTGTGCGCCACCGACGGCACACCCTGCAACTCGAGCACCATCAACCTGAATACGGGTGGCACGATCGAGCTGCTCGGCGCGGGGGAAGACTTCAAGTTGGACATCCGGCCCGGTACCGCCGCCACATTCGGCGGACAACCGGTCAGCGACGTGACGTTCAATCTGGAGGTGTGCGGCGGGATCGACGTGGACCTGCCAACGTTCAGTCCATGCTTCCGCGTGTCGACATACTTCAACGCCACCGGCACCGGCCCGCTGGAGTTTTCGACGCCGATCCTGCTCTCGATGTGCGTCCTGAACTCCACGTATCACACGCTGGACGAAACACGTCAGGAAGGCCTCATCACGCTGCACCAGCAGGATGGGACGCTGATCCGCGCGCTCCCCCACGCCCAACCGAACTGCGATGAGAGCGGTACGATCGGAACCCGCGGTTGGGGCTGGCTGCGCGAGCTCGCGGCACGATTTCTCGCGCCCCAACCAGCCTACGCCGCCACGCGGAGCGCGCTGCTCCATGTCGGAGCAGGCGGCGAAACGAGTTCCACGGGCGATCAGTGCGCGCCGTCGCCTTCCGCCGTCGTCGTCCCCGGCATGTCGCTGACCACGACCTGTCCGCCGTCGAGTCCGGCGATCGTGCAGAGCGGTCCCCAACGCGTTACCACCGCGCTCATCGATCCCCCGCGGACCGTGAGCGACTTCCAGTTCGCGCTGCCCGCAAAGATGGATTACTTGAATCGGGCTGACTCCGATCGCACCGCGCCGGCCGGAACCGCCCTGCCCACAGCGGTGAAGGTCACCGATTGGGATGGCAGCGCCGTTGAGGGTGCGCGCGTGACGTTTGTCGAGCCCGCGATCGAAGGGCCGCCCACGGTCATCGGCACGGCGACGAGCAATGCCGATGGCGTCGCGCAAATCGCGTGGACGATTCGCGCCGGCAGCAATACGGCGGTCGCCACCGGCCGGGGGATCGCGGCCCAGAACAACTATCCGGGCGGGACAGTCACGCCGTTCATGCCGGATATCGATTCGCCCGATCCCGAGACTCCTGTGGCGTTGGGCACCGGGAAGGTGACGTTCAGGGCGACGGGGATCGTCGGTGGCCTCTACTTGATCCGTGACTCGGATGACATGTTGCAACGGCTCGATCCGCTCAGCCTGACGATCACCAACATTGGGGCGCTGGGCGTCGGCTATATGTTCGGCGATTGCGCCTGGAACCCGAGTAACAACACGCTTTACATGGTGGAAGGTCGCGCGACGAACACCCTGTATACGGTCAACACGACGACGGGTGCGGCCACGGCTGTCGGGGTTCATGGCATCACCGACATGTTCGCGCTGGGCTTCTATCCACCGACCGGTCAGATGTTCGCCGCCTCAGCAGCCAATGGGAATCTGTACAGTCTTGATCTGACGACCGGTGCAGCGACACTAATCGGCTCCACCGGCCTTGTGAGCCCGTCGATCAACGGCCTCGCCTGGGATCCGACGCGCAGGCAGTTTATCGCGCTCGTCTCAAACGTGAGTGGCGGGTCATTATACAGCGTCGACGTGACGACGGCCGCGGTGACACTGCTTGCTGATGCGGGCCCCATCGATAATGCGGGCCTGACCTACGATCCGACGATCGATCGCTTCTGGGCCGCGGAATACCAAGGTGCCATCGTGCAGTATGATCCGACCGCGGCGTTCAACCGTACCACCGTAGCGACAGGCACCGGGACGCACACCTGTATCGCGCGCGTCCCGTAACCTGAGGCAGTACCGTGCAAGGCCAGGGCGGCTCGACACGAGCCGCCCTGTGTTTTCTCATTCTTTGGAATTAGGCCTTCCGTCTGGCCGGCCCTCAATCCGTTGTCCGATGTTCTTTTCTCGCCGCGTATTTATTTCCAAGATCGTGCGTTTATTTCCCGCGGCAGGCGTGAAGCCTCCGGCGCTCGGGGCGCTGGGGGCGCTCGTGGCGGTCGCTGTAGGTGGAGCCGTTGGCTGCCACGGCGACCGCAGCTATTCGGCAGGTCCGGCAGCGCTGATCGAGGATGGCAGTCACGGGAACGGCAACGCCTTCTTCTTCTGGCTCCCGCCACTCGTCAATCAGCAGGCTCCTGCGGAGCAGGTGTTCTCCAGGCAGCTCGATCCAACCGTTTCGATCAGCAATCTCTGTAGCGGCGCCGTCATACGCACGCTTTCGGGCGCCGACGTGCAAATCGCCGACGCCGCGTATCACGCGAACTGGCATACCCCCGATGACTATCTCGACCCCACCTGCACGTACCGTATCGCCGTACAGACCGGCTCTCGGCAGCTCGGTGTGGTCGACGTGGACGTCGTGGACGATGGTAGGGAGCTGAAGAACGTGGACACGGGCGAGTATATCGCGCTGCTCGACGATAGCACACTCCCCATCCAATTCTTCATCGGCGTCGGCTCGCAATGCGAGCGCACGGATTCGGACTGCGGCGAGGGCACCGCACAGCCGGACCAAACCACCACGATCGTGACGACACACGGTCAAGCCGGGGTCGTCATTCCGGCGGGCGCCCTGGACCAACCGGCCACGATCATCATCGAGTCGGCGGACGATCGGCCCTGTATCGCCGAACTGCCGGAGCCGGTGTTTTCGGGAAGCATCGGGCCGATCGGGAATTCGTGCTACGATATCCATACCGAGCCGCCGCTGGCTCAGGTCAACGCGCTCGGCAGGTTCAACACCAACGTCACCGTCGGGATCTGCGCGGAAACCGGCAGCCTGGATCACGTTACGCAGGACCTGCTCCAGATCTTCCAGCTCCACGTCGGAGCAACCCCCGCGATTCGCGCGTTACGCAACGTGGGCGCGCCGTTCCTGTCTTGCGAACCGGCGTACCCACAACTCCTGGGATATCTTGCGGCGAGACTCGGCGCGCTGTTCGTCCCACGGCCGCTCCACGCCACAACCACCATGACCCTCCATATCGGTGCCGGTGGCGAGACGGACATGTACAGCCGGTTTACCTGGGCCCTGCCGAGCCAGCAGGACATGAATTTCGATCAGGCGCCGGACTTGAGCGCCATCTTGCCTGGCGCCGCCGTCAATTCCGTGTATTCCCCCGTCGGCGTCACGTTCAGCCGCACTCGGCCGCTCAGTCTGTTGTGCACCGGAAGTTCGGTCTATGCCAACGACTATGGGCTGCTGGGAACCGGCCTGCTGGGCTTCGGCTCGGGTCAGAATAACATCAGTGTCTGTCCGCTGGGGATCGCCTCCGACTTCAGTGAGTTCGGCTACGGCGCCATCACAGCCACGTTCGCCGTACCGGCCGCCGAGTCATGTATCAGCGCGACGCCGACAGGATATCACGGCATCTTGCCGCCGCCGGGTGGAGTGGCGTTCATCGAAGCACTCGATGCCAACGGCAACGTCCTGAGCAGAACCGAATCCACGACGGAGCGCGCGCAGCAACGGTTGTGCGTGCGCGGGGTCGGCATCGCCGCAGTGCGGTTCGCAGGCAAGGATGCCGCCTACGCCATCTTTGACGACCTCCGCTGGACGCGGGTGCTGCCAGCCAACTGATTACCGCAGCCAAGCCCTTCCTTTTTAGGGGACCGGGCCGCCTATTGAGCCGCGATGTCTCGCGATTTGATCGGGCGGGTGCGTCAGGCGCTCGGCGACCGGTACACCGTGATCACCGCGGTGGGGCGTGGGGGCAATGCGACGCTGTTCGGCGCGTTCGACAAGGACGGCCAGCGAGTCGCGATCAAGGTGCTGCATCCGGAGCTCACGGTCTCCGTCGCCGCCGACCGGTTCCTGCGCGAAATCCGCTACGCCTCCGAGCTCCACCATCCCCATATCGCGCCACTAATCGATTCCGGCGAAACCGACTATCTGCTGTGGTTCGTGATGCCGTTCGTAACCGGCGAGACGCTGCGGCAGCTAATGCGGCGTGAGCGCATACTGCCGATCGATCGCGCCGTGCGCGTCGCGACCGAAGTGCTCGACGCGCTCGGCCACGCCCACGAGCACCAGCTGGCGCACCGCGACATCAAGCCCGACAACATCGTCCTGTCGGCGTCGGGGAGCGGCGCGATCGTGGTCGATTTCGGGATCGCGCGAGCGATCGCCACATCGGGCGAGGACCGCGTGACGCGCAGCGGCTTTGTCGTAGGGACGGAGGAATACATGAGCCCGGAGCAGGCGGGTGGCTCGCCCGACATCGACGGCCGCACCGACTTGTATTCGCTCGGCGTCGTGCTGTTCGAAGCGCTCGCGGGCCGGCCGCCGTTCTCCGCCGCCAGCGCCGCCGCGGTGCTCGACATGCAGCAGCACGCGCCGCCGCCCGATCTGCGCAAGTTGCGGCGCGACGTGCCGCGCGCGCTGAGCGATGCGGTGATGAAGGCCCTTTCCAAGGCGCGCGAGGCGCGCTGGCAGACGGCGCCCGACATGCGGCAGGCGCTGCTGCCGTACGCCCTCGTGACCTGACCTATCGTGAGGCGCGCGTGTCTCGTCCTGTTGCTGCTCGTCGCCGGTTGCCAGACGGAGGCACGCCGGCTCCTCGTCGTTGATTTCACGCTCGCCGACCCGCTGACGCTCGAAGCCACCGCCGCACCGTGGCATGCGGCTGGATATCGCATCGAGTATCGCCAGTTCTATCCGCACCTCACCCGCCAGGACCTGAGCCGCTATCGCACCGTCCTCGTCCTCGGGGGGCGCGAGCCCGAGAGTGCCTCCGACGCATTGACGATCGGCGATCTCGCGATCCTGAACGAATGGCTCCGACGAGATGGCGTCATCGTGTTGGGATATCGCAGCGATGGCAGCTCCAAGCGCGATGTGGGGACACTGGATCGCTGGATCATGAATCGATGGCTGGCAGCACTGGGCGCCGGGATCACGATCGGCACGGAGCAATTCGATGCCCCGGCGGTGCCGCTGCCGCATTCGGCGCTCGACAACGCGGGCTTCGCTCCCTTTCCCGGCGGCAAGAACCTTCCCTTAAAGGTCCGCGAGCGCGGCCAGACACTCGCCCGCGCCGGTGCCAGCGCTCCCGCGCTCGTTGCCGCGAGCCGAGTGAGCGATGGCCTGATCGTCGTGGCCAGCCGCAGCTTGCTGGCCTCCGGCGGCGAGGACCCGCGCACGCGCGCTTTTCTCCAAGCACTGGCCCGCTGGACGCGCCGGCCCGCCGAATGGGCCAGCGTCGGCGCGGCGTCGCGGCCGGCGCCACTGCGGCTCGCGGGCGGGCCGCAACCCGTCGTCGTCCATGCACCGCCGCTGCGGCCGCCCGCCGGCGCCCCGGCGATCGCCCTGCCGCAGCCTGTTTCCCCCAGCCGGGAAGCCGAGACCGTCGCTGCACCGGGCTGGATCTCCCGGCAGGGGATGCGTGTGCTGTGGAGCCGCTTCACGCCCCAGTCGCTCGATTCGTTGCTCGGGTTCGTGGACGTGGCGGCGCTCAACGCGCTCGCGACCGTCATTCCGGTAGCGGCGCTCGCTGATACGCTGGGCACACGCAACATCTGGAAGATGACCGGCGAACGGGTACAGGCAACCAGCGTTCACTGGTTCCCGGCGGTGTCGCTGGTCGCGCTGGCGTCGCAGGGCAACGGCGAGATGAACCGCCATGGCGACCTCACCCCGATCGCCTGCGGACTCGATTCCGTGTTGTGGCGCGGCGCGCTGCGGCCGGCCTACCGTACGTTGGCGCGTCTCGGCGGCGCCCGGCCCGATGTCATTGCCGGTGCGGCGCTGGATCTCGACAGCGCGATGACGCTGTATCGCGGCAGCGGATTCTGCGACGCCGATTATCATGTCGGCCTGGCCGCCTTGGGCCTCGATAGCGCGGAGACGGACCGGCTTGGGGCACTGCCGCCGGCCGTGCGCTACGACACGCTGCTCGAGCGCGGCTGGCTCGGCCCCTACTTCGACGCGCTGCAGGCGGCCGTCACCCAGCGCGCCATCGCATTACGTAGTGAGCTGCGGCGCCTGCATCCGGAATTGCGATTCGCGTTTCACGCGACCGAGCCGCCGGTCGACTGGTTCTCCCTGGGATTGTTGCGCGGCCTGGCGACTGCCGACGCCCCGGTATTGCTCTGGCTGCGCGAGCGCCACGCGCGCGCCCTGCTGCAACACTATCGAGACCGGCAGATCTTCGCGCTCTCCGCAACGCAGCTGGACCCACGAGAGCCACGGGTCCGTGCCACCGTGTTCAGCGAAAACGACGGTTTCTGGCTGGACGCGGGAGGCGCGGGGCGCGCCGCGACCGACAGTTTGGGTCGCCTGATTCGCCGCTTCACGAGGTAAGCCTTGCCGGGGGACCCGGCGGCCCGGTAGTTTCCTGCTCTGGAAGTGGTGGGGCCGATGGTCGCGGTGGATCGGCTAGAGGGGTCCATCGAGGAAAGTCCGAGCTCCACAGGGCAGACCGCCAGGTAACGCCTGGGCGCCGCGAGGCGACGGAACAGGGCCACAGAGAACAGACCGCCCTTGTATCCAAAGGGTAAGGGTGAAACGGTGGGGTAAGAGCCCACCGCGCGTCTGGCAACAGGCGCGGCACGGCAACCCCCGGTCGGAGCAAGGCCAAATAAGCAGCGAGACCCGGCCCGGGTCGTTTGAGCTGCGGGTAGGCCGCACGAGATGGCTGGCGACAGCCATCCCAGAGAGATGACCATCTGCTCGTACCAACGAGTAAACAGAACTCGGCTTATGGTCTCACCACTTCCTCCTCTGTGACCACGAAGCCAACTCCGTATCCGCCCCACTGGGAGAACGTCGCCGACCTGCGTGTCTTCCGGACCACCGCCCAGGAGTGGGAAAAGCTCATCGGCTGGCGGACCGACATGCGCAAACGGGGATGGAAGCTGCTCAAGGTCTCGAGTGAAGAGACCGAGGTGGTCGCCATTTTCGGACGTACTAAAACCAAGGAATAGCCGAACGATGCGTCGTGCAATTGTCACGGCGGCCCTCGTCGCCGCGCTGGCCTGCGCGCCAAAGAATCCTCCGTCGACCATTCCGACGCCGGGGAATCCGCCGGCTGCGCCCCCCCCACTCCCCCCGCCGGCCGGGCCGCCAGGACTCCGGCTGGGTCCCAGCGCGCTGCGGTACATGATGCACCAGGCCATTCACATCGAGCAGGAATTTCAGGGCATGCGCCAGCCGCTCGATTATGGGTTGCGCATCTTCTTCGCCGTCACGATCAGTGGGCCTGCCGACAGCGCCGGATATCCGACGACGATCACGGTCGATTCCATCGCCCCGGATTCCGGCACCGCGGCGCCCATGGGCATCAACCTCGGCGCGGCAAAAGCGCTCTCATTCGCCGGGCGCCTGACCCCTCGCGGTGAATTCCGCCGTCAGGTCCCCTCCGACAGCACCGCGGCACAGTCGCTTTCGCCGATCGTCGGATCGTTCCGGAATTTCTTTCCGCGGCTACCGGGGACCGGGATGACGCTCGGCGCGACCTGGACGGACACGACGACGGAGAATGATCGCGCCGCCGGCAGCGTGACGGTCACGAGCATCAGCCGCTCGCATGCGGCGGCGTGGGAGGATCGCGGCGGCGTGCACACGATGCGCGTCGAGGTCGCGTCCGACTTCACGATCAAGGGAGGCGGCCAGCAGGCCGGCCAGCCGTTCGAAGTGGCCGGCGCCGGCGTGCGCAGCGGCGTGGACTACATCGCGGTAGACGGACGCTACATGGGCGGCGAGTCGCACGATTCGACCAGCATGACGATCACGCTGCCGATTCAGGCGATGACGATTCCCCGGACGCAGGTGTCGAAGACGACGGTGACGGTATTACCCTAATGGTCGGATCGGCGGATCGGCGGATCGGCGGATTGATTCTCCTGATCGTCATCGCTCAATCCGCCCATCCGCCCATCCGGCTATCGGCCCAACAAGTCTTCCCCAACCGCGCCACCGCCTATCTCTTTCCCACCGACGTCCGCGACGCTCGCGCCATCTGGGTCAACCCGGCGGGGCTCGGCGTCCAGCGCGAAGCATCGACCTACGCGGAAGTCGCCGTCGGAGATCCCGGCGCACAGGGCCGCTTGCGGCAGGTCAACGCGGGCTTCAATGCGCGTGGGCTGTCGTTCGGCTATCAGCGCGACATGCTGGACGATGGCCAGCGAAGTCACACCTACCGTTTTGGTCTGGCGGGAGGCTCCGGTGGGCTGGCGGCGGGTTTCGACGTCACACATTACCGCGGCGATGGCGCCAAGGCCACGGGATGGGACTTCGGCGCATCGTACGTGGCCTACACCGGGCTCAACCTGGGCCTGGTGATAGCGAACATCGGCCAACCGAATGTGCGAGGGCTACCGCAGCGGCTCACGTACATCCCGGGAGCCACCTGGCATCCCAGCCGCCTTCCCGCATTCGGCGTATCGACGTACGCGCGGATCACACCAGATTGGGTGGAGTGGTATGCGTTCGGCGTGACGTGGCGGACGCTGGCACGCCGCCCGATGGAAATCATTGCCCGGATGGATACCGATCGTGGCTTCCGCCGGGGGGCGTTCGTGCTGGGGTTCTCGATCGGCGGCGAGAATCGCGTGGGGGCGGTCGTGTCGACGCCGGGTGACGTCTCGCACATCGATAACGCCAGCGTGTATGGCCTGGCGACGCGGGAGCCCGCCACCCGCCGCCGTTAGCACCGCCTAGGGCCGCGCGGGCCGCGCGGGCCGCGCACGCTGACGCGGCTTTCTGTGCGACGGCGCTGGCGGAGGCGGAGGAGCCGAGCGGCGCGGACGAGCCTGTGGGGGCGGTGCAGGCGGAGGGGCCGGCGGTTCCCGATTGAGCTGCGATCTGATCTGCATCATGTCGCGGAACGACAGATTACGGTACACCGTGTCCGCGACTCCTGACGAGTGCCTTCCGTAAATCACCAGCCGGAACGACAAGCCGCCGTGCAAAATCAGATCCATGTCGCGGCGCACGCTGTCGCGGGCGTAGGAGCGCACCTCACGCGGCGTGACGACGACGGTACGGCGCCGCGTGAGCAACAATAGCGTCGTGTCCTCCTGGCCGGCTGGCCGATACGCGAACAACCCAACGTCACCGGGGAGCAGCGCGCGCCGCGCGCGCAGCATGCGCGTTAGGCTGCCCGGGAGCGGCGCGCGCGCCGCGATGTGCGGCGGCTTGCTGAAGACGTAGTACGCCACGGCTGCCGCGCCGCCGGCGAATGCGATGAAGAGGAGACAACCCGCCACGCTCAGGCCCACCAGAGACCGGTAGAACATCAACCGGAGCCGGCGGCGCAGCGGCACGCGCATCCGGTCTCGCGCCGCGGTCGGCATCGCCCCCACGAGTGCACGGCTGACCTCGCTGGCCATCTGAAATCGTTTGGTGCGAGTCTTCTCCATCATCCGGTCCAGCACCACGGCCATCTCTTCCGGCAGGTCGGGGCGGTGGCGGCGGATCGGGACGGGCGCCTGGGTGATCTGCTGGGCGAGAATCGACGCGGAGGAAGGGCCCTCGAACGGCGGCGCGCCGGCCAGCATGTGGTAGAGCACGACGCCGAGGGAGTAGATGTCGGAGCGGCCGTCAAGCGGGTCGCCCGATGCCTGCTCGGGACTCATGTAGTCGGGTGTCCCGACGATCATCCCTTCGCTGGTGAGCTGGGTCGACCTGGGGGTAGCCGCTTGCGCCGCTTGCGCCGCCTGCGCCGCTTTGGCGATCCCGAAATCGGTCACGAGGACGTGGCCGCTTTTGTCGAGCAGGATGTTGTCCGGCTTGATGTCGCGGTGTACGATGTCGTGGCTGTGGGCGTAGGCGAGCGCGTCGGCCACTTGCCGGGCGATGCGGGCGGCGTCGCCGACGGACAGCTTCTTTTGCTTCTCGAGGAGTTGGCGCAGCGACGGACCGTCGATGCACCGCATGATGATGTAGAAGATCTCTTCCTGCCGGCCGACCTTGTAGATCGGCACGATGTGCGGATGCTCCAGGCGGGCGACGGTCTGCGCTTCGCGCAAGAACCGTTCGGCGACCACAGGCGACGGCGCGAGCTCCACGTCCAGCACCTTCACCGCAACGTCGCGATTCAAGACGTTGTCGCGGGCGCGGAACACAGCGGCAAAGCCCCCCTCACCCAGCAGGGGGCCAACGGTAAATTCCTGTCCAAGCGCTCGTTGCAGGCGCTGCTGGAGGGTTCCGAGGTCCATGGCGGTGCAAAAAGCTAGGATTGCAGGGCGCGTTCTGCTAGGGACGAGCGCGCTGTTCGTCGTGTGGCTGTTCGCTGTCTGGCCACCGCCCGTGTGGTGGCGCAGTCACGAGCCGCGCTGTACCGCGATGATGCGGTTGCGCTCGGACTGCCCGACTGCCGGCCGGCCGGCCGGCCGCGTTGCGAATCGCGCCCCGTCTCCGATCCTCGAGCGGATGATCATCATCGCGGAAGACTCGCGATTCAAAACGCATCACGGAATCGACTTGATCGAGCTGCACGATGCGTGGGCCGCAGGTGGACGTCGCGGCGCGAGCACGATCACGCAACAGCTCGCGAAGAACCTCTATTTGTCGCCGTCGCGCTCGATCTTCCGCAAACTCAAGGAGGCGGTGACCGCCGTGCGACTCGAGCTGGCCCTCAGCAAAGACCGCATCATGGAGCTGTATGTGAACACCGCCGAGTGGGGTCCCGGCGTGTGGGGGGCGAGTGCGGCGAGCGTGGCCTACTTCGGGGTGGCGCCGTCGGGGCTCAGCGACGCAGAGGCCGCGGCGCTCGCGGCCACGCTCCCGCAGCCGCGGACATCCAATCCGGCCTTTCGCCCGGCGCGCATGCTCGCGCGCCGTGATCTGATTCTGGCCCGGTATTACGGCGGCAAGACACCCGTGCCGTATATACCAGAAGACTCGATCCCCGAGGTGCCGGAGATCGAGCCCCCAATAATTCCGATCATTCCGCTGGACTCTCTGATCCGCGTGGACTCGTCAATTCACGTGGATTCTTTGGACTCCCTAATCCACAAGCCGTAGCGGCATCACCAGCGCCATGTACGAGGCCGGATCGTTCCACCCCACGGGCTCGATCGTGCTGGCGCGCTCAGGAGCCTTGAACGTGAAGCGCACCTCGTCGGTCGGCATGTACTTGAGGATCTCGAGCAGGTACATGGCGTTGAACCCGATCTCCAGCGGTTCCCCTTCGTAGGTCACCGCCAGCTCGTCCTGGGCTTCGCCGAGGTCGGGCGTCTGCACCGAGAACTTCACGTTGCCGCCGGAGAAGGCGAGCCGGATGCGGTGCGTCTGGTCGCTCGCGACCACGCTCATGCGACGCAACGCCGCGGCCATGGCCGCCTTGTCGACCGTCGCCTGCTTGTCGTTCTCGCGCGGGATCACCTGCTCGTAGTTGGGATACGGTCCCTCGATCAGGCGGGAGAACACCAGCGTGCCGCCGGCGCGGAAGCCGATGTGATTATCGCTCTTGGCGAGCTCGATTTCGGCGTCGCCCGGGTACAGTCGACGGATCTGCTCGAGCGCCTTGGGGGGGACGATGAGGTCGGCCGTCGAGCCGCCGGTCGCGGGGACGTCCATCTTGGCCAGGCGGTGGCCGTTCGTCGCCACCATGCGCATGCGGTCGGGCCGCAGCTCCCACAGCACGCCGTTCAGGATCGGCCGGCTTTCCTCCGTCGATGCGGCGAATGACACGTGACCGACGAGCTTGTGGACCACGCCGGCCGCCGCCTTCCAGGCCTTCTCGAACTTCACCGCCGGGAACGAGGGGAACTCCTCGCGCGGCAGCCCCAGGAGCTTGAACTTGGAGCGCCCCGACTCGATCGAGACGCGAGCTTCGCCGGCGGCCGTGACGCGCACCGGGCCCGACGGCAGCTCGCGCGCAATGTCCACGAGCTTCTTGGCCGGCAGGGTGACGGCACCATCGGCATCGACTTCCGCGGGGACCGTCGTGCTCACCGCGATGTCGAGATCCGTGCCCGACAGCCGCAGCCCGCCGCCTTGCTTCGATGCCTCGACGAGGACGTTGGCCAGGACCGGCAACGTCGTTTTGGCGGGAATGGCTGCCGCCACCGCCGCAAGGCCTTGCTGCAGTTGCTCTCGCGTAATCGTGAACTTCATACTGCCGCCGACGTCTCCGGAAATGGGGAAAGTCTTTACTACTGCTCTTCTATATAGAAATACTAGTAGTAGTAGTAGACATCGGGGATATGTGGGCGATGTCGTTAAAGCGCAACTGGTGCATCACCTGCATCGAGTCACCTGATGTTGGCGCACTGTTGGCGCTGTTGGCGCTTTGCGGATAGTCGTCCCGGTTTCCCCACTACCCCACATCCCGCGCCGTTATCCCCAACCGCGCATTGTTTACAGTGCGGACAATTCCTGCCGCGCCATCTCCACGCGTTCTTTGAACGTCCGGTCGCGCATCATTTGCCGCTCCACCTTGTCCACGCTGTGAATGACGGTGGAGTGATCGCGGCCGCCGAATGCCTGCCCAATCTCGACCAGCTGCATCTGAAGCATGTCGCGCGCCAAGTACATGGCCACCTGGCGCGGAACGGTGAGCGTCTTGGTGCGGGCCTTGGAGCGCAGGCCCTCGGGGGTCACGCCCCAACGCCGCGCGACGACTTCCTGCACGCGGTCGATGCTGGGCGCCGAGCCGCTGCTGCCGTAGCCGGAGCCTTCCTCGCCCTGGCGGATCTTGTCCGACAGCGCCTCGCGGGCCAGCTCGATCGTCACCTCGCGGTTTTTGAGCGACGCGAACAGCAGCAGCTTGATGATGCAGCCCTCGAGCTCGCGCACGCTGGAGCGGATGTGCTCCGCGATGAAGCGCAGCACGTCGTCCGGAATCGTGAGCTCGAGATGATCCTGCTCCGCCTTCTTGCGCAGGATCGCGATGCGGTGCTCGAGATCGGGATGCCCGATGTCGGCCACCATGCCCCACTCGAAGCGCGAGATCAGCCGGTCTTCGAGCCCGGGAATCTCTTTGGGCGGGCGGTCCGAGGTCAGCACGATCTGTTTGTGCGCCTCGAACAGCGCATTGAACGTGTGAAAGAACTCCTCCTGCGTCATTTCCTTGCCTTCCAGGAAATGCACGTCGTCGACGAGGAGGAGATCGACGTCGTTGCGGTAGCGGCGGCGGAATTCGGACATCGTGCGCGCGTGAATCGACTCGATCACGTCGTTGATGAACTGCTCGGCGCCGAAGTACTGCAGCCGCGTCTCGGGGTTTTTCTCCAGCACCGCGTGCGCGATCGCCTGCATCAGGTGCGTCTTGCCGAGCCCCGTGGCGCCGTAGATGAAGAGCGGGTTGTACGTTTTGCCCGGCGCCTCCGCCACGGCGTGCGCCGCGGCGGCCGCGAGCTCGTTCGACTTGCCGATGACGAACGTCTGGAACGTGTAGCGTTCGTTGAGCGGCGTGGTCGCGACGGACGAGGCGGTGGCGACACCCCCGCCCGTGCTCTCGCGCGGGGCGACGAAGAAATCCATTTGCGGGCGGCGTTGCCGATCTTCCTGCACGCGAAAGACGATCGTCGTCGGCCGGCCGAGCACGCGCTCCGCGACGCGAGCGAGCAGCGACGCGTGCTTCGACTCGTTCCATTCGGCGGCGAATTGATCGGGGGCACCGAGAATCAGACGGCCCTCATCCAGCGCGATCGGCTCGGATGGCTCGAGCCATGTGCGCACCGTCGCCTCGGGAAGTTCACGTCGAGCTTCGTCGAGGAGGCGCTTCCAAGCTTCGTTGACCGATTGCTCCATTTACGTTTTTTGAGATTTTGGAAGGGCGTCCAGCAAGGGCGGCCCGAAAGTACGGGCCCCATGTGGAAAAGTCAACCTTGACCATCGCGTGACGAGCCGGGTAACTTTCCCGGCCTTACTCGAGGAATTTATGGGTCCGACGTATCGGCCGAGAAATCGGCGACGCATCAATAAGCATGGGTTTCGCGCGCGGATGAAAACAGTTTGGGGCCGTGCCACGCTGTCCCGCCGGCGCAAGAAAGGCCGCAAGCAACTCGTCGTCCGTATTCCATCCAAACACCGGAGCCGGTAAACGAGCGAGCGATACCCGCGCCGCGTACGCATCACGCGCGGCTCGGAGCTCACCGCCTGCTGGGAAGCGGGGGTGGGTCGCCGCCGTCGCACCCCGCATCTCGATCTGGCCTGGCGTCACAGTGATTCGGGTCACGCGCGTCTCGGACTCATCGTCCCGCGTCATCAATCCTCCGCGGCGCACCGCAATCGCTTGCGGCGGCGGCTGCGTGAGATCCTGCGGCGCGACGTGCTGCGAACTCTTCCCGCCGTCGATCTCGTGATTCGCGCCAAGCGCTCCGCCTATACCGCCTCGTTTGCGGTGCTGCGCGCCGAATTGACGGGCGCCGTGGAGACCCTGACGTGACGCTGCAACGATTGCCCCGTCTTGCCGTAATGGCACTGATTCGTGGCTATCAGCTGACGCTGTCGCATCTCGTGTTCACGCAGTGTCGCTTCGAGCCGTCGTGTTCGCGCTATACCTATGAAGCCGTCGAGCGCTACGGCGCGCTGAAAGGCAGCTGGCTCGGCGTGCGACGCATTCTCAAGTGTCACCCCTTTCATGCGGGCGGATATGATCCGGTGCCGTGAGCGTGGGAACTGACTGATGGAGCGACGCCTCGTACTCGCGATCGTTCTGGCGCTCCTCGTGTGGTTCGTGCCGCTCGTGATCTGGCCGCCGAAGCCGGCGCCGCGACCGCCGGCCGACAGCGCCGCCGTGCGCGATTCTGCCGCGCAGGCCTCCTCACCGGAGCGCCCAACCGCCCAACCGCCGATCCGCCCATCCGCCGACACGGGCCGCATCGTCTGGGTCACTTCCCCGTTGTACCGGCTCGGCTTCAGCACTCACGGCGGTACGCTGCGGTCCGCCGAACTACTGCAATACCAATCCTTTGCCCCCGGCGACGCGGCGCAGCCGGTGAACCTCGTTCCGCCGGGCGGCGCCTTCTTGCGCCACCGTCTCGTCCTGCCCGCTGGCGACACCGTTTCGCTCGACGATTGGGACTTCCGCCCGACCCAAGATGCTGCCGGGATGGTGGTGCGCCTCGACGCCGAGCGCCGCGGATCGCACGTGACGCTCGAGTATCGGTTCGTCCCCGACGAATACCGCTTCGACGTGAGCGGCTCGGTGACCGGCCTGGGCAGCAGTGGGGCGGTGTTGCTGATCGACTTGTCGGAAGGACTGCGCTCGGCCGAGAAGGATTCGCTGGACGACTTCCGGCACTACGCCGTCGTCACGAAGGCGTCCAAGGCCGAGCGTACCGATTTCTCCAGGATCAAGCCCGGCCAGCGCGCGCTGTTCGATGGGCCGTTCGAGTGGGTGGGCGTCAAGTCGAAATACTTCTTCACCGCGGCGCTCGCCCTCGAGGAGGGACAGCCGACGTTTGGCGGCGCGATCGCGGTGGGCGGTCCCCGCACGGGGAAAGCCGCGACACGTACCCAGGTCACCGTCACGATGCCGGTCCCGCCCGCGGGGACGTTCCGCTACCAGGTGTTCGCCGGGCCGCTCGACTATCACCACCTCTCGAAGATGGGTCACGGCCTGGACGATGCGAACCCGTACGGGGGAATCTTCCGTCCGATCATCCAACCCGTCTCGGTGTTCGTCCTCAATGTGCTGCTGTGGATGCACGAGCGCTTGAACCTGGCCTATGGCTGGGTGCTGATTCTGTTCGGCATCGTCGTGCGCTTGCTGCTCTGGCCGTTGAACCAGAAAGCGATGGAGTCGGGGATCCGGATGCAGGCGGTGGCGCCGCTGCTCAAGGAGACCCAGGATAAGTACAAGAACGATCCGGAGCGGCTGCAGCGCGAGATGCTGCGGATCTACAAGGAGCACAAGGTGAATCCGTTCGGCGGCTGTCTGCCCATGCTGCTGCCGATGCCGGTGCTGCTCGCGCTCTTCTTCGTGTTCGCCAATACGATCGCGTTCCGCGGCGTGCCGTTCCTGTGGCTGCCCGACCTGTCCCGTCCCGACCCGTTCAAGATCATTCCGATCCTGATGGGGCTGTCGATGTTCGGGCTGTCCAAGGTCGGTCAGATCGGCGTGCCGCCGAATCCGCAGACCAAGATGATGGTCTACTTCATGCCGATGTTCATGACGGTGCTGTTCCTGAACTTTGCGGCGGGGTTGAACCTGTACTATGCGGCGCAGAATCTCTTCAGCATTCCGCAGCAGTACCTGATCGCGAAGCGCCGCCTGCGCGAAGCGCCCGTGACGGCGGGAGGGGCTCGCGTAGTCACACCCGTCAAGACCTAGACTGCTCACAGACATCATTGTTGCGCTCGCCACGCCGCCCGGCCGCTCGGCCCTCGCCTTAATCCGCCTCTCAGGCCGCGATGCCTTCCCCCTCGCCGCCCGCTGCCTCGAACCCTTCCACCCCACCCCCCCGCGCAGGGTCTTCCGCGCGCGCCTCCTGCATCCCGAGTCGCGCGAGCCGGTCGACGACGTGCTCGCCGCCTGTTTCCCCGCCCCGCATTCCTACAGCGGCGACGACCTGGTCGAAATCTCCACCCACGGCGGGTTGATCGTGCCGGCGGCCGCGCTCGCGGCGTTCGTGGCGGCCGGCGCCCGGCCGGCGGCGCCCGGCGAGTTCACGCGCCGCGCGCTGCTGAACGGGAAGATGGACCTGCTCCAGGCGGAGGCCACGGCCGATCTCATTGATGCGGGATCGCCTGCGCAGCGCCGGCGGGCGCTGCACCAGCTCGAGCGCGGGTTGTCCGACCGGCTCGCGGCGCTGCGCAGCGAGATTCTGGAGCTCGAGGCGCTCATCGCGTACGACATCGATTTTCCGGAAGAGGATGAAGGTCCCGTAGCGCCACAGCGCGTGCGTGGTGCGTGGGACGTGGTGCGTGGGCGCGTCGCCGATCTGCTGAAAACCGCTCCGGAAGGCGAGCGACTGCGCGAGGGCGCGCTGCTCGTGATCGCCGGCCGTCCCAACGCCGGCAAGTCGTCGCTCTTCAACGCGCTGCTGGGCACGGAACGCGCGATCGTCACGGAGATTCCCGGAACGACGCGCGACGCCATCGAAGCGCATGCCGTGATCGACGGCTTCCCGTTCCGCCTCGTCGATACCGCGGGGCTGCGCGACTCGGGTGAGCGCATCGAGCGCCTCGG
>DASPXJ010000177.1:0-2412 GCA_035637355.1 Gemmatimonadales bacterium
GCGGTCGCCCCAGTTCGGGTCGCCGAGCAGCGTCGCGAGCACCGCGCGATGAACATGCGAGTGTTGCCGCACGTCGGTCGTGGCCAGGTGAAACCCGAACGTCTCGACACGGCGCAGCAGCCGCTGCACGCCGAACAGTCCCGCGTGCTCGCCGCGGTGCGCGCGTAGACTCGCGATGACGACCCCCAGATCACGCTCGAGCTCGGCGGCAGCGTGGTACCCATCCGGCGTATCGCGCCGCGTCGCCTCCAGTCGCGCCGCGATCAGGCGAAACAGCACGCGGTACGGCATGTCGTGATAGCGCGCCGGGATCGCCGCCAGCGCCTGGGGGAACCGGGCGCCATAGCCAGCGACGCGCTCGCGCACGGCGTCGCTCACGCCCGTCAGGGCTCCCGATTGCGACAGCCGGCGCGCCAGCTCCGTCGCCTCCCGGCGATAGTTCTCCAGCACGAGCTCGCGCTGCCGAGCGAGCCCCTCGCGCAGCGTCTCGGCCCCGACGTTGGGATTGCCGTCCATGTCCCCACCGACCCAGGAGCCAAACCGCAAAACCGGGCGCGTGGGGGGGGGCACCTGGACGTCGTACGCCTTGTGCACTGCCTGCTCGAGCTCCTCGGCGAACGGCGGGACGATGCGGTAGACGATGTCCGTCAGGTAGAAGAGCACATTCTCGAGCTCGTCCATGACGGAGGGGCGCGCGGAAGGCTGCGGATCGGTCTGCCACGCGCCGGTGATTTCCTCGCGAATCTGCGCCAGTGCGGCGCGCTCTTCATCGGGCGTGCGAGAGGGATCGAGCCGCTCCACGAGCAGCCGGCCGATCATCTGCTCCTTTTCGAGCAGCGTTCGCCGGGTCGCCTCGGTGGGGTGGGCGGTGAATACCGGCTCCACGCGCAGCCGTTGCAGCAGTGCGGCGATCTGGGCCGGCGTGACGCCGCCGGCCGCCAGCCGCAGGACCGTCGCCTCGAGGCTCCCCTCCTGCGGATCGCTGGCGCTGCGCAGGTAGTCGCGGCGGCGCCGGATGCGGTGAATCCGCTCGGCGAGATTGACGACCTCGAAGTAGGTCGAGAACGCGCGGACCAGCGTCTCGGCATCGCGCGGCGGCAGACCCTTTACCAGCGCATGCAGCTCGTCGTCGGCGCCGCCGATCGCGGCGTGCCGGGCGCGCTCCACCAGCTGGAAGAACGCGTCACCACACTGCTCGCGTAGCACGTCCCCGACCAGCGCGCCGAGCGTTCGGACGTCGTCTTTTAGTGGAACATCCTTCGGCGCAAACTCTCTCAGGGAGCCTCGCCGGGTGTAAAGAGCCGCGCGGCAGCGACACCCCACGCGCCGAGGTCGACGGAAGCTCGTCCGTCGCCGCTGACTGGAATCGCGTCACCGTTTTGTTCGACGAGGTTGGTGCGGCGCGCGAGCTTGAACGCATACGCCGCGGGCCACACGCCGACCGCACGCGCCTGTCCCGCGACATCGAGCAGCTTGACGACGACGCCGTCGCCATCGTCCGCCGCCTTGGCGCCGACGATCATCACGCCCTTATCCGCGTAGAACAGCGCCCGATCCTTCGCGATCAACGGGCCCGGCGTTGCGTTGCTGTACGACGCGCTGACGTACAAAGGATCACACGCAGCCCACCCGCGGCGCACGGGCTCCGCCGCGTCGCCGGGTGCCAGCAGCGAAACCCTGAACCGGAACGTCGCCGCGCCGCCTTGTGACGCCGCGTAGTTCGTGTGCCAGTAGTTGTTCATCGCGTAGGCGAACAGCGTGCCGTCGGGGACGATGCTGCGGCGCCAGGCGCCGCGAAACAGGTCGTTGAGCGTGAACAGCGGCGTGTCGGGCCCGCTCCACAGCACGCCGTCGGTGCCTTCGTGGATCCACACCCAGTGCGTGTGGCAGAACCAGTCGCGGCAGCTGCCGGGCTGCTGATCGCGCTCGACGCCCATGCGGCCCAGCGGCACTTCGACGTCGACGGCAGGCTTCAGGAACGCAAACGGGAAGGCGACGTAGAGCGCTTCCTTCGCCGTGGTCGCCGTTTTGACGATGCGGTTCTCGATGTCGACCCAGGGCAGCTCGTCATACAGCGTGACAGTCGAGGTGATGACCGGGAAGCCGTCGAGCGCGCGCTCGACGACGAGCCGCACACCGATGCCGGGGAGCTTCTCGCGGCGGCAGCTGATGAGCTTTGCCTGCGTCAGCTCGAGCTGCGGCGGATTCTTGAGGTCGTCGCGATTGCCGGACGTCCACAGGGCGCTGTGTTCGCCGCCGCGAGCGTAGACCAGCTGATTCAAGCCCGACCACGTGGATGGCTTGACGCGCTCCTTGCCGTCCGGACCGGTGAGTGAGCGGATCGCGCCGCTCGCCTGGTCGATCTGGACGGTGAATCCCCCCCCCGCCCCCCCCGCCCCCCCCGCCCCCCCC
>DASPXJ010000178.1:0-11987 GCA_035637355.1 Gemmatimonadales bacterium
GGCGTGAGCGTTACAGCCCGCAGCGCCTGATCCCACGACATCCCCGTCGCCACCGCGTTGCCGGCCTGCTGGCGCAGGTCGCGGGTGTTCTCGGTCGCCGTCTCCATCAGGCTCACCTTCACGCCGCCCTTGCTGAGGAGCGCCGCGTTCTCGTAGCGAATGCCGAGTGCATCGTATGACGGAATGTTGTCGAGCGGCTCGACGAGGACCGGCACACCCGCCGCAGCGATCTCAGCGGGGATCATCCATCCTTCGGCCGCTCCCGCGAGAATCAGCCGCAGCTTGTACTCGCGCGCGATCCGGAGCGCGGTCTCGATGTCGCTGCGGCGATTGGCCACGACAATCAGCGGCAGCTCACCCCGCAACACCGGCTGTAGCGCTTCGAGGTCCGCCGCGCTCGCACTGAGATCCTGGATCTGGCGACGCCGGTAATCGGCACGCCGCGTGGCGTACTCGCGCGCGTCGTTGAGCACCCGCCGCAGGCGCTGGACAACCGCGGCGCGCGAGCCGCCGCTCGCGTCCTTTGCCGCCTCGCTCAAGCCGGCCACCATCGCCGCCGGCGATTTGATCCGCATGGCTTCGATCGTGGCGCCGTCGAGATCGATGAGCGCCGCCTGACCCCAGATCAACCCGCCGCTCGGCGGAACACCCAAGGATCCAGGAACGGCTAGCGTTGTTGTCACGCCCTCCATCCGGTTCACCGCGATGAGGGTGGACGCGGGATTGATGCCCTCGAGGACGTTGAACCCGGCCGCGACGTCATTGCCGCGCTGCGTATACTCGCTGGTGCCCTGAACTGCGCCAATCTCCCGCAGTCCCATCTGGCCGGCGCCATCGATCAGCCCCGGTGTGACCCATTTTGCCGACGCGTCGATGCGCGTGGCACCTGCGGGGACCGCAACGTTGTTGCCGACCGCGGCGATCCGGCCGTCACGAATCAGCACCGTGGCGTTCGCGATTTTTGGCCCCGAGACCGGATAGACCGTTCCGCCCGTGATCGCGATCGTCTGAAGCAGCAGGAAGGCAATCATGGCTGCCCCAATGTGAAGTCGGTTTTCGGTTGGCGCGCCGGATCGTTGCGATCGTACACGAGCCAGCCGTCGTTGTAGACCTGCACGGCCAGCGCATACACCGAGAGGGGATCGGCGGACCACAGAACGACGTCCGCCATCTTGCCGGGCTCGAGCGTGCCCACCACGGAATCGATGCCAAGCACCCAGGCGGGGTTGGCCGTGAACCAGCGGACGGCTTGATCGCGGGTGATGGGGATCCCCGCGCGCCGGCCGTGATACATCGCCTTGGCCGCTTCCTGATTGAGGCGCTGGATGCCTGATGCATCGTCGGAGTGGATCGCGACTCGGCCACCAGCCTGCTGGACCAGCGCGGCGTTCTCGTAGATCCCATCCATCGCTTCTTCCTTGAAGCCCCACCAGTCCGACCAGATCGACACCGCGGTGCCTTCCCGCGCCAACACGTCCGCGATCTTGTACGCCTCGACCGCGTGGTGGAACGAGCGGATCTTGAAGCCGAACTCGTGCGCGAGATCGAGCATCTGCATCATCTCGTCGGCGCGGTAGCAGTGATTCTGCACGTAGATGTTGCCGCGCAACACCTCCGCGAGCGACTCGTTGCGGAGATTGCGCTCCGGGGAATCGCCCTCGTGGTCCTTGTTCCACTTGTCCCAGCGACGCCGGTAGTCCTGCGCGGCAATGAACGCGGCCCGGTAGCCCGCCATGTTGCCCATGCGGGTGGAAGGCGCTCCCCCGCGCCCGCCGTACACGCGTTTGGGATTCTCGCCGCACGCCATCTTCAGCCCGTAATGCGCGCCGGGAAACTTCATCTCCTGCACCGAGCGCGCCGGCACGAGTTTCAGAATCGCACTGCGCCCGCCGATGAGATTGGCTGATCCCGGCAGCGCCTGAATCGTCGTCACCCCGCCGGCGATCGCCAGTGGGATCTGCGGATCCTGCGGCCAGAATGAATGTTCGGCCCAGACCTCGGCCGTCACGGGATTCGTGGCTTCGTTGCCGTCCGACTCCCCGAACGTGCCCGGAGCGGCGTACACGCCGAGATGCGAGTGCGTGTCGATCACGCCGGGCGTCACCCATTTGCCCGTGCCGTCCACGACCGTCGCATCGCTGGGGGCCGCGACGTTCGTCCCGACGGCGACGATCCGGCCGTCGCGCAACAGAATCGAGCCGCCCGGTATCTCCTGGCCCGTCGCCGTCATGATCGTCGCGTTCCGGATCACGACCGGCGGATTGGGATGTCGCTGATACGTTGACGGGTACTGTGGTCCGATGCCGGCTGCAGTATCCGGCTGGGCGGGTGCTGCTCCTGGCGTGGGCGCTTGAGCCTGCCGCGCCCCTGCGGAAGCGCAGCCCGCGGCGACCAGGATCGCGAGCACCAGTGCAGCCGACCGCCGCCTTGTCAGTTTGACCGCCGCTTTTTCAGTTTGACCGCCCGACCGCCGCATTATCGGTTCCTCCTATTTCACGAGTTCGAACACCAGCGGCGCGCCCGTCGGCGCGATGCGCACCAGCCGCCGCGGCGCCTGCTGGGTGACGTGCATGACCACCGGCAGCTGCATCCCCGACAGCTCGAGGCGATAGGCCGGAAACGTTCCCGCCGGCACCGTGACATTCTCGACGCCCGCGACTTTCACGGTGACGACTTTGGACGCCCCTTCGCCCGACGAGAAGACGTTCAGGTTGAATGTCTTTCCTGCATCGAGCGGCAGCGCGGCGAGCAACACCCCCAGCGCGTTATCGTCGATCGTGCCCGGCGGCGCGGTGGTGTCCACCGTGATCGGTTTCGGCGTGCCCGTGGGCTGCGGCGCCATCGCGGTCCCTTTGACGCGGCCGTCGGCGTACGTCAAATGGATTTCGGTCTGCTGACCTTGAACCATGCCGGTCTGATTGGTGCGCCGCATCGTGAGATCGGCGTTCAGGACGACGGTCGATCGCTGTTGGAATGGGCCGATCGTCGTTGCTTCGGTATACACGATCGAATCCCCGGCGACATCGACCTTCGAGAGTTGTCCGCCATACACGGTGCCCTGGACCAGCGCCTGGAAACTGTCGCTGCGCGCCACGATCTGGCTGCGGTCGAACGAGACCGGACCGCCGGTGGGGTTGAGCTCGGCCGGATCGAGCGGCCGGCCCTCGATATCCACCAGGCGGACCGGCGCAATCGCCTTCAGCTTGTCGTACAGCGACTTGGCGTCGCCGACGACGACGATCGTCAGCGCGCTGCGGCGAAACACCCGCTGCGCGGCGGCGCGCGCCCGCGTGCCGCTCACGCCCGCCAGGCGATCGCGATAGCGCTGTAGATAGTCAGTGCCGAGACCGAGGAGCCGGGCGGTGGTGACGACGCCGGCGATCTGGCGAGGCGTTTCGATCGTCAGCGGGAAGGAGCCCACCAGGAACCCCTTGGCCGCGACCAGCTCGCTGTCGGGAATCGTTTCGGTCCGCACGCGATCGATCTGATGCAGCAGCTCCGTCAACGCACTGTCGGTGACTTCGGTGCGCCCCTCGAACGTCGCCTCCCAGTACCCGAGGCCGCGGGTGCGCCGCAGCGAGGCATAGGAGCCGTACGTCCAGCTCTTCTGCTCGCGCAGAATCATGAACAGGCGCGAGTCCGAGCCGCCTCCCAGGACGTGGGCGGCGATGCGCGCCGCGTAATAGCCGGTGTCGGTCGGCAGGAACGTCGTGTTCCCGATGACGATGTTCGATTGCACCGAGCCGGGCCGGTTCACCAGGAGAATGTCGGTCGCGCGTTTGGCTGGAGCGGTGGGAGCCGGCGGCGTCGCGGCGGCTCCGCCCCGCCACGAGCCGAATGCGCTGGCTGCGAGCGCGCGCGCACGCGGCAGCGTGATGTCGCCGGCCACGACCAGCAACGAGCCGCCCGGCCGGATGCGCCGCCCGGCGAACGCGACGATGTCATTGCGCGTGATCGCGCGGTACGCCGCGACACTCGTGTTCCTGCCGTACGGATTGCGGCCGTAGATCTCCTTCTGGAACGCGCGTGCGGCGACGTTGTCCGGTTGCGACAGCTCGACCTCGAGCGACGAGAGGAACCGGGTCCGCGCCAGCTCCAGCTCCTGGTCGGAGAACGTCGACCGCCGGCTGACGTCGCCGAGCAGGGCAAAGGCCAGCTCGGCGTGATCGCTCAGCCCGTCGGTGGAGATGGTGAGGAAGTCGTCGCCGGCACTCGCCCCGATCGTCCCACCCACCCCTTCGATTTCCGCCGCGATCTGGTCGGCGCTGCGCGTGGGCGTGCCTTTGGTCAGCAGCTCCGCAACCAGGGCCGCCACTCCTTCCTTCCCGGCAGGGTCGTACACGTTGCCGGCGCGGAAGCTGAGGCTCACCGACAGCGTTGGTTGCTCGTGGTTCTCGACCAGCAGCAACGTCATGCCATTGGGGAGCGCGACATCCTGGAACGGCGGGAAGCGCACCGGCCGGAGCGGGGCGGCGGTCGGTGGCCGAGTGGGGAAGGGTTCCTGAACCGCGAGCAGGGTGCAGGCGAGCAGCAGCGGGTTCACTGTCGGCTTCCCTGGGCCGGAGCTGCTCCCGCCCGCACAACCAAGAGCGTGAGATTGCCCGGTTCGAGGTACGTGCCCGCGACGCGTTTCACGTCATCACTCGTGACTGCGAGCAGCTTGTCGAGATCGGTGTTGATCTCGTCGACGGAGTTGTGAAACGTGCGATAGTGGTGCAGCTCTTCGGCTTTGCCCAACGTCGTCTCCCGGTTGCCGATGAATCCGGCCCGCAATGCATTCTTCGCCTTCTCGAGCTCGGCGGCGCTGATGCCGTATGTCCGGATGCTGTCGAGCTGCACGCCAATGAGGCTGTCCATGCGGTCCGCCGAGACGCCCTGGTTCACGATGCCGTACGCCACCCAGACTCCCGGACCGTTGCGCGACCCGAACGGATTGAGGATCGCGCCGGTCGCGACGGCCGCCTTTTCGCGCCGCACCACGGCGACGTTGAGGCGCGAGCTCTCCCCCTGGCCGACGATGATGTTGAGCACTTCGAGCGCCGGCGTGTCGGCGCTGCGATGCTCCGGGACGCGATAGATCCGCAGCAGCGCGTCGAGGTTGGCGTGCGCGTCGTGCACCTCATGCCGCGCCGGAGTTCCCCCGCCCTCGCAGCGCGGAGCCTCGGGGGCCGGATGACTCGGCACGCCCGCGAAATACTGATTGACGAGCGTGCGCAGCTGCCCGGGAACGAAGTCGCCGACCACGACGAGCGTGGCATTGTTGGGCGCGTAGTACGTATCGAAGAACGCCTGCACGTCGGGCAGCTTCGCGGCGTCGAGATCGGCCAGCGAGCCGATGACGGTGTGGGCGTAGGGGAAGCACGTCGTGCTGTCGAACGGCCAGGTCAACCCGTCGGTGAACGCGGCCTGGTACGGTTGGTTGTCCACCCGCAGCCGGCGCTCTTCCTTCACGGCCTGGCGCTGGTTCTCGAAGTTCTCTTCCGTGATGGCGAGCGAGCGCATCCGGTCCGCTTCGGCCCAGAGCGCGAGGTTGAGGCGGTTCGACGGGACCGTTTCCCAATAGTTGGTGCGGTCCTCGGCGGTGCTGCCGTTGAAGTCGCCGCCCGCGCGCTCGATCAGCTGGTTGTGCTCGGCCTTCTTGATGTGCGCCGACCCCTGGAACATCATGTGCTCGAACAGATGCGCGAACCCGGAGTGGCCCGGACGCTCGTTGCGCGAGCCGACCTCGTACCAGAGGTCGATCGACACGATCGGCGTCGAGTGGTCCTCCGAATAAATGACGTGCAGACCGTTCGGCAGCGTGAACTGCTCGAAGGGGATCGCTCCGGATTGCGCCAGAAGAGCCACGAACAGAAGGCTATGCATGCGAGTCTGACTCCGTCGGAAACAGCACGAGGGCGTTGGTCTCGAGGATGGCCCGCTGCTGCGCTGCGGCGAGCGGCAGGGCCAGGAATTGATCGATGTTTTGGCGCAGATCCTTGACACCCGGGCTAGGCCAGTCGGTGCCCCACAGGACGCGATCCACGATCTCGGTCAGGCGGGGAAAGTACTCCAGCAGCTTGGACGGCGGAATGCCCGAGACGTCGAGTCTGACTTGACGATGACGTCTCAGGATGAAAAACGCTTCTTCCATGTAGAGCGGCCGGCCGCCGTGCGCCATCACCAGCTGCAAGTCGGGAAAATCGATCGCGACGTCATCGAGCTCCAGCGGATTGCCGTACTTCGAGCGCGCACCGGGAAAGATCGACGTACCGGTGTGGATCATAACCGGGAGGCCGCGCGCTTCGCACCGCCGGTAAATCTCGCCGAGCGCCGTGAGACCGTCGGTGTAGGCGTTGGCGGGGAATGCCTGATGAGGAGGATGGACCTTGAGCAACCGGATTCCCTGATCGATCAACCGATCGACGTCGCCCGCGGCGTCGCGGGTGTACCGCGCGTGCACGCCGCCGTAGGGGATCAAGCGCTCGGGATTCGCCCTGGCGTACTGTGCGGCGAATGCGTTGGTCGAATCGTCGAATCCCATGATGTCGGGGCTGGGATAGTTGACGAGGCCGATTCGCCACACGCCCGAGCGGTCCATCACCTCGAGCAGCGCCTTGGGATCGTCCATCAGCGAGATCAGGAAATCCCAATGGTCCTCTTTGCCCTTCCGCATCGCCTCCTGGACCTTGGGCTTCAGGTCACGCCACGGCTGGATGTGCACGTGGACGTCGGTGATCCGGGGAGGGCTCACTCGCTCCAAGTATAGAACCCTTTTCCCGTCTTCCGTCCCAATTCTCCCTTTTTGACCTTGTCGCGCAGGATTTTGGGGGGTTCATAATGCGGCTTGCCGAGCGTCGCGTGCAGATACTCCGCGATGGCGAGCCGCACATCGAGCCCGACGAGATCGGTGAGCTTGAGCGGCCCCATCGGGTGGTTGTAGCCCAGCTCCATCGCCTTGTCGATGTCCTCGGCACTGGCGACGCCTTGCTCGAGCATGCGCATCGCCTCGAGGCCCAGCACGACGCCGAGACGGCTCGATGCAAATCCAGGGGAGTCGCGCACGACAATCGGCTCTTTACCAACCTGGCGTGCGAATTCCACGGCGCGCTCGACCGCCGGCCGGTTATCCCGTCCGTGAGTCACGACCTCGACCAGCTTCATCACGTGCACCGGATTGAAGAAGTGCATCCCGACCAGGCGACGCGGCTGTACCATGGTTGCGGCGATCTCCCCGATCGAGAGCGACGAGGTGTTCGACGCAAGCAGCGCATTGGCCGGGGCCGCGCGTTCGACCTCCACGAACAGCCGCTGTTTGACGGCGAGATCTTCGGCGACCGCTTCGATCACGATGTCCGCGTCGCTTACCGCCTCACGGATCTCGGAGACAGTTTCGACTCGGCCGGTCATCACCTTACCGCGCTTCGCACCGCCGGCGGCAAGAGCCTCGATCCTGTCCAACGCCTGGGGCAGGGCATCGACACGGGCGTCGGTCAGCCGCACCTCACAACCCGCAAGCGCAGCCACATACGCAATGCCGTGACCCATCGTGCCGGCACCGATGACGACAACGCGAAGCGGTTTCATGCAGCCCGGGAAGCGTCTACGACCAGGCGGGCGCGTTCGGGATGATTGGTGCAGATCCCATCGACGCCCCAGCGCACGAACCGCTGCATGTCGGCGGGATTGTCGACAGTCCAGGCGATGATCGTCGCTTTCAACCCGTGCACGGTTTTCACCAACGGTTCATCCAACGTCGTCCGCTCCTGCCACAGCGTCTGCGCGGATGCGTCGTCCAAGGTCCGCTGCGGATTGCCGGTGGCGACTTCGGACAGCACGCCGCGCGGCAGGCTCGGCCGCTTCTGGCCCAGCCGCCGCACGACGGGGACCACAAAGCTGTGAACCGCGTAGCCTGAGGGATTCGGGCCGCTGTCGAGGGTCGCGAGCAGTCGCTCGTCCCACTTCGGATCGAGCACCTTGACCTCGACGAAGACCTTGAGCTGGCCGAGCACGTCCAACGCCTGCGCCAGGCTCGGAATCGGCTCACCGTTCGGGAGTTGAAGGGCGGCCAGATCGCGCGCGCGCGCCTGCGTGATCGGCAATCCCATCACGGCCGGGTCATGATGGACGACGAGCTCGCCGTCGATCGTGGCATGGATGTCGAGCTCGACGGCGTCGGCTCCCTGGCCGGCGGCGGCGCGGAACGCGGCCAACGAGTTCTCCAGCTCGATGCTGGAGGCGCCCCGGTGGGCAATCACCAGGGGCTTCACTGCTGCAGGCTGTCGGCCTTCTTGGGCTCGATCCAGTCCGGCTCTTTCTCGATGTCGTGGACGATCGCCACGTCCTCGGGCCGCGGCAGCACCGACTCCAGATACGCAGGGTATTTCGCGGCGTCGATCGGCTGGCCGTCTACCGTGAACTTCTGATGCGCGTACATGCCGATGCGCCGGTTGAACTTGAGGTCGGGGACCTTGAGCTGCCGCTCGCGCTCGGCAATGAACATGTTGAGGCGCTCGACCAGTTTCACGATCTCCTGGCGATACAGATTTCGCGCGAGCTCGTTCAACTTGCTCTTGTCCGGTTCGGCGCCGTTCCCGACTTCGCGCTCGTCGTAGCGGCCCTTCAACCCCCACACGTAGGCCCAATGCGCGGACGACGAATTGTCGGTCCCGAACAGGTCGAACGCCGTCGGAATCCACTTATAGAAGAAGCGCTGGATGACCTCCGGCGGCATCTTGCCCGCCTTCACGATCCGCAGCAGGCCGTTGTTGCCGGTACCGAGGTGGTAGGACTCTTCCTTGAGCATCGGTCCCATCGAGCGTGACAGCGGATCGAACGCCGAGACCGACAGCATCTTCAGCTGGAACTTGCCGTCGCGGTCGATGAACTGCGTATAGGTGAAGAAGTCGAGCCAGTTGTCCACGATTTCGTTGAACGAGCCCAGCAGCCGCTCACCCTCGTCGGCACGCCGCTCGAGCAGCTTGGCGGCCTCGCGTTTTCCCTCGTCGCCGAAATGCGTGCACAGCAGGTAGGACATCTGCCAGCCGTGCCGCATCTCTTCCGTCATCACGCGCTGCAGCGACAGCAGGTCGTAGTCCGACGGCGCGTGCTGGAGCAGGTTGCGCTGTTGCTCCACCGACGCGAACTCGGTGTCGCCCTGATAGACGATCAGGTTGAGCAACGCGTCGCGGATGCGCTGATCGGGGATGTGCATCACGGTCGGCCATTTGCGCTGGCCTTTGTAATGCCCGAACTCGATATGGGGGACTTCGGGCTCACCGAACTTTGCTTCAAACCCGTACTTGCGAAGGTCGCCCTGCGGGAGACCGATCGAATCCTGCCAGTAGCGGAAGTAGTCGATCCAGTCGTCGAAATTGCCCAGTTTGCGGACCATCAGCGGTTCCTCATGAGGGCGGTCTGATCCTCGATCTCGAGGTCGAGCATGGCGGCCAGCGAGCTGGAGTCGGAGCGATACAAGAGCTCCTTCGCTTTGCGCACCGCCAGGGGCGCCATCCCCGCCCAGCGCTCGGCCAACGCGCTCGTTTCGGCGGCGAGCGAGGCGTGCGGCACGACGCGGTCGAACAGGCCGAGCTGCGCGGCTTCGGCGGCGGGAACCATGCGCGCGCTCCACACCAGCTCGAGCGCCTTCGAGATTCCCGTGAGGCGGGGGAGGAAGTAGCTCCCTCCCCAGTCCGGCCCCAACCCCAGTTTGTGAAATACCTGCCCGATCGACGCTTGATCCGAGGCGAGGCGGTAGTCGCAGGCGAGGGCGAGGTTCGCGCCGCCACCGGCGGCCGCCCCGTTCACGCACGCGATCACCGGCTTGGGGGCGTTGCGGATCGTGAGGGCGATGTCTTTCCCGGCTTTGACGAGCTGATCGCCTTGCGTGCCCAGCACGCCGAGGTCCGCCCCCGCGCAGAACGCGCGCCCGGCCCCAGTCACGACAATGACCCGTACCGCGTCGGCACCCGACAGCATGCGCAGCGCTTCGAGCAGATCCTCACAGCCCTCCGGGTCGAAGGCGTTGAGCTTCTCCGGACGGTTGAGCGTCGCCGTCGCGACATGGTCCGTGATTTCGACGAGGACCCGCTCGTACGCCGCCATTAGACGCGCTCCACGACCATAGCGATCCCCTGACCGACGCCGATGCACATGCTGCATAAACCGTAAGAGGAATTCGTACGGATTAAGGCGTGAACCAACGTCGTCAAGAGTTTGGCGCCGGTGCAGCCGAGGGGATGACCGAGCGCGATACCGCCACCGTAGATGTTGACCCTTTCGGGATCCAGCTTGAGCTCGCGGATGCAAGCGATCGCCTGTGCGGCGAATGCCTCGTTGAGCTCGACGAGATCGATCTGATCGATCGTCAGACCGGCGCGTTTGAGCGCTTTCTTGGTTGCCGGGATCGGACCCAATCCCATACAGCTCGGATCCACGCCTGCCACAGCGGTCGCTACGATTCGAGCCATTGCCGCCCCTCGCCGCCCCTCGCCGCCCTTCGCCACCGTCACAAGCAATGCCGCCGCACCATCGTTAATACCACTGGAGCTTGCGGCCGTGACCGTTCCATCGTTCTTAAAAGCCGGCTTGAGCTTCGCCACCGCATCCACCGTCGTTCCGGCTCGCGGATACTCGTCCTTCGAGAATGTCGAGCCATCGGGAAGTGGCACCGGCACCAACTCATTCGTGAACACGCACTCCTTGAGTGCCCGCTCGGCGCGTTGCTGGCTTTCCACGGCGAACGCGTCCTGTTCGGCACGCGTGATCTTGTAGCGCTCCGCGACGACTTCCGCCGTTTCGCCGAGGGAGATCGTCCATTCCTTCTTCATGCGGGGATTCACGAAGCGCCAACCGACCGTCGTGTCTGCCGTTTCGGGCGCCTTACGGCTCCACGGCTCGCCGGATTTCAGCATGACGTACGGTGCGCGTGTCATGCTTTCGACACCGCCGGCGATGAACGTCTCGCCTTCGCCCGCCTTGATCGCCTGAGCGGCACTGGCTGCCGCCTGGAGCCCCGAGCCGCACAGCCGATTCACGGTTTGGCCCGGGACTTCGACCGGCAGGCCCGCGAGCAGCAGCGCCATGCGCGCGACGTTCCGATTGTCTTCGCCGGCCTGATTGGCACATCCGAGAATCACGTCGTCAATCGCGGCCGGATCGATTCCCGATCGCTCTACCACCGCCTTGATCGGAACCGCGGCAAGATCGTCGGGACGCACGCCAGCCAAGGCACCCCCGTGTTTTCCGACGGGAGTTCTGAGGGCGACAGAAACAAACGCATCACGCATCCCGCATCACGCATCCCGTCATAGCCCAACCCATACGGTTTTCGTCTCGAGGTAACCGTCGAGAGCCTCTCGCCCGAGATCTCGGCCGAATCCCGATGCTTTGAAGCCGCCGAACGGCGCGCCGGAGTCGTAGAAGTTGTACGAGTTGATCCACACCGTGCCGGCGCGAATCGCCTTGGCCGCGCGATGCGCCTTCTGGATATCCCTGGTCCAGATGCCGGCGGCCAAGCCGTAGATCGTGTTATTCGCGAGCTGCACGCCCTGCTCGAAATCGTCGAAGGTGAGCACCGCCAAGACGGGCCCGAAGATCTCCTCGCGCGCAATCGTCATCTCCGGCTGCACGCCGTCGAACACCGTCGCCTCAACGTAGTAGCCCTTGCCGTTCGGCTTCGCAGCTTTGCCGCCCGCGACCAGCTGAGCGCCCTCGTCCACGCCCTTCTTGATGTAGGACAGCACGCTCTCCTGCTGCTTCTTGGAGACGAGCGCGCCGAGTCGCGTGTTTTTGTCGAGTGGATCACCGGGCGTCATCTTCTTCGCCCCTTCGGCCAGCTGCTCGATCACCTGCGCGTGCACCGATTTCTCGACCAGCAGCCGTGAGCCGGCGGCGCAGACCTCACCCTTGCCGTAGAAAATCCCGGTCTGGGCGCCGCGCACGGCGGCCTTCAGGTCGGCATCCGCAAAGATGATGTTGGGACTCTTGCCGCCCAGCTCGAGCGTCAC
>DASPXJ010000179.1:0-6043 GCA_035637355.1 Gemmatimonadales bacterium
CCCGGCGACATGCTTATGGGTGTTCTTCTGCGTTTCACATTTGATCGTGTAGCCGGGACCGCCCGTCCCGACCGGCCCCTTGCCGGTCTTGGAGTAGGGATCCCCACCTTGGACCATGAAATTCGGGATCACGCGATGGAACTTGGTCCCGTCATAGAAGCTGGAGTTGGCGAGCTTCTCGAAATTCGCAACCGTGCCGGGCACTTCGTCGGCGAACAGCTCCAGCTCGATCGTGCCCTTCTTGGTTTCGATCACGGCTTTCTTGTTCGGCATCAGCAGCCTCGAGTTAAGATGGGTAGGAATCTAGCTCACGACTCCAGCAGCTTCGCCAGCTGCTCCGGCGTGGAGACGGGCAGCGAGCACGTCGTCCCGACGCACACCGTGGCGGCAGGACGGTCGGCGATCCTGCGCACTACCACTTTCCGCGGCCGGTACGTTTGGAGCGCGAGCAGGTGCATCGCACACGCGGGCCCTTCACCGCTGGGGCCCGCCACTTCGATCCGCGTGATCGGGTGCACCGCCCAGTCCACCGCGCGCAGCAACGTGGACCCGTATAACGAGAGCTCGCGCGCGCTGCCGGCAAACGCGGCGAGATGGCGATCGAGTCGCTCGCGCCACTCCGACTTGTCGGTGAGAGCGCTCAGGCGCGCCAGTACCAGCGCGGCGACGCCGTTCGGCGATGGGGTCGGCGCATCCTGCACCGGCTTGGCACGAGTCGCGAGGTATGCCGTGCCGGTCGTTCCCGCGATATCGAAGTAACCCGGCGTGTCGTCCGCGTGCGCCTTTCCACAATACGTCATCACCTGAGTGGCGCGGTCGAGCCAGCCGGCCTCGCCGGTCGCTTCGTACGCATCGAGGAATGCCGCCGCAGCCTCCACATTGTCATCCAGCATCCCGCGCGGCTCGCGTCGCCCCCCCCCCAGGACATGGCACATCCCACCCGTTACATCCCACGCTTCTTTCCAGATGCGCTCCAGAACTCGCAGCGCAATCTCGTTGCACTCCGGCCGATCCAGCACCGCACCGGCCTGCAGAAACGCGCCCGCCATCATGGCGTTCCAGTTGACATAGGCGGTGTGGTCCACGAACGGCGCCTGGCGGCGGTCGCGGGCCGCCTTGAGCTTCTTCATCGCCGTGCGCAGGACGGGCCAGTCGTCATCACTCGCCGGATCCTGTTTCCACCACAGCACATTCTTCTTGGGGTTGTGGTGCATCTCGCCTGTGTCCTGGATGTCGAACACACTCGACGCGACCGCGTATTCTCGCGCAGTCAATGCGCCCTTGGCTTCGTCCACCGCCCAGGTCCAGTAATCACCGTCATCCCCGAAGGTCAGGTCGGCGTCCTGCGACGTCGCGAACGCGGCGCGCTCTTTCTCCGTCATGACCTCGAGCACCCAGTCCACGATCCCGGTCGCGACCTCTTTGAAAAGCGGTGTGCCGAATGCCTGATATGCCGAGAGGTACGCCCGCAGCAGCTCGGAGTTGTCGTATGACATCTTCTCGAAGTGCGGCACGATCCAGCGTTCGTCCACCGAGTAGCGGTGAAAGCCGCCGCCCAGGTGATCGCGGATGCCGCCGCGCGCCATGCCCGTCAGCGTTTTCTCGACGATCTCGCGTTGCCAGGCGAGGCCGCCTCTGCCGTCGTGCCAGCGCGCGAGCAGGAACTCGATCGCCGCGGGGTGCGGGAACTTGGGCGCCGCGCCGAAGCCGCCGTAGCGCACGTCGAACAGCTTCGCCATTTGGTCGGCGGCGCCGCTGACGAGATCGGCGCTCACCGTCCCCGGCTTCGCTTCATCGAGCGTCTGGACGACGTGCTCGCGAATCGCGCGCGCATTAGTGGTCACGCGATCCGGTTCCTCGCGGTAGGCGCGGGCGATTTCCATCAAGACGCGGCGAAATCCCGGCCGGCCGTACGCGTTGTTGTCAGGCGGGAAGTAGGTGCCGCCGAAAAACACTTCGCCCTCGGGCGTCAGGAATGCCGTGAGCGGCCAGCCGCCCTGCCCGCTGAGCGCCTGCACGGCGCGCTGGTAGCGCGCGTCCACGTCGGGCCGCTCGTCGCGGTCCACCTTCACGCACACGAAATCGCGATTCAGGATCTCGGCGACCGCGGGATCTTCGTACGACTCGCCGTCCATGACGTGGCACCAGTGGCACCACACCGCGCCGATGTCGAGCAGGATCGGTTTCTTGGCTGCGCGCGCCCGGCTGAACGCGGCGTCGCCCCACGGCAGCCAGTGCACCGGTTGGTGCGCGGCGGACTTGAGATACGCCGACGGCTCGTCGCTGAGCAGATTCAGGAATGCGCCTCGAGGTATCGGATGGCGGTCCGCGTCAACAATTCGGCGCCGACGACCAGCGACTCCTCATCGATGTCGAACGTCGGGCTGTGATGCGGAGAGGCCGTGCCTCCCTTGGTTGCGGATCCGACAAAGGCAAAGCACCCGGGGACACTCTCGAGAAAGAAAGCCATGTCTTCGCCACCCATGGTGCGTATGCCGTGCCGCACATTACTCGCTCCCACCAGCTCGGCGGCGACGTCGCGCATCAGGGTGCTCATGCGTTCATCGTTGATCAGCGGCGCGCTCAAGCGGCGGTAGTTCACCTCCGCTTCGGCCCCGAAAGCCGCCGCGATCCCCTGCGCGGTCTCGGCGACGAGGCGTGGCGCCTCATCCCAGAAGCTGCCCCCGAAGGTACGCACCGTGCCGCGTAGGTCGGCACGCGCCGGAATCACATTGAACGCCCGGCCCGCGTGCACCTCCGTTACCGAAATGACGGCCGGTGCCAGGGGATCCCGCCGCCGGGAGATGAGGCTCTGCAGTCCGGTGACGACGTGCGCCGCGACGAGGACCGGATCGATCGTCTGGTGCGGCGCGGCGGCGTGCCCCCCGCGGCCAAGAATCTCGATCTCGAACTGATCGACCGACGCCATCACCGGCCCAGCCATGATGCCGATCGTTCCGACGGGCAGGTCGTTCCAGAGATGAATGCCGAAGGCCCCGTCGACCGTGGGCGCGTCGAGCACGCCGTCCCCGATCATGGCCTGCGCGCCGTTCGACGCCTCCTCGGCGGGCTGAAACGCGAACTTCACGCTGCCGGCGAGCCCCAGCGGGGCGAGCCGCCGCGCGACTTCCAGGCCGATGGCGACGTGCCCGTCGTGGCCGCACGCGTGCATCTTGCCGGGATGCTTCGAGCGGTACGGCACCGCGTTCGCTTCTTCCACCGGCAGCGCGTCCATGTCGGCCCGCAGCAGCACGCAGCGGCCTCCGTTCCGCTTGAGTGCGACGACGCCCGTCTTGCCGACCCCGGGGGTGACCTCGTAGCCGAACGTCCGCAACCGGTCGGCGATGAGCGTGGCGGTCCGCGTTTCCTCGAACCCCAGCTCCGGGTGCTGATGGATGTCGCGGCGGGTGGCGACGAGCGATGCGCGGTCGACCGGGGCGAGTGACGTCATACCAGCGAGCTCGGGCACAGGCGATTGATCACGCAGTCCGCGCACCTCGGCCGGCGTGCCACGCACACTTGCCGCCCGTGCAGAATCAGCGTGTGGGAGAACCACGTCCAGTCCTCGCGCGGCACGATCTCCATCAGGTCCTGCTCGATTTTCACCGGATCGTCCTGGCGGGTGAGCTTGAGCAAGCGGGTCAGGCGATGGACGTGCGTGTCCACGACCACGCCCTCGTTCTTCTTGAACCAGGTCCCCAGGATGACGTTCGCCGTCTTGCGGCCCACGCCCGGCAGCGCCGTCAGCTCCTCCATCGTCTGCGGCACCTCGCCGCCGTGCCGCTCCACCAGCGCCTGCGCCATGCCGATGATGGACTTGGTCTTGTTCCGAAAGAAGCCGGTGGACTGAATCTCTTTTTCCAGGACGCGCGGATCGGCCGCGGCGTAGTCGGCGGCGGTCCGGTACTTCGCAAACAGCTGCGGCGTGACCAGGTTGACCCGGACGTCCGTACATTGCGCCGACAGAATCGTGGCGACAACCAGCTCCAGGGCGCTGGAATGGTGCAGCGCGCAGGTCGCGTCGGGATACTCTTTTTTGAGACGCGCGATGATCTTGCGCGCCCGCGCCGTGCGTTCGGCCGCCGCGGCCCTAACGGTGCGTTGTTTGGGCATGTTTGCGAATCGTAACACGGGAAACGGGAAACGGGAAACGTGCGTCAATCCTTAGTCCACGAGAACAACCTGTTCGAGTTCCCCCGTTTCCCGTGTCTTTGGCAGCAGCGCGAGCACCCGGCAGGTGAGCAGCAGGAGCTCGCCCGCATTGGCCACGGAATAGAGCCCTGCGGCCGAGCCGCCGGCCAGCATCGGCCCGAACGGTGCGCTGCCATCCCCGCGGACGGCGGCGACTTCGATTTCGTCGGCTGCTGCATCCTCCATATCGGCGCGCCCCTCCAGACCCACCGCACTGAATCCCGGCCGATCGGGCCGCATGCCGAAGATCGCGAGCACGCCGATCGCTCCCGCGGTCGTGCCGGCACTCACGAACAAGCCGTCCAGCGGCTCCGGAGGGTTGGCGGGGTTCGGCGATCCCCACACCCGCAGCTCCGGCAGCTGCAGATACAGCGCGGGATTGGGCAATCGCGTCGTGATCTCTCTGGCACGAACCGCTCGACGCAGTGCGTCTTCGCCGATGCGATAGACGGGCCCGTCGTTGGACCAATGCAGAAATGCCGTGTGCAGCAGCAGGACGTGCGTCTCGAGCGCATCGGCACCGGACGCTTCCGGGACGATCTCGCGCAACAGACGGCCGACGGGTTCCAGCAGCATGAAGCGATCGCGATCGCTCGCTGCCGAGCCGTCCTGTTGTAAAGCCTTCGCAATTGCGGGAAAACGCCGCGGCGCGATCTCCCCGAAGGTCAATCCGAACGGCGTCGGCCTCATTGTCTGGGCAAGAAGTCGTCCAACGCTCGGACGAACTGAGCGGTGGCTTCGACGTGCGGGCAATGTCCGGCCGGCAGCTCGACGAGCCGGGCGTTGAGCAGCGTCGCCAGCTCGCGGGAGCCGGCGATCGGGATCGGATCGTACAAGCCGTGAACGACGAGGGACGGGGGAAGGGGGACGCGGGACGAGAGATCTCGAAGCTGAGGACGTAGGTCATACTCGCCGAGGCTATCCCATACCGCCTGCTGCGTGCGGGCGTTGACCCGGAACGCCGTGAGATTCTTTGCGTCGTGGAAATCGCGGAAATAGCCGGCGACCGACAGCTCGAACGCACGGCGCTGGTACGCGGCGGGATCGCGCTCGCGCAGCCCGCCGGCGCGTAAGGCGTCGCGCGCGCGCTGGATCTCGGGAGCCTTCATGCGGCGGGCGAACTCCTCGTCAAACTGTCTGCGATACTCCACTGTAATCGAGGCAGGCGACACCAGCGCGAGCCGCTCCACGCGTGTCGGGTGCTCGAGGAGATAGAGGACTGCCAGCAAGCCACCCCAGGAGTATGCGCACAGGACCACCCGCTCGAGGCCGAGGCGCTCGCGCAGGCCGTCCAGGTCGGCGACGTGCTCGCGCCAGCCCAGCGGAGTATCGCGCGGCACCGGAGACTGCCCACCGCCCCGCTGGTCGTAATAAAGGAGAGCGCGGGCCTGGGCGAGGAGATCGTACTGCGGCAGGAGATAGTCGTGATGGGCTCCAGGACCGCCGTGCAACACGACGACCAGTGGCCCGCTCCCGACCTGCCTGGTGAACAGAGGAACTACAATAGAACGGCCAGGGCGTCGGCGACTTCCTTTACATCGGCATGCTCGCGCTCGCCGAATCCGGCGCGCACGTCGGAGTCGATGTCGAGCTGTCCCAGGATGTGGTCGCCGCGCCGGATCAGCACGACCAGCTCCGACTTGGTGAACGCATTGCACGCGAGATAATTGCCGCCCCCCCCCCCCAACGCATTCACGTCTGCGACATTCTGATCCCGCTTTTCCGCGACCGCCGTGCCGCACACCCCTTTGCCCACTGGGATCCGCGTATGCTCGGTATCACGCCCGGCATGCGCTTCGAGCTGCAGCTCGTCGCCGTGCATCATGTAGGCATAGACGGAGGTGTAGGGCGG
>DASPXJ010000180.1:0-36787 GCA_035637355.1 Gemmatimonadales bacterium
GCCCGTTTCACGGAACGACCAGCTGCACGGAGTCACGGACCGCCGGAGCCTTCAGCACGACCGCGGGGTCGAGATCCTCGCGCTCGGTGACCACCTCGTAGCGCAGCCAATACCGGCCGCGCGGCAGCCGTGGCGGCGCGACCACGGTCGCGAGGCGCGGCTCCATCGTGAAGTAGACGCCGATGGGCGAGTTGTACGAGGCGCGGACCGCCCCGGTGGAATCGACGAGCGTCTCGCGAATCATGCCGATGAAGGCTGCATTGCCGCGGCGCTCGAGCCGGCCCCAGGTGACCAGCGTGTCGCCGCTGAGTTGGGCGCGGACATGCGACAAGGCGACGCCCGTCGTGACGGGACCTTTGCGATAATTCACGCCGATGATCGTGCGCACTTCGAGCGTCAGGCCGACCCGAATCGCGGTCGTATCGCCGACGCCGGTGATCGGCACGTGACCGGCCTGCGCCGCGATCACGAGACGCAACCAGTATTCCCCGTCGGCGAGCCCGACGGGCGGGCGCGCCAGCAAGCGGAGCGTCTGGCGCTCGCGCGGCGCCACGGTGAGGCGCCGGGGGAACGCCTGAATCCACGCCAGCGCCGAGGGCAACGTCGAATCGGGCACGTCGACGGTGCGCAGCGCAATCGATCCGGTCGAGTCGGTCACCGGATAACCGAACAGCATGGAGATGGTGACTTCGACGGGCTCGGTGCCCGGATTGTAGAGCAGGACGGAGCCGCTGCGCACGCGGTGATCGATGAAGACCGCGTGTGGGGCGACCATCACGCCCTGCGCGGCGAGCGACGCGCTGCCGAGCGCCAGCACACAGGCGACGCCGAGGGCGCGCATCACGGCAGCACCGTCACGTTGAGAATGATCGTCGCGGTGTATGCGCCGGCGCGCTGGTTGGTCGCCGCATTGGCGGTGGCACCGATGAAGACCGACGCGCGGCCATTAGTCGGAATCGCAGCCGTGAACGGCTGCTTCGGATCGAATCCCACTTGGCTCCCAATGGCCTGCGTTGCCGAGTAGCCGGCATCACTCGACCCGAACGTCAGGGGCATGAGCGCGCCGCTTGGACCGGTCATCGTCAACGGCAAGACGAAGGACAACAACACGGAACCCTTCGTCCCCTTGATGTCGAACTGACCGCTGTTCGCGGGATCGGTGCGTGACACCACGCGTGGGACACCGGGCAGCACTGCGCCGAACGTCACGCCGCGCACACCGCTGACCGTCAGCGGCTTGCCCTGTGCCCGCAGCGGCACGGCGAGCAGCAGCGCTCCGATCGCGAACCACAATTCCCGTTTCATGCGTTGAGTGCGTCTGCTTGCGACAGCGCCGGCAGAGGAACTTGCGTCCCCTGCCGGCGCGCCATCAGCTCGACGCCAAAATCCTTCGCTTAGTAGACCACCGTCATGGTGATCGAACCTGTGTAGACACCAGCTACCTGGTTCGTCGCCGGCTGCACCTGCGCGCCGACCCACACGAACAGCGCACCGGTACCGCTAAGGGTGGGGTTCGCGCCCGCTGCGGGGAAGAACGCAACACCACCAGCCTGCGTGGCGAGCAGCGCATGCACCCCGGTGTAGCTGACGATCGGCATGGTGGCACCGCCGCCGGTCGACAGCGTCGCGGGGAGCGTGAACGACAGCGTGACGGGAGTGCTCGCCGAGCCCGTGACGTCAAAGCGGCCGCCGTTGGTAAGGTCGGTCGCGGCGACCGTCTTGTTCACGCCCGGGAACACGTTCCCGAAGCTCAACTGCTGGGCGCCAACCACGTTGATCGGCGTCTGCACGTTTGCCGTCGCCGTGATATTGGCATTGTTCGTCTGGGCCTGGAGCGCCGTGCCCGTCAGGACGAGTGCGGCTACAACCAGGGACAGCTTCGTGATGCTGCGCATTGCGTTACTCCTGTTTTGGTGTCGAGCTATTAGTCAGTTGGAGTGCCATTCGGCGCCTCCATCCTGCCGGAGCCCTGCCAAGGCAAGGCTTATGCCAGACGCCAATTTCTTGGGCAGTGTCAAAGTTTTTGACGAAATGGCCCGAAAAAGCGGAAGCCAAAATAGGACATTGAGTTAGCTAACGCAAGAGAGCCGGCCCATGTCGTAATAGTTGACGGTTGGGAGGCACGACGGCGTCCGACAGAATCGTATAACTAACCATAAAATAACGCTTTATGTCGTTACAATTCGTGGGCACACACCCTGCCCTAGTGAGTGGCCGAGATCAACCAGTACTCACACAGGGGAGCAGGCAATGCGGTGCGGTCTAGTGGCGGTTCTGGTGGTTGGCGCGCTGGCACTGGTGGGGCGGAGTGCAGAAGCCCAAGCTCGTGGCACCCTGCAAGCCACCGCAACCGTGGTCGACACGCGGCAGGGCTTCGAGGCGCTATCCCTGGTCCGGCAGTCGGTTACCGATTCCAGAATCGAGAGCTCGCATACTGTCGCGACAGTAGCTCAAGTCTCGAGGGCCTGGGCCGCAACCGATCCGCGCACTCTGGTGGTGACGGTGGATTACTCGCGGAACTAGCTACAGGCCGAGCCGCTGGCGCAGCGCCGGCGGCATCAACGGAATGGCGTACTTCACCGGGACGGACAGCGCAAATCCCGGTCCCTGTCTCAGCCCTGCACGATGCACCGAGATCACTTCGCCGTCGGCGTTGAATACCGGACTCCCTGATGAGCCGCCCGTCGTCATGCCATCGAATTGAATGAGGTCGGCGGTGACGCGCGACAGGATGCCGGCCGTCATCGAGGTGCGAACCACGGACGCGCGATCGCGCGCGAACCCGGAACCCGCCGGATACCCGATCAGCGCCGCCGGCTCACCCTGCCGCGCCTTCGTGCCGGCCCAATCGATCGCCGTCAAATGCGAACCCTGATAGCCGCGAATCTTGATGAGCGCCACATCGCGCTCTCGCGACGTCGCGACGACGTCCGCGTAGCGACCGATGGCCTGATCGGCCATCGTGACCCAGACCGTGTCGGGCTCGGCGTGCGCGGAATCCGCGACGACGTGCCAATTCGTGAGCATGTAGCCGTCCGGGCTGACGACGAACCCCGTGCCGTCGTAACGGTCCGTCCCTAATGCCACGGTGATCAGACCCACCGCGCCCTGATTTTCCTGCGCCATTCCCGCAAAATCGGTCGCGCGGATCGCGCGCAGCTTGGCATCGAGGCTGACGGTCTGCGCCTCCGCCGTGGTGACCGCCCGCCGCAAGCTGTCGATCAGTCCCTGTGATGGCGCCCGGCGCTCGGCGGCGGCGAGCTGATCCCGCATGCGCTGCAGATCCCGCTGCGCCTCCTCCCGACGCGCTTCTCCCGCCGCCAGCTGCTGTCCCAACGCCTGTTGCGCGCGGTCCAGCGCCGCCTGGAGTTGGGCGGTACGCGACTCTGCGGCAACCAGCTGAACGCGCAACGTCTCCACTTCCGAGGCCGGTGCCGCGGCGGCTCGCGCGGCGGCCAGATCGCGGCGCAGCCGCTCGCTTTCGGCGCGCGACGAATCTTCGGATGTGCGGAGCGCCTGCTTGGTGTGCTCCACCTGCTGCGACAGCAGCCAGTACACGCCGTAGACGCCGCCGCCCAACAGCAGCACGAGAATGATCACCAGGGCCGTGAGCCAGCGGATCTTGCGCCGGGCATCTTTGCCGACTTCCTCGCGCACCGCGCGCATGAAGGCGGTGGTGCCCCGGCCACCCCGCTTGCGCTCGTCCTTCGCCTTCGCGAGTGCCGCACCGATCATCCCGATTACGGTCTTCTGGCCGAGCCCAGCGCCCGGAGTTGCCTGGCCCCGCGGCACACCTTTCTGAGGAGCCGTCCCCATTCCTTCGACGAGCAGCACCGGGCCGCCCTGCCCCAGCTTGATCTTGTCGCCAAGGCGAATCGGCATCGGCTTGTTGATCCGCTCCCCGTTGAGATACGTGCCGTTCTTGCTCTCGGCATCGCGCACGACGAGGCCGCCGCTCGTTCCAACGGTCAGCTCGGCGTGCACGCGCGATACGATGGTGTCGTTCGACTCGACCGGCTGGACTTCGCACTCCCGGCCTCGCCCCAGCCGGATGCGGGTGCCACGGGCCTCGTAGCGCTTGCCGGTGGCCGTCGCGAGCAGCGTCACGCCGTAGGCTCGCACCTCGGCCGGTTTTTCCGTCGCGGGCGCGGCGGCGGTGACCTGGATTCCCCGCTGCTCCGGGAGCGTCGCATCGAGGGCGGGGGCGGTCGTACTCACGCGATATTCCGGGCCGGATTCGCCCAGCCGGATCACATCGCCTTGTTTCACCGGTGTGCCGGTGCCGACCGGTTTGCCGTTCAGATATGTGCCGTTCCGACTGCCGAGATCGGCCAATAGCCATGCGCCGTTTTCGAATCGCAGCTCAGCGTGCCGTGCCGACACGACTTTCGCGGCGTCACCACGGACCACGACGCTCAAGTCGGCCTCGCGGCCGAAGCGCACCGCCGGGCCACGCGATTCCACGATCGTCTTGCCGCCGCCGTCGGTCAGTCTCAGATAGGACACAAGTCGAAACTACGGCCGCTCTGGACGCGCCGCGAGGTCGGCGCGCATCGTGTACCGATGGACAATCTCGCGCACGCGCTGGTTGGTGCGGTCATCGGGCGCGCCGTTGCCGATCGTCATGTGCCGCGCGCCGGCGTGATCGGCATCGTGGCCGCCAACGCGCCCGACTGGACCGAGCTGTTCATCGGGCTTCCGGGAACGAGGGCCGATTATCTGGATTTGCATCGCGGCATCACGCATTCCCTCGCCGCCGCGTGCATCGAGATCGTCGCGCTCACCCTCCTGGTGGGCGGCGGCTGGCGTCTGCTGCGACCCCGTACGGCGCCCCCGTGGAACTGGCTGGCCGCCTGCATTGGCGCGGCGTTGGTGAGCCACCTCTATCTGGATTGGCAGGGCTCCTATGGGTGGCGCCCGTTTCTTCCCTGGAGTGGGACGTGGTATTACCTCGACTGGGTAGCGGTTGTCGATCCCTTCTTCTGGCTCGTCCCCCTGGTCGCCCTCGCGTGGGGTGCCGAGCGCCACTGGATACCGCTCGCGGGAGCGCTGGTCGTCGGCGGCACGTTCACGTTCTTGGTGCTGCGCGCTGGGGATATCGTTGCGCGCTGGGTGCTCGTGGTTTATGGGATCGTGTGCCTCGTCGCGGCGGTTGGATGGATTCGCTACTGGTTCGGACCGGTGGGCCGGCAACGCGCGGCAGCGTGTGCCGTGTTGCTGCTGGCGCTCTACGCCGGTGCGCAAGGTATCGCAGGCGCCCAGCGCAAGGCCGAGATCCGTCGGACGGCGCAGCAGCGGTTTGGCACCGCGGCGTCGTGGGCGGCGCTCCCCAACGTCGGACAACCGTTTACCTGGGAAGCGGTGTATGCCGGTGTCGATACGGTTGCGGGAGACGGCTGGCGATTGCCGCGGAACCTGCGGAGTCCCGCCGTCGCACGCGCGCTGCGCGAGACGCGCGAGGGACGCGCCATGGCGCAGTTCGCCCGGTTTCTGGTAGCCGAGGTCGACAGCAACACGATCTACCTGCTGGACGCGCGCTACGCGCGCGCGGCGCGTGACGGGTGGGCGGTGGTGCGGATTACGAAGGAGTGACGTCTTGGAACGTCAGTCCCGAGCCGCGCCGGTCCTTCAATGTGCGGCGTTGGCGGAGTGACCGGCGCTCGACCTGGCCGCGTCGTGGGGCGAGTCCACGCCGATCCACCAGTACGTCGACGTCACGGCTTCGCCGTTCCGCGATCCGGCGATCCAGCCCGGAGCGGCGTTCCGGCCGGACGCGCCGCTCGACGCGGTGACGCAGATCGCTCATAGACCCAATCTGCGACGTACGCGTGATTCGTGCCAGCCGAACCGACTGGCTAGATTTCTCGGCCGTGCAGACGCCCGATCGACGTGCTCCGACAAGTGTGATGCCCGTCACTACGGCCCCGCAACAGACACCGCCCGCCGGCCTGCTCGACGACGCGCTGCGCGCGTTGGAGCCGGCGTTCCGGTTGGACAATCTGGTGGCGCTGTCGTCGGATCGCGCGCTGTATCACGCGTGGGATCGCGTGCTGAAGCGCCACGTGGCGATCCGGGTCCACCTCGCCGCCGAGGCGCCCGGCCGCGCATGGTTCATGCGCGAAACCGAGACGCTCGCGGCCCTCGACCATCCGGCGATCCGGCACGTCTATGCCGCCGGCGAGATCGCGACGTTCGCGTACCGGACGGCGAACTGGGTCGAGGGCGAAAGTCTGGCGGATGCGCTGCGGCGCGGGCCTCGCCCGATCCCGCAGTCGCTGTCGCTGATCCGCGATCTGCTCTCGGCGCTCGAGCACGCTCACGCGCGCGGCATCATCATGCGCCGCATCGTGCCATCGACGCTGATGATCAATACCGGCGGCCAGGGCGTCATCACCGACCTGCGGTACTCCAACTGGTGCCTGCCCTATCTGGCGCCGCTGCAGGCGGACGATGCCAATGCGGCGTACATGGCGCCGGAAGTGCGCGCCGGTGAAGCGGGCGAGCCGTCGAGCGACGTGTACACCGTCACGGCAAACATCTACGCGGCCCTGACCGGTCTCGCGCCGGATGTCGACACGGCGCAGATCATTCCACCGACGCAGCTGCGGCAGGCGATTCCCGCGGCGGTCGAGCGCGTCATCACACGCGGGCTGTCACGCGTGCCCAAGGACCGCTACTACACGGCGACCGAAATGCTGGAGGACTTCGTGAGCGACGCGGGTACCTTCCAGGTCCCGGCGGCCGCGCCCCTCGTGACGGAGTCGGGGTTCGAGCGGCGCCTGCGCCGCGCGCTGGGCGACGATTACGAGCTGCTGGAAGAAATCGGCGCGGGAGGATTTGGCCGCGTGTATCGCGCCCGCGACCTGGCGCTGGAGCGTGACGTCGCGATCAAAGTCCTGCATCCCGCGCTGATTACGGATCCCGGCGTGATGGAGCGCTTCCGGCGCGAGGCGCAGCTCGCGGCCCGGCTGCGCCATCCGAACATCGTCGCGATTCTCGACATTATGGGGCGCGCCGGACTCACCTGGTACACCATGGAGTACGTCCCCGGCTCCAATCTCGCGCAGGTGATTCACCGCCACGGCCCGTTCTCGCTCGACCAGGCAGAGCGATTGCTCACGGAAGGCCTCTCGGCACTCGAGCACGCGCACAGCGTGGGGCTGATTCACCGCGACTTGAAGCCGGAAAACATGCTGATCGAGCCAGACGGCCGGCTGCGCATCACCGATTTCGGACTGGCGCTCGCGTTGCGGGGCGGCGCGCGCTTCGGCGGGGCGACGTCCCGCAGCGGGACACCGCAATTCGCGGCGCCGGAACAGCTGCTAGGGGAACGCGTCGACCAACGAGCCGACTTGTATTCCCTCGCCGCGGTCGCTTATTTCGGCTTGTTGGGCAGGCCGCCGTTCAGTGGGAAGACGCCCGAGCAGATTCTCGCTCGGCAGGCGATCGACGACGTACCGCCGCTTACTGCCGAGCGTCGCGACGTGCCGCGCGAGCTCGAGGACGTGCTGAAGCGAGCATTGCGCAGCGATCCCGCTGAGCGGTTTCACTCCGCCGGCGCGTTTCAGTCGGCTGTGAGGGGCGCGCTGGGCGGGTTCCTGCGGCGATTGGCCGCGCTGTTCCGACCGGAGAGCTGACTAGCGGAGGAGCTTATGCGCCTGTGCTACGGTTTGTTGCTCGCGTCGCTTGTTGCCTGCGGCTCCAGTACCGGATACGGTGGCAACTCACCGCCCCCGCCTCCCCCACCCGCGCCACCGCCCGCCCCGGGCACCGTGTTCGTCACGATCTCGGAATATCAATTCAGCCCTGATACGATCACGATCGCGAAGAGCACGCCGGTACGATGGACTAACTCGGGAACGGTCTCGCACACCGCGACGGCGGACAATGGATCATTCGATAGCGGCACGCTTGACGGGACAGGGACCGATCCCTATGGAAATCCGATGCAGGGCGGGAAATACGACCACACGTTCACGACGGCAGGGACCTTCACGTATTACTGCATGTTCCACGCGCAGATGCATGGAACGGTGATCGTCACCCCGTAGGCCTACCGCCAGCGGAAGATCTTCAGCGCGACCACGAAGCTGACGGCGCCCCAGACCACGACGATCGCCAGTGGGGCGCCCAGCGTCGGCAGCGCGGCACCGTCGATCATCACCGCACGCAGCGCGTCGTTGAGCGCCGTGAGCGGCAGCGCTTTGACGAACGGAATCATCGCGTCGGGGAAACGGGCGTAGGAGAAGAACGTCCCGGAAAGAATCCACATCGGCAGCATCACGAGGTTCATCAACCCCGAGACGCCCTCGATCGTGCGTGCCCGGCTCGCGACCAGCAGGCCCAGCCCCGCGAAGGCAAACGCCCCCAGGATCGTGATCCCCGCCAGCGTCACGAACGAGCCGCGCACGGCGACGCCGAACAACAGCCACCCGAAGCCCACCAGCGCCACGACCTCGAGAATCAGAAAGACGAGCCGCGACAGGATGAAGCTGAGCAGGTAGTGGCTGCGCCGCATCGGCGTGGCCATGTAACGCTTGAGCAGCTTCTTCTGGCGCGCCTGCACCACCGAGAAGCCGACCCCCCAGATCCCGCTGCCCAGCAGGTTCATTCCCAGGAGCCCGGGGATCAGGAAGTCGATGTAGCGTGATCCCGGCGCGACGACGCGGTCGTCGCGCACGACGGCGCGATCCCTGCGCCCCCGCGCGCGCTGCACGACGTCGTCGACTTCGAGCCGCGCGAGCCGGCTTTCGGTGCGGGTCGAATCGTAGCGGTACACCAGCGAATCGCCCGCCACCACGAGCAGCGCGACGCGACCGGTGCGCAGCCGCAGGCGCGCCGTCGCCGTATCGAGCACGGCGGCAATCAGTCGCGGGGACGAATCGAGGGTCGCGGCGAGCACGCTGTCGCCGGGTCCTCGTGCCACGCCGACCTGGAGCTCTCCCGGCCCGGTATTGCGGAACGCGAGGCCCAGCGCGAACGCGAGCACGATGGGGAAGCCGAAGACCCAGAACACCGCTTCCGGCTCGCGGTAGAACTCGCGCATCCGCGCGAGTGCCAGCTGGAACATCGGATGCTCACGTATCACGGAGCTGCCGTCCGGTGAGCGCGACGAAGACATCGTCGAGCGTCGCGTGATGCGTCGTCAGCAGCGACAGCTCGAGCCGGCGCTGCTGCAACAGGGCGAGCAGCGCGGGCAGCGTGCGATGCAGCTCGGTGACGGTCAATGCGAGCCCCCCCCCGTCCGCCCCGGATCGCACCGCGGTCACGCCCCCCAAGTGCCGCAGCCGGTCGATCAGGTCGTCGGGCGTTCCTTCGCTGAGCGCGAACTCGACGACGTGCTCCGCGCCGAGCGTGGCGATCAGCTCGCGCGGCGTGCCGAGCGCGATGATTTTGCCGTGATCCATGATCGCGACACGGTCGCACAGCCGCTCGGCTTCCTCCATGTAATGCGTCGTGAGCAGCACGGTGCCGCCCGCGGCGCGGAAGCGGCGGATGATTTCCCACAGCTGGCGCCGCGACTGCGGGTCGAGGCCGGTCGTCGGCTCGTCGAGGAACAACAGCTCGGGCTTGCTCACCAGGGCGCAGGCCACGGCCAGGCGCTGCTTCTGCCCGCCGGAGAGCGTCACGACCCGCACGTTGCGCTTCTCCTCGAGCTCGACCAGCGCGAGCACTTCATCCACCGTATGGGACTGTCGGTAAAACGAGCGAAACAGGGAGAGCGTCTCCGTGACCGTGAGTTTGTCGGCGAGCTGGGTTTCTTGCAGCTGAATGCCGAGCCGTTCACGCAGCGCCCGCCCCTCCGCGCCGTCGCGCCACGGCGTGCCAAGGATCTCGACGGCGCCGCTGTCGGGCGGTGTGAGGCCCTCGAGGATCTCGATGGTGGTCGTCTTCCCCGCCCCGTTCGGGCCGAGCAACCCGAAGCACTCGCCGGCGCCGACCGTGAGATCGAGGCCGGCGACCGCCACGACGTCCCCGAAGCGCTTGGTCAGCGCGCGACAGCTGATCGCTACGATTGTGTTTTCTCTTTGTCTTTGTCTTTATCTTTTTCGGGCGGCGCTTCGTGGGCCGACTTGAGCGCCTGATCGAGCTGTATCGTCATGCTGTTCACGCCATCCGCCAGCGCGCGCACCTTCATGTTGATCCCCGTCCCCGCCCGGTTCGCGACGATCGCCAATGAGCCGGCCACGTCAGGCAGTGTCCCGAGATTCGCCGTAAGGGCACGCTGGCGCATGTGGGACAGCTCGCGGGCGATGTTCCCGCAGATGCTGTTGATGATTTTCGGCTTCGCGGCACGGTTCGATTCGAGCTCGGCGACCAGCTTCTTCACGTGATCCACCGTCCGCACGTACCCCTGCAGCTCTTCGATGCGGCGGATCTGCTTCGCCGATTGCTTTTGAACCACGGCTAGTTTCTCGGCAGGAGCGCTTCGGTGCGCGCGTGCCCGTCGACCAGCGACAGCGGCGAGATACCGAGCAGCACGCTGAGGGTGGGGGCGATGTCCACGGTATTCATCCGCCCCGCGTACGAGCCGCGCCGCACGCCCCGGCCCCAGAAGATGATCGGCACGTGCGCATCGTCATCGGAAGGCTGCCCGTGCATCGCGATCGGCAGATCGGGAATGTCCCACACCGACCCGGGCTGCAACGTAACCGTGAGGACCACGCCGGCGTCGGGCGCCAGCTGATGCAGCCAGCGCCGTGCCACCGGGTCTGACGCCGTGTCGGCACGCGACAGGTCGGCGGGCTTGATCACGCGCGCGACGCCCTGGATGCGCAGGATGCGGGCGGTGAGAGCGTCGAGAATGCTGTCGGTCTTCACGCCGGTGGCCGCGAACCGGCCGTTGTCGTGCAGGAACAGCATGCCGGTGTCGAATTCGAGCCACGCGCGCGGCGGTGCGCCCCCCCCCGCCGCGGCTCCGGCCACACGATCGAGATCGCGATTGACCGCGGTGATCAACGTGTCGAGCAGCACGCGGTACGCCGCGCCGCCGGTCTTCGCCCGCGTCCGCTCGGGGAATGACGTCACGCCGTGGTCAGCCGTCAGCACCACGATGACGTTGTCGCGTCCAACACGGTCGGTCACGCGCTTCAGGAACCAGCTCAGATAGCGGTCGAGCCGCAGCACCTGGTCGTGGATTTCGCGGGAGTCGGGGCCGAATGCATGGCCGACGGCGTCGGTCGTCGACAGACTGACCGCCAGGACGTCCGTGCCTCGGCGGCCGAGACGCAGCGCTTCGAAGCCCTCGAGCGCGAACAGCAAGGTCAGCGAATCCATCGCCGGCACGCCGGCGACCGCCGCGGCCGCCTGGGTGCTGTCGGCGGGGAGACGATGCGGAAACACGACGTCACGCCCGAGATTCTCCCACGGCGCGTTGTCTTCCTCCTTATACGCGCTGTCGGGCAGCAACAGCGTCCAAACGGTACTCGCCGCCTTGAACGGCAGACGCCGGGCGTTGAACGCCAGCACCCACGTCGGCAACGAGTCGGCGTAATACCGGCTGGTCGTGAACAGCCCCGACTGATACCAGTAGACTTGTTCTTTCGATTGTCCGATGGGGAGAATCGCGCCACGGTCCTTGCGGCTCACCGAAAGCGCCCGCGCGGTCGGATCGACGGCCTTGAGCCAGTCGAACAGCTCCGTACCGCGGATGCGTCGCGGCGACGCTCCGGGACCCGTCGTACCGATCAGCGACGCCAGCGAGTCCTGCACGCCCTCGAAGTTGCGGATGATACCGGTATGCGCCGGCCACATCCCCGACAGAATCGTCGCATGCCCCGGCGCTGTCTCCGTCACGGCGTGATCCTGATAGCCGTCGGTGAACAACGCCCCTTCGTTTGCCAGTTGTGCCAGCCCACCCGTCAGCTGGCTCTTCCAGCGCGTGAAATAGTCGGGGCGAAGCTGATCGACGGTGATCACGACGACCAGCTTGGGTCGAGGCGGAGGCGAAAGCGTCCCCGTGAGAGACGCCAGGAGTGCGGCGTAGACGGCGTTGGTCATGGCCAGAAAGTAGCGGCGGTCAGGCGGTTGCCGCCACCGGCTCGTCGGGTCGCTCGCGGAAGGCCATGCGGCCCGCCACGGCTACGACCAGCGCGGCAATCAGGAACGGGACGCCATGTCCGAACTGATCGAACACGAAGGTCGCGCCCACCGGACCAACGATGCTGGCGATGCCCCGCAACGTCTGTTGTGCTCCCATCACCAGCCCCAGCTCATGACGGGGCACGCGCTGGCTGACCAGCGACGTGGACGCCGGAAACAAAAGCGCGGTACCCACCGGAACCAGCGTCAGGAAGAGAATAAAGACCACGATCGCGGCAGACGGTGGGAGAATCGCCGCCGGGAGCGGCATCAGCGCGAGACCCAGGAAGAGCGAGATGGTCCCCATCTGCATAGTGCGGATCTCACCAAAGCGGTTGTTGAACCATCCCACCAATCCAAAACGCATCAGCACGCCGACGACACCAAAGATCGTGAAGAAGTAACCGATCGTCTCTTCAGTGACGCCGTAGACGTCCTTGAAGTACAGCGCCATCACCCCGATGACGACGTTGAGCGCCAGCATCCCGACGACGTAGATCCAGATCACGCGATGCGCCGGCTCCGATGGATGCTCGACGATTTGCCACAGCGCTTGCTGGATGGTCCGACCGGGGGGCAGCTGCTGGCCGCTCGGGGTGTGCGTATGCTGGACGCGGGATTCGGGGAGCCATTTCCAGGCGAAGACTACGCAAAGCAGCATGAGGCCCGCGGCTACCATACCCGGTACTTCCGTTCCGAAGCTGCGCGCGACGGAACCGATCACCGGTCCGATGAGGACGCCGGCGCTCGTCGCCGCGGATATCCAGCCGAGTGCCTTCGCGCGCTCCGCCGGTGCCATGGTGTCGGCGACATAGGCCTGGGCGACGCCGGTTGTCCCGCCACCAAGGCCCTGGACCAGACGGGACGCGAACAGCATCCAGAGGCTCGTCGCAAACCCGAACACCAGGTAGGCAATCGCGGACCCCGAAAGGCCGATCAGCATCGCGGGTCGCCGGCCGTAACGATCGGAGAACTTCCCCCAGACAGGCGAGGAGATGAGCTGCGCGACGGCGAATGCGGAGATGAGCCATCCGACCATCCATTCCGGCGCATGCATCCGCGTCGCGTAGAACGGCATGAGCGGGGCGACGAGCATCAGGCCCAGCATGTCGACGAAGCAGACTGCCATGAGCACGGAGAGCCGCTTCATCGTCTCGCTCCCACGCCGAGCACCACGGCGCTCACCAGCATCAGGACGACGCCGAAGGCCGCGGCGACACCGGTTTCGGCGAGCCGCAGGCTGGAAAGGATTTCGATCGACACGGGCCGCGTTTCATACGTGTAGAGCACGATGGACGCCACGATGTCGCCGAGCGCCGCCACGAAGGCGAGGCTGGCACCGGCGGCGAGCCCGGGCCGCAGCTGTGGCAGCGTGACGCGCGCCAGCGTGCGCCAGCGGCCCGCGCCGAGACTCGCCGCCGCTTCCTCGAGCGTCGGATCGAGCTGGCGATAGGAGGCGAGGATCCCGCGGCCGGTGAGCGGCAATGCCCGCACGAGATACGCGAGCGGCAGGATGACGGCCGTACCCACCAGTACGAAGCGCAGCTGCAGCGGCGCGTTCACGCTGAACGTGATCGCGAGCGCGATCGCGAAGACGGTGCCTGGCAATGCCCACGGCAGCGCGAGCAATCCTTCGATGACGCGCCGCAACGCGACGCGCTTCCGCACCACCAGCCAACCGCCCGCCAGTGCCAGGACGACCGCGACGGCCGTGCTTGCCGCCGCCATCCACAGCGAATTGAGCATCGGACGCAGGCGCTCGGCCTCCGAGAAGAGGCGCCGGTAATTCTCGAGATTGATCACGGGGGGCAGGATCTCGGTCGTCCAGGCGCCGTACGGCACGAGCGACACGAGCGCGAGGGTCAGATGGGGCAGCAGCAACAGGATCGCCAAACCCCATCCCGCCACGGTCGCGAGCCGGCGCACGCCGGCGCGCCGGATCGGCCGCGGGCGCGGCGCAATTCCCTTCCCGAGCGCCACGAGGATGTCGTCACCCTCGGTGCCGCGCAGGATCGCGAGTCCCGCCACGGCGATGACCGCCAGCGCCACCGTCTCGACCATGGCGAGCGGGAGATCGCCGTTCAGCTTCGTCGCCACGATCTGCGTGGTCATGACGCGAAATCCACCACCGAAGATGTAGGGCGCGCTGAACGATCCGAGCGCGGTCATGAACGTCAGCATCGCGGCGCCGACCAGCGACGGACGCAGCAGCGGAATGATCACGCGCCACACCGTCGCCCGAGTGGAGGCGCCCAACGCCTGCGCCGCTTCGAGCATCGAGACATCGAGCTTGGCGAGACCGGCGCGGGTGAAGAGATAGAAGTAGACATACATCGAGTACGCGTGGACGAGCAGGATGGCCCCGGCCCCTTGCAGCCGCCACGGCGCGTGCTCGAGATGCAGCGCCGCCTGAATGGCGCGCGCGACGAATCCCGACTCCCCGTACAGAAACAGGAACGCGATCACGCCGACGAGCGGCGGCAGGACGACCGGCAGCGCGATCAGCGCGCCCAGCGTCTTGCGCCCCGGGAAGTCAAACCACTCGAACAGGAACGCGAGGGGGATACCGATGGCGGCCGCGAGCACGACACTCAGCAGCGAAATCCAGATGCTCGCCCACAATGCCGCCCACTCGCCCGGCCGCGTCAGGAATGCGCGCACCGCGGCCCAGTCCGCGGCGTCGGCCGCGACGATGAGAATCGGGTAGATCACCACCCAGGCAAGCAGCAGCGCCAGGCCCACAGCCAGCAGGTCCGTTCTCCGCAGATTCCAGATCACAACGCGATCACCCGAGTGGCTTCGACATAGACCCGCTCGCCGACCCGGGCGGCGTCCGGCTCCGCCAGAACCTCGAAGCGGTTCTCGTCGTCCCCTTCAACGAGGAAGAACGCGCCGGCACCCGTGTAGCGCCGTTCCCGCACGACGCCGGGAAGCCCGGCACCGGCAAATCGCAGACGCTCCGGGCGCACCACGACGACCGTACCGTCACGCGCACCAAGCGCCCGCGCCGCATTGCCACGAAACACGTTGGCGCGCCCCACGAACGTCGCGACGAACAGGTTCTGCGGCCGCTCGTACAGGTCTTCGGGCGTGCCCGTCTGCTCGAGGCCCCCGTTGTTGAGCACCGCGATCCGGTCGCCGAGATCGAATGCTTCCTCTTGTTCGTGAGTCACGAAGACCGTGGTAATCCCGACTCGCTTGATGACCTGGCGCAGCTCGCGGCGCGTCCGTTCGCGCAGCGCCGGGTCGAGGTTCGAGAGCGGCTCATCGAGCAGCAGCACGCGCGGCTCGGGGGCGAGCGCGCGCGCCAGCGCGACGCGCTGCTGCTGCCCGCCGGACAGCTCATGGACTTTGCGCCGCTCGTAGCCCGCCAGATCGACGAGCGCGAGCGCTTCAGAGATTTTTTGCCCCCTTCCCCGCAGTCCAAAGCCGACGTTCTGACCCACATCGAGATGCGGGAAGAGCGCGTAATGTTGAAACACCATCCCGAACCGCCGCCGAGCGGCAGGCACGGCCGTCACCTCCTCGTTCGCGACCGTGATGCGCCCGCCATCGGCCGTCTCGAAACCCGCCAGGAGCCGGAGCATCGTCGTTTTGCCGCTGCCTGACGGTCCCAGCAGCGCGAGGATTTCGCCGCGCGCGATGTCGAGCGTGATCGGCCCGACCGTCACGTCACTGCGCCAGCGCTTTTCGATGGCCTGGATTTGGAGAAACGCGGTCAACGCCTGCCTCCCGTGCCGCGCACGTGCTCATCCCACCAGCGCATCCACTCGGGCCCGTGCTCGGCCAGGAGATTCCAATCGACGTCGGCGACGACCATGCGCCGGCGTACGTCACGCACCCACTCCGGAAGGGAATCGGCGGGGAGGTCGAGCCGCGCCGGGACCCGATAGACTTCGCGCGCGGCCGCGAGCTGCATCGCGACGCTGCCGACGAAATCCACGTAGGCACGCGCCGCCGCGAGATGCTTCGCGCCGCGCACGGCGGCGATCCCGTCTTCGATCACGACCGTGCCGCTCTTGGGAAAGACATAGCCGATCGGCATGCCGCGCCGGCGGCTGATCAGCACGTCGGGCAGGTCCCAGATCGTGACCAACCCCTCCTGCCTCGCGATCTTCTCGCTCACGAGCGCCGGGTTTTGCTCGTAGACCTTCGTCTGTCCGTCGAGCCGGCGCAGCCACGCGAATCCGGCGGCGGTGTCGCGCGCTTGCTTCATCCCACGTTGGATGATGAAGCCGAACACCGCCCGCATCGTGCCACTCGCGAGCGGGTCGCGGATGATCACCTTCCCCTTCCATTTCGGATCGAGGAGGTCGTCCCAATCCTGCGGCGCGTCCTCCGGCTTGACGACCTTCTCCGCGTAGAGAAAGACCGCGGGCGTTTCGTAGGCGGCGAAGTAGCAATCGCCCGTGCCGCGGCTCCGTGCGGCAATGGCGCCGGCCCACGGCGGCCGGTAACAGTCGAGCAGCGAGTCGCGGGCTGCCTGCGCAAGAATCAGCGACGGACCGCCGAACCACACGTCGGCCTGGGGATTCGCGCGCTCGGAGCGCAGACGGTCGTAGACATCCTGCGAGCCCATGTCGAGCCAGCGCACGTCGATATCGGGGTGCAGTGCTTCGAACCGGAGCTCGAAGAGCGTCAACAGATCGCGGCCGTGCGGCGAGTAGACGACTAATGGCGTACGGTGATCCCGCGAGCAGCCAAGCGCCAGAACGCTCAGCACCACGCACCACGCACCACGCACGTTGTCGTTACGGAACATTCCGACGCTTCAATCCGAGCAGGTTGACAAACAACCGATACGCTCCAGGTACGCCGGCCGGCAGCTGCCGGAAGAAACTCAGCCCCGTGTACACATACGTTCCGCGCCCCAGCGGCGCGACCAGCAGGCCACCCTTCAGCTCGGCCGGCGGGTTGGGTGGAGGATCATGCGTTTCGAGCAGCGGGACGTAGGTCGTGTCCCAGGTGTGCGCGAAGTACAGGCCGCGTTCCTGAATCCAGCCGCGCCAATCCTCCGGCCGGATCTCGTTGGGATAGTGAAACACCGAGCTCGACGGATCGAGCGCCGTGACCGGCGCGTTCTCGTCCGACACGCGATCGTGCGGGCGCGCGATCGTCAACGGATACGGCGCGAAGCCGCCGTCGACCAACGGATACTGCTGGTACTGGACGATGACGAGGCCGCCGTCTCGCACGTAGTCGAGCAGCCGGCCGTTGTTCGCAACCAGCGCCGGCTCGGTCTCGTAGGCGCGACTTCCGATCACAATCGCGTCGTAGCGCGACAGGTCGCCCCGCGCGAGCGAATCAGGGCCGATGAGATCGAGCGGCACACCCACGGCGAGCAGCGCCTCGGGCACCCGATCCGCAGCGCCGCGCACGTAGCCGACGTGCGACAGCGCCGGAAGCGCGACGCGCGCCGCCCGGATCCGGGCGAGGGAGGGCCGCGCCAGGGCGCGCGGCCGAATGTGCGGATAGTCGATGATCTCGAGCCAGCCGTTGCCGGCGCGCACGTCGTAGCTGCCCGCCTTGAGGCTATCGGCGACGGGAGGCGCGAGGGCTACGGTGACGGTCTTCGTCTCGTCCTCGCGCGTGAACGCCAGACTCTCGGCAGCGATGGGCAGCCAGCCGCTGGGCACGGTCATGGCAACCCGCGCCTTGGCGCTGCCCCGCGACCGGTTCGTGGCGGTGACCGTGAAATGCCGCGGCTCGCGCGATCCCCCCCCACCGCCGCCATCGATCGGCCACAGCAATTCCTCGGGCGTGATGGCGACGTCGAGATCGCGCGTCACGAACAGCGGCCGTCGAATTTCGCCGATCGCCTGATCGCGATAGCGGTAGACGATCTCCCGGGTGAGCGTGATCGGTTCGCCGCCGATCACGAGCCGCACCCGCGCGCTGACGGGCGGCGGCTCGAACGGCAGCCCGCGTACCTGCGGCGGCGCCGCCGACCAGTCGTACAAGCCACCACGATTCGTCAACGGGCGGCGCAGGAAATACGGCTGCGTGCGCTCGGCATCCCGCCCCACCGTCAGCACGAAGCGGCGTGTCATCAGTGCTCCCGGAGCGACGGTCGGCGCACCGAGCTCCAGCTGCTCCAGCGACCAGCCCGCGGGAGCCGCGACGGCAACGCTGTCCACGCGCACGGCGCTATCGCCCGGATTCCACAGGGTGACTTCGACCTGCAGGCGCTCGCCCGGCGTCACGATCCCGTCGTCGGCTGTTCCATCGATCGTGACGCCCGCTGCGGTGGCGATGGCGCGCTCCAGCAGGGCCCGCTGCTCGGAATCCGCCGCGGCGACGAGCCGCAACGCCCGGATCAGGAACGGCAGCGTGGCGCGGGGATGCCACAGCGTGAGCGCGGCGCGTGCCGAGTCGATCAGCGCTCCATAGCCCGGCACGTGAATCGTCGTGTCGACGCCCGCGAAGACCGACGTCTCGGACCCCCCGGGGGACGGGGTCCTCGAGGAGATGAGCGCGACCCCGGACGTCGCGGGACCAGGGCGTTGCAGCTGCCCCATGTCCTGGGAGCGATGGCGGCTGCGACTCGCCATCGCGATCTGGAAGTAGGACTGCCCCAGGATGGGATCGAGCGTGCCGACCGGCAGCGTGAGCGTCGTGGCTGATGGATCGCCGCGCGTGGAGCGATAGAACTTCTCCGGTCCACCGGCGGAGTCGCGCAGCAGGTCGAACGCCTGACGCGCGAGGATCGCCGAGACTTGATGGTGGCCATGGCCGTCGGCCGGCGTCCCCGAGAACACGGCAATGACCACCTGCGGTCGAAACCGCCGCATGACGTCCAGCACGTCCTTGAGGATCGAATCGCGCGGCCAGAAGCGGAACGTTTCGTCGGCCGATTTCGAGAAGCCGAAGTCGTAGGCGCGCGTGAAGAACTGCCGCGCCCCGTCCAGCTCGCGCGCCGCCAGCAGCTCTTCGGTGCGAATGATCCCCAGCTCCGGCCCCAGCTCGGGGCCGATCAGATTCTGCCCGCCCTCGCCGCGGGTGAGCGAGAGGTAGGCCGCCTGCGCCCCCATGCCGCGCGCCAGCAGCACGAGCAGCTGGGTGTCTTCATCGTCGGGATGCGCGCCGATCATCAGGACGCGCTTGTTGCTGCCCAGCTGCCGGAGGGTGCCCGCCAATGCGGCGACGCCGCCGGTGCCGGCGGGCGCCAACTGTGCCAGGCCGGCGCCCGCGGCGCCGATACTAAGGAAGAGCGCTACCGAGAGCTGTCGCACTTATGGGGAAAGATAGACGGCACCGCCCTTCATAACGAACTTGACGCGTTGCAGTTCCGTGATGTCCCGTGTCGGGTCGCCTGCGACGGCGATGATGTCCGCGAACAGGCCCGGTGCGATCGCGCCAAGATTCTGCTCCTGGTTGAGCAGCGCCGCGGCGACCGAAGTTCCGGACTGAATCGCCTGCATCGGCGTCATGCCGTACTGCACGTAGTACTCGAACTCCTTGGCCTGATTGATTTCCGTCCAGGGGAACCCGCCGACGTCGGTGCCCATCACGATCTTCACGCCCTTGCGCAGCGCGCGCCCGAACGCGCGCCGCTCGAGCGCCACCAGGGCCGGCCACACGCCACCGCGCGGCATCACGTGCACGCCGACGCTCACCGTCGGCACCCAGTAGACGTTGTTCTTCACCATCGCATCCATCAGCGAATCGGTGAGGCCGTCGCCGTGCTCGATCGAGTTCACGCCGGCGCGGAGCGCGGCGGCGATCCCGTCCGACCCGATCGCGTGCGCCGCCGCCATGCGGCCGAGGCGATGGGTCTCGTCCACGATCGCCTTCGCTTCGGCATCGGTGAAGTTCACCCAGCTGCGCAGCACGCTGTCGGGTGTGAAGTAGTAGCGGCGATCGCTGTAGTACTTGATCCAGTCGGCGCCGTGCTGCACCTGCTCCCGCACCGCCAGCCGCGCGTTATCGACACCGTCCACCGTCTGCACGCCGTGCGGCAGATCGATCTCCCAGTTCGGCGTCCCGATGGGATACATCCCCGTCGGGGCCATGGCGCGCGTCGAGGCGAAGATGCGCGGGCCGGGAATCTCGCCGCGGTTCACGGCCAACTTCACGTCGACGTCGGCGTACATCGCCCCTTCGGTCTCGACGTCGCGGATCGCGGTAAAGCCGTGCTCCAGCGACAGACGCGCGTTGCGGGCCGCGAGAATCGCGCGATACGGGATCGACTGCTTCAGCAGCTGGTCCTCGTATTCCTGCGACGTCACGTCGCCCTGGAGGAGCAGATGCGTGTGCGCATCGATCAGGCCTGGCAGCACCGTCATCTGGCTGAGATCGATGACCCGGGCGGTCGCGGCCTGTCCCTGGACCTGGGCGAGCGGGCCGACGGCCTTGATGCGCTCACCCTCGACCAGGATGCCGACGTTGGTCTGCACCTGTTGCGAGCGGCCGTCGACGAGCCGACCGGCTTTGATGAGCACCTGTTGCGCCGGCGTTTGACCGGCGAGCGTCGCGGCGCATGCCGCGATGACGAGAACGGCTACGTTGAGCGAGCGCACGGATTCTCCAGAGAAAACGGGACGGGAGAAGTTACTCCCGCCCCGTTCCCCCAACTACCTGCGGGCTACCGCGATGCGAGTGGCTTTCCGTCCGCATCCAAGAACCGGATCTCCCCAAAGTTCAACTCCCGAATCCCAGCCTCGATCTTCGCGCGATCGCCCACGACCACCCACACGAGGTGATCGGGACGAATCGCTTCCTGCGCCGCGGTGGTCGCATCCTGAACCGTCAGGCTGCGCACGCGCTGCGCATACGTGTCGAAGTAGTGGTCATCGAGCCCGTATGTCACCATGTCTTCGAGCGACCCCTGCACCGCGCCCATCGTTTCCCAGGTGCCGGGCAACGTCAGCGTGAGATTCGCCTGCGCTTTTGCCAGCTCGTCGGCCGTGACGGGCTTGGGACCCAGAATCCCGCGCAGCTCGCGATCGACCTCGATCATCGACTCCTTGGTCTTGTCGGTCTGCACCGGCGCATAGGCGATGAACGGCCGCTGGCCGCGCGCGTCCCAGACGAACGTAAATGCCCCGTACGACCAGTGCTTGCCTTCGCGCAGGTTCATGTTGACGCGCGAGGTGAACTGGCCGCCGAGCAGCGACGTCATCGCCTCGACGGCATACTCATGGGGGTTGGCTTTCGGCGCGGCGAGGTCAGCCGCCAGAATCACCGACTGCTCGGCGCCGGGCCGGTCGAGGATGTAGACGAGCGGCCTCGCCTGATCGGCCACCGTACCGACGTTCTTCTGCGGCACCTCACCCGACTGCCAGCGGCTGAACAGGCGCGCCAGCTTCGGCTGAATCTCCGCCAGCGACACGTCGCCGACGATCACAAGCGTCGCGTGATTCGGCTTGAACCAGGCCCGGTGGAAGCGCACCAGGTCGTCGCGCGTCATGCGCGAGACGGACTCTTCCGTGCCCGACCCCGTGAGCGGATTGCCGTAGGCGTGATTCGTCCCGTACAGCAGCTGCGGGAAGACACGCAGCGCCATCTGCACGGGCTGCACCTTCTCACGCTGAATGCGCGCCAGCCGCTGGCGCTGCTGCCGCTGGAAGTCGGCCTGCGGGAAGGCCGGATTCAGAATGACGTCGGCAAAGATGTCGAGCGCCGGGTCGAGATTCTCCTTGATCGTCGACAGCGCGACTTGCGACACGTCGAGCCGCGAGCCGGTGCCCAGGGATGCGCCGAGCTGGGAGAGGGTGTCGCTGATCTGGAGCGCCGTCCGTTTCACCGTCCCTTCGTCGAGCATGTCGAGCGCCAGGCTCGCCGTGCCGGGAGCCGCGAACTGATCGGCCGCGTAGCCAGCGTCGACGAGCAGCGTGAGATTCACCTGCGGAATCGAGTGGCGCTCCGCCAGCACGATCTTGAGGCCGTTGGGCAGCGTCGCGCGCGCGACCGCGGGGAAGCGCGCGTCAGGCGGCGTGCCCGCGTCAGGGACCTTCGAGCGGTCCGCTCCGCCCGCCGTCGTTCCGAACTCCGGATACGGATGCACCTCGAGTACGTACTGGCCGTCGCTCAGGTAGCGCGCCGCCGCGGCCCGAAGATCGGCGCCGGTCGCCGCGGCTACGCGCCGCTCCGTCACCAGGTAATTGTCGGCATTCCCCGTGAAGACTTCATAATGCGCGAGCACGTCGGACTTGCCGCCAAAGCCGCCGATCCGCTCGATGCCGCGGATGAAACTGGCCCGATATTGCGTCTTGATGCGGCGCAGCTCGCTGGCCGTCGGGCCTGACCGGACGAACCGCGCCAGCTCCTCGTCGATCGCGCGCTCCACGCGGGCGAGGTCACCGCCCGGCTTGGCGGTCGCACGAATGACGAGCTGCCCGCCGATCTCGCGCAGATCGGCGTAGGCGATGACGTCCGTGGCGATCTGCTCGTCGTACACGAGCCGCTTGTAGAGCCGCGACGTCTTCCCCTGGGCGAGCACGTCGGTCACCATGTCGAGATAATCGGCGTCCGCGGAGCCGAACTGCGGCACGTTCCACTCCTTGTAGATCCGGGCCTGCGGGACGCGGTCCTGCATCACCTGACGGTGCGACCCGGTGCGCCGGGCGATCCACACGTCCTGCTTCGCGATCGGCGGCGTCGCGGGAATGTCGCCGAAGTACTGCTCGACCTTCCGGCGCGCGGCCTCGGGGGTGATGTCGCCGGCCAGGACCATGACGGCGTTGTTAGGCCCGTAATACGTCCGGAACCATTCCTTCACGTCGTCGACCGAGGCGCCGTTGAGGTCTTCCATCGATCCGATGACCGTCCAGGAGTATGGATGGCCGACGGGATACGTTCCCTCGGTCATCAACAGGTCGACTTTCCCGTACGGCTGATTCTCGCCCTGCCGCTTCTCGTTCTGCACCACGCCGCGCTGCTCGTTCACCTTCGCCGTGTCGATCACGCCGAGCAGATGGCCCATCCGGTCCGACTCCATCCACAGCGCGACGTCCAGGGCGTTGGTGGGGACGTTTTCGAAATAGTTGGTGCGATCTTCGTTGGTCGTGCCGTTCTGATCGGTCGCGCCGATGCGCTCGAACGGCTGGAAGTAGTCGTCGTTGAAGTGCTCGCTGCCGTTGAACATCAGATGCTCGAACAGGTGGGCGAATCCGGTGCGGCCGGGCCGCTCGTTTTTCGAGCCGACGTGGTACCAGATGTTCACGGCGACGATCGGCGCCTTGTGGTCCTCGTGAACCAGCAGGGTGAGGCCGTTCTTCAGGACGAACCGCTGGTACGGGATCGTGATCGCCGCGGGGGCTGCGGTGGGTCGTGGGCGGGCGCGGCTGGCTCGAGCGGGCCGCTGGGCGGTCGCCGGGGACGCAAGGGCGAGCCCGAGCGCGACGCTCACTAAGGCTATGCGGGACATGGGACATCTCCTTCATGAAGGCTGACGGCGGGCTGAACGCGTGGAAGAAACCCCCGTCCACGGCGGGTCGCAAGGTGTGAGATGGTGTTAGATTGGGTGCGATGACCACACTCGCCCCGCCCAAACGCACCGTCAGCGCCGCGGAAGCGCGCGAAGTCGCCGAGGCGGCGCGCGAGCAGGAGTGGGCGGCGCCCAGTTTCGTGCGCGAGCTGTTCCTCGGCAACCTGCGGATGGATCTCATCCATCCCTACCCCGAACAGGATCCTGACGAAGTCGCCCGCGCGAAGCCGTTTCTCGACAAGCTGGCGCGGTTCCTCCGCGAGGACGTCGACTCCGATCGCATCGATCGCGAAGGCGAAATCCCCGATGACGTGATTCAGGGACTGCGAGACGTGGGCGCGTTCGGCATCAAGATTCCGCGCGAGTACGGCGGACTCGGCCTGTCGCAGCTCTCCTACATGAAGGCGATCGAGCTCGTCTCGTCGGTCGACGGCTCGCTGACCGCACTGCTCTCCGCGCATCAATCGATCGGCGTGCCGCAACCGCTCAAGCTGTTCGGCAGCGAAGCCCAGAAAAAGAAATACTTCCCCCGTCTCGCCCAGGGCGCGATCTCCGCGTTCGCGCTCACCGAGGACAGCGTCGGCTCCGATCCGGCGGCGATGGAAACCAACGCGATCCTCGACGACGATGCCTGGGTCTTGAACGGCGAGAAGTTGTGGTGCACCAATGGCACCAAGGCCGAGCTGCTCGTGGTGATGGCGCGGACGCCGTCGAAGATGATCAACGGCAGAGAGAAGAAGCAGATCACGGCGTTCATCGTCGAGATGGACTGGCCGGGTGTCGAAGTCGTGCACCGCTGCCACTTCATGGGCCTGAAGGCGCTCTACAACGGCGTGATCCGCTTCACCAACGTGCGCGTGCCCAAGGAGAACGTGCTCTGGGGCGAGGGCAATGGCCTGAAGCTCGCGCTGATCACGCTGAACACCGGCCGGTTGACGCTCCCCATTTCCGCGGTCGCCGCCGGCAAGCGCTGCCTCGAGATTTCGCGCCGCTGGGCGGCGGAGCGCGTGCAGTGGGGCCGGCCGATCGGGCAGCACGACGCGATCGCGCAGAAAATCGGATCGATGGCCGCGAACACGCTGGCGATGGAAGCCGTGGCGGAGCTGTGCGGCGCGATGGCCGAGCGCGGCGGCGCCGACATCCGGCTCGAAGCGGCGATCGCCAAGCTGTACAACTCCGAGGCCGGTTGGCGCATCATCGACGATACCGTGCAGATCCGCGGCGGCCGCGGCTACGAGACGGCCGACTCGCTGCGCGCGCGCGGCGAGGCGCCGGTGCCGGTCGAGCGCATCATGCGCGATTTCCGCATCAACCTGATCTTCGAAGGCTCCTCGGAGATCATGCATCTCTTCATCGCGCGCGAAGCCGTGGACAAGCATCTCCAGGTCGCAGGCGACGTCGTCATGCCGGGCAAGACGGCCCGCGAGCGGCTCACCGGCCTGGTGCGGTCGGCCGGGTTCTACGGCTGGTGGTATCCGTCGCGCTGGCTCGGGTGGAGCCTGTGGCCGCGCTACGCGGAGTTTGGACGGCTGGCCAAGCACGTCCGCTGTGTCGAGCGCAGCTGCCGCCGACTCGCGCGCAGCGTCTTCCATGCCATGATTCGCTTTGGGCCGAAGCTCGAGCTGCGCCAGTCGGTGCTGTTCCGGCTGGTGGACGTCGCGGCCGAGCTGTTCGCCATGGCGGCGACCTGCTCACGGGCGCAGCGCCTGTTCGAGCGCGACCGCGCCGCCGGCGCGCGCGCCGTGCATCTGGCCGACGTGTTCTGCCGTCAGGCGCGGCGGCGCGTGCGGTCGAAGTTCAACGGGCTGCGGCGCAACGAGGACGTGCCGACGTACAAGCTGGCCCAAGAGATCTTGGCCGGCGAGCACCGTTGGTTGGAAAGGGATATCGTCGAATTGCCGGAGTAGGTCGGATCGACGGATCGCCGGATGGGCGGATCGCTTCGCATTATTTAGGTCCTAACTGCGCGTTTTTGATTCATCACTTTTGTCGTCTTAGGTACCTTTCCTCCATGATGCCCTACGAGCGATTCGATGCCTGGCACGCGTGCTATGCATTAACGCTCGCCACATATCGAATCACGGCTCGGTTCCCAAGCCACGAACGATACGGTCTCGTATCCCAAATGCGTCGGGCAGCCTTCGACGGTTTCTCGATATGAGTCTTGGGTCGCTTTCCGAACTGTCCGTGGCGATTCGTCTCGCGAAGGATCTCGCATACATCGATACGAAAGAGGGACAGGAAATCAGCGAGGCATGCTCACGAGCTGGAAAGGTAACGATGGGACTTTACAAAGCGGTACAGTCCACCATCCGGCGATCCGCCGATCCGCCCATCCGCCGTTAGGCGGCCTGATGTGCGATCATGATGCTCTTCAGGCGCTCGGGTGCATCCGCCCCGGCATCTCCGTAGGGCGACGGATGGCCTTCCTGCTCCATCACCACACTCGGACAGACCAAGGGATATTGCCGCGCGCGGATTCGGTCCGCCGCCGGCTGCGCGGCGACGGGCGTCGCGATCACGACCTGGCGCGCGCCCAGGCCCTCGGCGGCCTTCGCGGCGGCCAGGACCTTCCACGGATACACGACTTGTCCCTCGACGATCACCACCGTGCGTCCCTCCAGCTTCTTCACCGGACGCTGGGTCCGGTAGAGGACGAGATCCTGCTTCACGCGGGCCCGCGACTCGTCGATCGCGGCCTGGAGTTTCTCGAGCAGATTCATCCCCGGCTGGAAGTCAGGATCCATCTCCGCCGGCGCCGATTCGGCCATCGCCCCGATCGGCGCGAGGTTCGCGCCCAGCTTGATGAAGGATGCCACGATCACGTCGAACTGCGCTCCCATCGCCTTGGCAGCGTGGGCCGCGATCTCCACGCCCTCCGGCGTAATCCCGAGCAGGATGCACGCCTGATAGCCCCGGGACGCCAGCTGCTGCCCCAGCAGCGCGCCCGCGCTGGAGCGCGTGGGATAGAGGCTTGGACGGGGCTGGGTCACGTCCGCAAGATAAGAAAGCTATCGGCTATCGGCTATCGGGCGAAAACCCCGATTCCGACAGCCGATACCCGATAGCCAATAGCCGGTTATCTTTTCGACCTCTCACATCCAGGACCCCCGTAGTGCCGAAGGACACGCTCACCGTCGTCGACAACCGGACCGGCAAGAGCTACGAGCTGCCGATTCAGGACGGCACCGTCCGCGCCGCCGATCTGCGGCAGATCAAGGCCGGCGACGACGATTTCGGCCTGATGAGCTACGACCCCGCCTTCATGAACACGGCGGCGTGCCGCAGCGCGATCAGCTTCATCAACGGCGACCAGGGCATCCTGCGCTACCGGGGCTTTCCCATCGAGCAGCTGGCCGAGAAGAGCACGTTCCTCGAGACGGCGTACCTGCTGCTGCATGGCGAGCTGCCGTCGGCCGCGGAGCTCGACACGTGGGTGTACCAGGTCACGCACCACACGATCATCCACGAAAACATCAAGAAGTTCATCGACGGCTTCCACCACGACGCGCATCCGATGGGCATGTTCGTCAGCGCGGTGGCCGCGCTGTCCACGTTTTATCCGGAAGCCAAGAAGATCTTCGACGAGCAGTCGCGCGACAATCAGATCTTCCGGTTGATCGCGAAGACGCCGACGCTCGCGGCGTTCGCGCATCGGCACTCCGTCGGGATGCCGTACGCCTATCCCGACAACGACTTGAGCTACACCGGCAACTTCCTGAACATGATGTTCAAGACGACCGAGGTGAAATACGGCCCGCACCCGGTGCTCGAGCGCGCGCTGGACGTGTTGTTCATCCTGCACGCCGACCACGAGCAGAACTGCTCGACGAGCGCCATGCGCGGCGTCGGGTCGTCGCACCCCGATCCCTATTCGTGCATGGCCGCCGCGGCCGCCGCGCTGTACGGGCCGCTGCACGGTGGCGCCAACGAAGAAGTCCTGCGCATGCTGCGCGAGATCGGCTCGATCGACGCGATTCCGGCCTACCTCCAGCGCGTGAAGAAGGGCGAGGTGCGGTTGATGGGCTTTGGGCACCGCGTCTACAAGAACTTCGATCCGCGCGCCAAGATCATCAAGCAGATCGCCGAGCAGGTGTTCGACGTCACGGGCAAGAACCCGCTCATCGACATCGCGCTGGAGCTCGAGCGCATTGCGCTGCAGGAAGAATACTTCGTCACGCGCAAGCTCTACCCGAATGTCGATTTCTACTCGGGCATCATCTACGAGGCGATGAAATTCCCGATCGATATTTTCCCGGTACTCTTCGCGATCGGGCGGACGCCCGGTTGGCTGGCGAATTGGCAGGAGATGCTCCTCGACAAGGAACAGAAGATCGCCCGGCCGCGGCAGGTCTACATCGGTCCGGACAAGCGCGATTATGTCCCCATCGAGAAACGGAGCTGAGGTGCCCACCCCATGCCCACCTACATCCTGTTGTCGAATCTGACGGACGAAGGCGCCAAGGCGCTCAAGAGCAACCCCAAGCGGCTGCAGGAAGTGAACAAGGAGATCGAGAAGTACGGGGCCAAGGTCACGTCGCAATACGCCGTGCTCGGCCCCTATGACTTCGTCAGCGTCGTGGAGTGCCCCGACAACGAGACCATCGCGCGGGTGTCGGTGGAGCTGGCGTCGCGGGGATCGATCCGATTGCTCACGCTCGCCGCCACCCCTGTGGCGAACTTTATCAGGACGCTGAAAACGAAAGAGTGACGGTAGGTGAAACGACGGTAAGGGACGGTAAAAGACGGTAAAGGTTTTACCCTTACCGTCCTTTACCGTCGTCTTGTTTACCGTCCTTTACCGTCGCTTTTTTCCACCCGGGCGAGGTCTCATTGACCGCGCCGGCTTCGGCTCTGCAACCGCGAGGGATCGAGGTTGCAGCGGCGGCACCGACGGCTCGAATCCCGGAATCACCTCGCGCGGAAACGTCTGGCCGATCAACCGCTCGACGTCGGCCATCAGCAGCCACTCGTCGGGAGAGATGAGCGTGAGCGCCAGCCCACGCGCGCCCGCCCGCGCGGTCCGTCCCACGCGGTGCACGTACACCTCGGCGTCCTGCGGCACGTCGTAGTTCACGACCATGCGGATGCCGTCGACGTCGATGCCGCGCGCGGCGATGTCCGTCGCCACGAGGATCTCGGCGGCGCCGGAACGGAACTGGTCGAGCGTCCGCGTGCGGTGGCTCTGTGCCTTGTCGCCGTGCAGCGCGTTCGCCGGGATGCCTTCGCGCTTGAGGAAGGTGACGAGTTTGTCCGCGCCGTACTTCGTCCGCGTGAAGATCAGCGTCTGGCCGGCGGGCTTGGCTTTGAGAATCGAGGCGAGCGCGCCGCGCTTTTGCAGCTTGTCCACGGCGACGATGACGTGCTCGATGCCCTCGGCCGCCTGCGCGCGCCGGCCGATTTCAACCGACGCATGGCCGTTCAGCGCGCGGCGCGCGAGCGCGTCCACCTCCAGCGATATGGTCGCGGAAAAGAGCATGGTCTGCCGCTCTTCGGGCAGCGCGTTCAAGATGCGCTTGACGTCCGGCGCGAATCCCATGTCGAGCATGCGATCGGCCTCGTCGAGCACCAGCACCTCGAGCTTGGAGAAATCCGCATGGCCGCGCTCCATGTGGTCGAGCAGCCGGCCCGGCGTCGCCACGACGACGTCCACGCCGTGCTTCAGCGCGCGCGTCTGCGGCTCCATCCCGACGCCACCATACACCGCGGCGCCCTTGAGATGGGTGTGCCGCCCGTAGGCGCGGATGCTGGCCGCGACCTGCTCGGCGAGCTCGCGCGTCGGCACAAGAATCAACGCGCGCAGCACACCGCGCTTCCCGTCCGACAGGCGCTGCAGGATCGGCAGCACAAAGGCCGCCGTCTTGCCGGTACCGGTCTGGGCGGAGCCGATGAGATCCCGGCCCGCCAGCGCCAGCGGAATCGCTTCGGACTGGATGGGGGTGGGGTGCGCGTAGCCTTCATCGGCGACCGCGCGAACGAGTTCGGGCGCTAGGCCCAGTGATGCAAATGGCATACTACTCCTTCGATACACACGCGCGCCGCGAGATGACCCAATGTCACCCCGACATCGACGCTGCTGCAGTTATTGAACCTGGGGGATGAAACCGTGCGTGTGTTCAGCGACGGAGTCCCTGAGCGGGACTGTCCTTGAGGGATGCCAGCTCGCGGTTCCTTGCACCGAAAAAGGTAACGACTCAGCGTCCGAAAACATAGGCCCAGTCTTTGCCGGTCCTAACGCAGTGTCTCGGCCGCCTTGGTTGGTTCCGTGCCCCACCACCACATTCTCGGTAGAGCCCGTTGCCGGGGCCACACTTCGTTCAACGTGTCGCCCTCATACAACCTGCCGTTCTTCATCACGTACCGCACGGTATTCGTGTTGTGGATATCCTCGAGCGGATTCGCGTCCAGCACGATCAGATCGGCCAACTTGCCCGGCTCCAGCGAGCCCAGATCCTGCTCCATCCCGATCGCGTTGGCGCCGTGCAGCGTCGCGACGCGCAGCACGTCGTGATTCGACATCCCGCCGGCCGCCATCGCCCACAACTCCCAATGATCGCCCAGCCCGTCCATCTGGCCGTGGCCGCCGAGGCCGATGTGACCACCGGCCTGGAGGATGGCATTCGCCGATGCCGCGATCCGCGGAAACACGTATTCGCTCTCCCGGAACCACCGCCGGCGCTCGGCGCGCTGATCGATTTCATCGTGCGGCATGAAGCGCCGCACCTTCGCGTTGTCGTGAATGTCGTAACGTTCGTAGAAGAAGTTCTCGCTCCACGGACCGCCGTAGGATACGAGCAACGTCGGCGTGTACGTGATGCCCGACTGCGCGACCAGCTGCACCGCATCCCTGTACAGCGGCATGATCGGATAGCTGTGCTCCGATCCGGGGTAGCCGTCGATGACCGCCGTCAGATTCATCTTGAAGTCGAGCCCGCCCTCGATCGTCGGCATCAACCCGAGCTCTTTCGCCGCCATGATGACCCACTGCCGCTGCTTGCGATTGCCCGTCATGTACATCTTGATCGTATGGATGCGGTAGAAGTCGCTGTAGCGCCGCAACGCCTGGCGCGTGTCCTCGAGACTCTTGAAATCCTCGGACCAGAACACACCCGGGCCGGTATGGAAGATGCGCGGGCCGAGAATCTCTCCCGTTTCGACGAGATCGGCGTACGTCAGGACGTCGGTCGTGGCTGTCTGTGGATCGCGCGTCGTGGTCACGCCCCACGCCAGATTGGCGAGATATTTCCAGACCTGCGTCTCGTGGATGCCCCACGTCGGCCAGGGGTGCGCATGCACGTCCACAAAGCCCGGCATGATCGTCTTTCCTGTGACGTCGATGACGCGCGCGCCGGCGGGGGCATTGCCGCGTGCCCCGACCGACACGATGTGATTGTCCGTGACGACGACATCGCCGTTGTCGATCACCTCGTCGCCCTTCATCGAGATGATGCGTGCGCCGCGCAGCACCACGGTGCCGCGCGGGATATCGCGCGGGACGTTGATCGTGACGTCGCTGCGCTGCGGGTCGTAGGCCGGGTGCTTCGCCAGCGAGTCCGACCGCGCCCGCAACCGTTTCTGCACCGAGTCGGCGAGCGCTTTGAAGGCGTCGGTCTTCAGCGAGTCGGCGCGGATCGAATCAGTGCGGGCTTTGATCTTATCCATCGAGTCGGCAACGGCAGGATCCCACTTCAGGAACGAGCGGCCGATGGACCAGAACGCCTGACGGCCGTCGTTCGTCCAGCCGATGAAGTCACCGCCGATCATTGTCAACCGCTTGACCGGGAACGCCGCTGAGGAGGGGTCGGACACGTTCACGACCGGCGTCTGGCCGCCGATGAGCGGCAGGGTTACCAGGTAGACGTAGTTTCCGACGAGTGCCAACACTCGATCGGAATCGGGACTGATGATGACCTCCCCCGCCGGGTTAGCCTCCGCACCGGGCGTCGGCGAGGTGTAGCCCGTAACCCGAATGTGAGCCCGCCGGTCGGTGCCGTCGTAGCGCATCGAGACCAACCCTTCGGGCCCTTCATAGATGTAGATGCGGTTGGGATCACGGCTGAAATGCGGCCGCCCCCACGCGTTGATCGGCGAGATCCGCGTCACGGCTCCACCCGCCGCCGGCACCCAGACGATCTCGTAGCCCGGCCCAAAATGCTCCTCCGTCCGCGGCGCACGTGGTCCTTTGACGACCACGATCCGCGCGCCATCGGGCGACCACACAGGCGTGTCGTAGAAAGCGCTGTCCGCGGTGAGACGCACCGGGCGGCTGCGGCCGTCGGGTTTGATCTTGTTGAGCGTCCCGCCCGCATCGGTCCACGTCACGTAGGCGAGCCACTGCCCGTCTGGCGACCACGCCGGGACTTGCTCTTTCACGCTGTCGTTGGTCAGACGGCGCGGCGTGCCGTTGGGCAGATCCATCACGTACAGCCGATCGAGCGCGCTGAACGCGAGCCGCTTCCCATCGGGCGAAGGCGAGGCGTCGCGAATCTGACGCACGAGCACGCTACCCGTGTCCACCCGGATCGGGAGGTGGACCATCGGTCCCAGCTGCTGGTCGACCTTCGCCGTGAACAGAATGTCGGTCACCTGTCCGGACGGCACTGCGACCCGGTGAATCTTGCCGCCGTACGACACGATGATGGCCTGATTGTCGGGCGTGAACGAATACCCAGGGTACAGGTCGCGCGTGAAGCGCGATTCCTGATCGTCGCGGGTCACCGGATAGACGAGCCACTTCTCGTCACCGCTGGCGAGATTGCGCAGCCGCAGCCCCGTTTCGGCGTCGTAGCGGGTCGCATACACAAGCCACTTGCCGTCCGACGAGAGCACGGGCCGCATCGCGCTGCCGTACATGTCGGTCTGTGTGAAGAGGCGGCCCGTCTGGCGATCGTAAATCGCAAGCTGCCAAAGCGGATAGTCGAGGTTGTACCCGAACCCGCCGCGGTGGCGAGAGACCCAGATGTAGCGAGGATCCTTCCCGAAGGCGGCGCCGAGCGTGTTCATCGGCGGGGGCATGTTCGGGCCGGTCTGCACGCGCAGCATTGCGGCGCCGGAGCCACCGTCTTTGTGAATCAGCCACAGCTCATAGGTGCTGCCGAGGAAGCCACTCGTTCGAGAAACGACGATGTAGTTGCCGTCCAGGGTCCAGTCGGGAGACGCATAGAGGTTGGTCGCGCCCTTCGTCAAAGCCTTCGGATGCGATCCATCGGGATCGCACAGCCAGACGTTCTCGGCGCCGCCGCGGTCGGACAGAAACACGATGCGCTTGCCGTCGGGTGACCAGCGCGGCTGCGAATCGAACCCCGGCCCCGAGGTGATCCGCGTCGCCGTGCCACCGCCGACCGGCAACGTGTAGAGATCCCCCAGCAGCTCGAAAACGATCGTCGTGCCGTCGGGCGAGACGTCGAGCGACATCCACGTCGCTTCCGACGTCTCGAAACTCACGGTGCGCGCCATTTTCAACGGCAGCAGAGTGTCTTTTACGGCTGTTGTGTCGGCTTTCTTGGTGGTGTCACGGGGCGCGGGCGGTGGGTCTTGAGCGAGCAACAATGCGGGGACCACAAGGAACGTCGTGATCAACAGGCGACGCATGAACGAGTCTCCGGATGGAAGAACGACGGCGTGCGGGGACCGGACTAGAAAATACTGCGACGGTAAGGGACGGTAAGGGACGGTAGGGCCGTAAAAAAAGTAGGGGCGCAGCATGCTGCGCCCCTACCTGGATTCACCGCCAGTTCCTAGATGCTCAACGCGCGGACCTGTCTCGGAGCGGGATCCTGCGACCGCAACACGATGCGCATCGCGTGGGTATCGTAATCGATATCCCAGCCGGCAATCCGCGGCCGCACGAACTCCGCGCCGTCACCCGGCGTCAGCCCTTCGGGCGTCGCATCGAGGAACTCCATCAGCTTCATGCGCCACTCGAGATAGGTGCAGCCTTCACGGCTCGCCGCGATGCGGATACCCACATCGTCATCGAGCTGGCGCCGCACGAACCCCTGCGCGACCTCGAGCAGCCGGCCGACAATGACTCGCTCGAGCATGACGCCGTCCTTGCGCCCCAGCCGCCGCGCGAGAACACGGCCCTTGGCAGGATCGAGACAGAGCGCCAGGAACTGCTCCCGGATCTCCGGATTGGGCCGGCGGCGGCTCTTCGTCTCGCCCTCCCGCTCCGCTTTGGCGCAGGTGGGCAGATCGTTCCGGTGCAGCTTGAGAAACTTGGTCATCGGGGCGTAGACGTCCATGCGGCCTGGGGCCGGGGGACGCCGCCGTCCGGCGACGAGGTCACTGATATAGATCTCAGACACCTGAACCGCATCCGCCAGCTCGCGCGGGGTGCGCTTCAGCTCACGCAACCGGCGCCGTACCAACTCTCCGACTTTGACGGGGCGCTTCAGGGGGAGGGCTGCCGCCATGTAGGCTCCTTTGAGCTTGTTTAGCTGTTTTGGGGTCGAGCAATATCGCTAAATCGAGGTCAAAACGGTAGTTCTGAGGGCTTAATCCCTCGCGGCACGGGACGTGCGGAGGGGGGTTGCCTAACGACCCCTACGAATCAGTGCGGCCGTCCCCACCAGGGCTATCAGCGCAAAGCTGAACCATTGCACAGCATAGGACAGGTGCGGGCCATCGTCGAATGCCGGCGGCGGCCAGCGACGCGGCAGGCCGTGCGCCGGTTCCGGCGAGTCGAGTTGCACGATGATCGGAAGGAATCCGGCGGGATTCACGTCGCCCCGTCCCCGCGGTGGAACGAACGCGATTCCTGTCACCGTTGCCGTATCGCCTTCCCGATAGGGCGCGTGATCGACGTGGAACGCATCGGGGGAGGGCACCCAGCCGCGATCGACCAGCACGCGGGATCCACCTGCCAGTCGCAACGGCGTGATGAGGGCGACGCCAGGCGTTCCCTCAAAGCTGCGCCCGGGCCAGGCGCGCTCAGCCGGGTAGTCGTACACGCCGCGGGCAAGGACACGCCGCTGCCGCAACGAATCGACCGCCAACTCGCCGCGTAGCTCGATCGGCGGCAAGGCCAGGCGCGCAGCGAGGGCGGCGTTGCGAGCCCGGCGCTGTGTGAGACGATCGAGCTGCCACACGCCGGCTCTCACGCACAGCGCGGCAACGAGGGCGGCGATCACAACCAGGCCTACGTCGCGCCGTTGCATAGCGCCAGCTTTTCGGCGCGGGAGAGGCGGCGGATCGCAGCCTCCCGTCTCAACGCGGCACCGCGACCGCGCACCACTTCCCGATAGGCCAGAGAGACCGGCCGGCGCGAGCGCGTGTAGGCACTCGCCTTGCCGCTCTGATGCGACGCGAGGCGCTGGGAGAGATCATTCGTGATGCCGGTGTAGAGCGAGCCATCGCCGCAGCGCAGGAGATAGACCATCCAGGGCACGGGTCCAAGCTAGCGAGCCCGACTACGCCGCGCCATTTTGCCGGCCGTGAAACGCATCCTCGCGTGGTGCCTCTTCGATTTCGCCAACTCCGCGTACTCCGCGGTCATCGTCGTCGCCGTCTTCAGCGTCTACTACGCCACGCACATCGTCGGGAATGCGCACGGCCTCGGCGATCTGTGGTGGGGGCGCGCGATCTCGGCCTCGCTCCTGCTGGTCGTGCTGACCGGCCCGGTGCTCGGCGCGTTCGCCGACCGCGCGGGATGGCGCAAGCGTTTTTTCATCGCCTTCACGGCGTTGTGCATCGGCTGCATCGCGCTGTTCACGACGCTCGTGCCGGGCATGGTGCTGCAGGGATTTGCGCTGATCGCGCTCGCGAACTTCGCGTTCGAAAGCTCGCAGATCTACTATAACGCGTATCTCCCGGACATCGCGCCCGCCGATCGGCTCGGGACGGTGTCCGGCCTCGGGTTTGCGATCGGATACCTCGGCTCCATCATCGGCCTGGTCGTCGCGTTACCGCTCGTCAACGCCCGGCAATTCAATCTGCTGTGGCTGCTCGTCGCCGCCTTCTTTGCCGTATTCTCCGTGCCCGCGTTCCTCGCACTGCCGGCGGATCGGCCCCAGCCCGAAAAACGCGTCTCCCTCCGCGCCATCGTCCGGGACGTGATCGGCAATCAGCCGCTGCGGCGGTTTTTCCTGGCGTACTTCCTGTATTTCGACGGCGTGGAAACGACGATCGTCTTCTCCGGCATCTTCGCCGCGACCACGCTCAACTTCACGACGCCCGAGGTGATCAAGCTGTTCCTCGCCGTGCAATTCTCCGCGCTCGCGGGGGCGTTGCTGCTGGCGCGGCCTACCGACCGCTGGGGCGCGAAACAGGTGATCACGTTGACGCTGCTGCTGTGGGTCGCGGTGTCCATCGGCGCCTACTTCGCGCAGACGAAGTCAACGTTCTTCGCGGTCGCGGTCACGGCCGGACTGGGACTCGGCTCCATTCAGGCGGCGAGCCGCGCGCTGATGGCGTCGCTCATTCCGCCCGGCAAGGAGTCGGAGCTGTTCGGATTCTATGCGCTGTGCGGAAAATCGTCGTCGGTACTCGGGCCCCTGGTCTTCGGCGCGGTGTCCTACCTGGCCGGCAGCCAACGCGCCGCGGTCGCCGCGGTCGGCGTGTTCTTTGTCGGCGGGCTACTCCTGCTGCAACGCGTCAGGCCAGCTTCGCCTCCATCGTAATCTCGACGTTTCCCTGGATCGCCTTCGACAGGGGGCAATTCTTCTTCGCGGTCTCTGCGGCTTGCCGGAAGGTGGCCTCGTCGATGTCGGGAACCTTACCCCGCACGTCCAACGCGCTGCGCGTGACCTTGGGGGCTCCGTCCACCGTTTCGATCGTGACCGCAGCACGCGTTTCGATGCGCGTCGCCGCGTGACCCGACTTCTCGAGGGTGGCCGAGAGCGCCATGCTGAAGCATCCCGCGTGCGCCGCCGCCAGCAGCTCCTCAGGGTTCGAGCCCTTCTTGCCCTCGAAGCGCGTGCCGAAGCTGAATGAGCCGCTGAACGTGCCGCTTTGCGCTTTGAAGCTGCCTTTGCCGTCTTTGAGCTTGCCTTCCCAAACCGCTACAGCGTTGCTGGTCGCCATCCGCGTCGTCCTGGATGAGGGAACCGGGAATCTGGCGAGACGTCGTGCGGTTCGCTACGCTTCGTGACCCCGTCTGGGAGCTAGTCCGATGGCGACCAAGAAGACCAAGTCCAGGAAGGCTCGCACCAAGCCCCGGCAGCGCCCTGGGGCCCGTCGGCAGCCAGAAACGCTGCGGCTCCGCGACGTCACCCCCTCGTTCACCGCCACCGACCTCCAGCGCAGCATCGCGTTCTATCGCGACGTGCTGGGATTCGT
>DASPXJ010000181.1:0-10175 GCA_035637355.1 Gemmatimonadales bacterium
TTTTCACGCGCCCTGACTCCAGACTCCTAGCTCCCGACTCCGTGCTTCTTGCTGGCGTTCCGAAACTTGTTGATCTCGTGCTGCGTCAGGCCGCGGCCGCCGTAGCGCTCTTCGGTCCACGGATCGCCGTGCATGTGATAGCCGTTCTGCTCCCAGAAGCCCGGGAGATCCTCGTCTAACAGCTCGAACCCGCGGACCCACTTCGCACTCTTCCAGAAATAGAGATGCGGCACCAGTAGCCGCGCGGGCCAGCCGTGCTCGGGCGTCAAGTCCTCACCGGCCCAGTGCAGCGCAATGAGATTGTCGGGCCGGTTCAAGTCGGCGAGGGGCAGATTGGTCGTGAATCCCTGCTCGGCGACCACGAGGCAATAACGCGCCGCCGGCTTGAGACCCGCGCGCTCGAGCAGTGCCTGCACCGGGACGCCTTCGAATGTGTTGTCGAGTCTGCTCCAGGTGGTGACGCAGTGGATGTCGCACACGACGCGCTTGCGGGGCAACGCGAGGAATGCTTCGTAGCTCAGGGAGAAAGGGCGCTCGACGAGCCCGCCCACCGTAAACGTCCACTTCGCAGTATCGACGGTCGGGACATCGCCGTAGTGCAGCACCGGCCATTTGGTGGTTTGGATCTGGCCGGGAGGGACCCTCGGGTTTCCCACGCTCAAGCGCTCTTCAGAATGGGATCAACATCGAAGGCCTTTTGAAATCCTTTCACCACCGCCGCGACGCTCTTCTCCCACAACGTTTCCCGTTTCCCGTTTCCCGTTTCCCGCTCCACCGACGTCATCACCACGCCGGGAATCCCACACGGCACGATCCGCTCGAATTGCGCGAGGTCGGTCGTGACATTGAGCGCGAAGCCGTGCCACGTGACCCATTGCTTCACGTGGATGCCGATGCTCGCGATCTTCCGGCCACGCGTCCAGACGCCCGTGAATCCCGGATTGCGTTCGCCGGGGATGGCGAGAAGGCCCAGGGCCTCGATGAGCGCCTGCTCCAGCGTGCGCAAGTACCAGTGAAGATCCTTCCTGTACGCGGCCAGATCGAAAATGGGGTACCCGACGAGTTGTCCCGGCCCGTGAAACGTGACGTCGCCACCCCGCTCGACCTCGAACACGTCGACGCCGGCGGGCTGCAACAGATGCTCGGCGTGGAAATTCCTGCCTAGTGTGACGACAGGCGGGTGCTCCAGCAGCAGCAGCACATCGTGCGGCAGGCGGCCCGCAATCCTGTCTTCGGCGAGCTGCCGCTGCCACTCGAGTCCCTCGCCATAGGGAACCGTGCCTGCCTCGATAATCTCGAGCGCGTTCATGGGGGACCCGTCCCCCTTCCCGCTTCCCCCTTCCCCCGCAGCGCCCAGCGAGTCGCGAGGATGCCGAACGCCACGTTGAGCAGGAGCCACACGATCATGCCGAGAATGCCGAAGAAGCGGTCGAGGGGCGCGGCGAGAAAACCGATCAGAATCGCACCGACAGCCCCCAGGACGGCGATCACGCCGCGCTGCCAGATGTTGTCGAGGGCAGCGCAGCGATACCACGCCACCGCGCCGCCGACGCCGACCGCCGCGACGAGTCCGGCAAGCAGCGGATCGGCGGCGGTGTCGCGATAGGCGCCTGGCTCGAGATCGCCGCGCAGGATCGAGGCGACGATCTGGGCCGCCGTGAGGCAGGCGCCGCCGAAGCCCACCCCGGCGGCGAGGGAGCCGAGCCCGAGGGCGAGCGGGTCCTTGACCGGTGCGTCGCTCAAATGTGCAGGACGCGGCCCAGCGAATCGAGCGCCGCCTCGCCGACCGCTTCCGACATCGTGGGATGGGCGTGAATCGCGAGATCGATTTCTTCGACGGTGTATTCGTTCTCGCGCGCGACGGCCAGCTCGTGGATCATCTCGGACGCATGCGCGCCGACGATGTGCGCGCCCAGGATTTCGCCGTATTTCTTGTCGCGCAGAATCTTCACGAAGCCTTCCGTTTCCCCCGTCCCGCGTGCCCGCCCGTTCGCGGAAAACGGGAATTTGCCTGCCACGTAATCGAGCTTCTTCTCCTTGCACTGATCCTCGGTCAGCCCGATGCTCGCTACCTCGGGGTGGCAATACGTCACGCTGGGCACGTTGTCGTACTTGATGGGATGCGGCTTCTGGCCCGCGATGATCTCCGCGACGACGGCGCCTTCGCGAAATCCCTTGTGCGCCAGCATCGGCGGCCCCGCCACGTCGCCGATCGCGTAGTATCCCGGCGCCGTCGTCTGGAGATTCTTGTCGACCTTGATGAAGCCGCGGTCCGTCAACTGGATGCCGCATTCCTTGAGGCCGATGTTTTCCGTGTTCACGGCGCGTCCGGCCGCCATGAGCACGGCCGCCACCGTGAGCTGCTTCTTCTCGCCCCCCCCGCCCCCCCCAGCCTCCACGTCGAGCGTGACCTTGTCCTTCCCCACGGTTGCTTTCGTGACTGTGGCGCCGGCGATGACGTCGATGCCGCGCTTGCGGTAGCTCTTGGTGAGCACGTCCGACGCCTCCGCGTCCTCGATGGGAAGAATGCGGGGCAGGGCTTCGAGGAGCGTGATCTTCACCCCGAACGCCTGGAAGATGTCGGCGAACTCCATGCCGACGGCCCCGGCGCCGATGATGGCGAGTGAGTCCGGCACCCGCTCGAGCAGCAGCGCTTCATCCGACGAGATCACCGTCGTCTTGTTGATTTCCAGGCCGATCTGCGGAATGCCTTTCACGCGAGAGCCGGTGGCGATGACGACGGCCTTTTTTGCCTCGTGCACGTCGCTGCCGACCTTCACCTTCTTCCCGGGCTGCAGCACGCCCGTGCCTTTGATGACGGTGATCTTGTGCTTCTTCATCAGGAACTCGACGCCTTTCGAGTTCTGATCGCTCACGCGGCGCGAGCGTTTCATCGCCACGCCGTAGTCGGTTTTGACGCTGCTCGCTTCGACGCCGAAGTCCTTCGATTCCTTCAGCAGGCCGGCGATGTACGCGGAATGCAGCAGGGCTTTGGTCGGGATGCAGCCAATGTTGACGCACACCCCGCCCAGTTTCTCCCGTTCCACGACGGCCGTGCTGAGGCCGAGTTGGGCGCTCCGAATCGCGCAGATATAGCCTGCGGGGCCGCCGCCGAGAATGATGACATCGAAAGTAGCCACGAACTCCCCTTGTCGGATGGGCGGATCGTCGGATGGGCGGATGGTCGATCGTGGCGATCCGACCATCCGGCCATCCGACCATCCGCCGATTACAACAGCATTGCCAGCGGATTCTCCAGCATCTGTTTCAGCGTTTTCAGAAACGCCGCGCCGGTCGCCCCGTCGATCACGCGGTGATCGCAGCTCATCGTCACGCGCAGGCGCCGCCGCACCACGACGCGATCCCCGTCCGGCACGGCCTTGGGCACGATGGTGCCGATGGCGACGATGCCTGCCTCGGGTGGGTTGATCACCGCGGTGAACTGATCGATATCGAACATGCCGAGGTTCGACACGCTGAACGTGGCGCCGGTGTATTCCTCGGGCTTGAGGCGACGATTGCGCGCCCGTCCCGCGAGCTCGCGTGCCTCGGCGCCGATCTCGCTCAACGTCTTCATGTCGGCATGCCGGATGACCGGCGTGATCAGGCCGTCCTCGATCGCGACCGCCATGCCGACGTGCACGTCGTTCCAGTAGCGGATGTGATCTTCCTGGAACCAGGCGTTGCAGGGGCGATGGCGCACCAGTGCCAGCGCCACGGCTTTGATCACGATGTCGTTGAACGAGATCTTCCCGCCGTCCTCGCCGAGCTGCCGGTTGAGCGCCTCGCGGGCTTCGGCGGCGCGCTCCATGTCGATCTCGGTGGTGAGGAAGAAATGCGGAATCGGGCCGATCGACGCGACCAGACGCTTGGCGATCGTCTTGCGGATCTGCGTGAGGGGGACGTCTTCGTACGGCACACCGGTGCGCGGTGCGCGGTCCGCGGTGCGCGGGACTGCCGATGCCGGTGCGACAGGTGCAGTGGCCGAAGCACCCTCGAGGTCGCGCTTGATGACCCGACCACCAGGACCAGATCCTTGGACAAGCTTGAGGTCGACACCGACGTCTTTCGCGATGCGTTTGGCGAGCGGCGACGCCTTCACCCGCGAAGCATCGGGGGGAGCGGCGACAAGAGTGGCCGGTTGCACCGACGTTGCGGCTGGCCCCGGCGCGGGAGCGGGCTTCGGTGAGGTTTCCCGCGTACCGCTCACCGCGGACCGCTCACCCTTCGGCGCCGGCGCTCCTGCCCCATCCCCGTCCACTTTCTCTCCAGGCTTGCCGATCCACGCGACGACGTTGCCCACCGGCACGGTCGTCCCCTCAGGCACCATGACCTTGATGAGCTGGCCATCGGCGCGCGCGACCAGCTCCATCACGGCCTTGTCGGTCTCGACCTCGGCCAGCGTCTCGCCCGACTTCACGGCATCGCCCTCGTGCTTCGTCCATTTCACGAGGCGCCCCTCTTCCATCGTGGGCGACAGCGCCTCCATGTGGACTTTGGTGGCCATAGAACGCGTGCTAAGAGGCTAAGGGGCTAAGCATCTAGGTACAGGACCTTGCGTGCCGCCGCCACAACTTTTTCGGGCGACGCTTTCGCCGCGCGCTCGAGCAGCTTGTTGTAGGGCATCGGGACGTCGGCCTGGGTAACGCGTTGCACGGGGGCGTCGAGGTCATCGAAGCCGTCGCGCTGGATGATGTCGACGATCTGTGCCCCGATGCCACCGTGCGGCCATCCTTCTTCCACCACGACGGCGCGGTTCGTTTTCCTGACCGAATCGAGAATCGCCGCTTCATCGATGGGGCGCAGCGACCGCAGGTCGAGCACTTCCGCCGACACGTTATCCTGGGCGAGCTGCTCCGCCGCCTTGAGCGCGACGCTGAGCGTCTTCGAGTGGCACACCAACGTCACGTCGTTGCCTTCGCGCTTGAGGTCGGCGCGCCCGATGGGGACGATGTGCTCCCCGTCGGGCACTTCGCCCTTCACGTTGTAGAGCATTTCGCCTTCGAGCACGATCACCGGGTTATTGTCGCGAATCGCCGACTTGAGCAGGCCCTTCGCGTCGGCGGGCGTCGCCGGCGCGACGACCTTCAGCCCGGGGATATGGGCGAGCCAGCTCTCCCAGGCCTGCGAGTGCTGTGACGACAGCTGCAGCGCCGCGCCGTTGGGACCGCGGAAGACGATCGGCATGGAGATCTGGCCGCCCGACATGTACAGCATCTTCGCGGCGGAATTCACGATCTGATCGAGCGCGAGCAGCCCAAAATTCCAGGTCATGAACTCGACGACGGGCCGGAGCCCACCCATCGCCGCTCCCACGCCGATCCCGGCGAACCCCAGCTCCGCGATCGGCGTGTCCACGACGCGCTTCGGCCCGAACTCCTCCAGCAGGCCGCGGCTCACCTTGTACGCGCCCTGATAGACGCCCACCTCTTCGCCCATCAGGAAGACGTTGGGATCGCGCTGCATCTCTTCGCGCAACGCCTGATTCAATGCGTCTCGGTAAGTGAGCGTGGCCATCAGTCGACCAGGACGTCGGTGAACAGCTCGTCGGGATCGGGATCCGGGCTGTCGTCGGCAAACTTCACCGCTTCTTCGATCTCGGCGTGGACCTCGGCGTCGAGCGCATCGAGCGCCGCCTGGTCGAGCACGCCGTCGTCTTTCAGCTTTGCGGCCAGCTGGGTGATCGGATCGCGCGCCTTCTGCTCCTCGACTTCGTCTTTGGTGCGATAGACGCCGTGCAACGGGTCGGACATCGAGTGGCCCATGAACCGATAGGTGCGCACCTCGAGCAACGTGGGATGACTGTGCTTGCGCGCCCGCTCGACCGCGCGCCGCGTCGCGTCGTACACCGTCAGCGCGTTCATCCCGTCGACCAGCTCCGCGGCCATGTCGTAGCTGCACGCATGCTCGACGATGTCGGTCACCGCGGCGACGCGCTCGAACGCCGTTCCCATGCCGTAGCGATTGTTCTCGCACAGGAAGACGATCGGCAGCTTCCATACGGACGCCATGTTCAACGTCTCGTGGAACGCGCCGATGTTCACCGCGGCCTCGCCAAAGAAGCAGACGCACACCTGATCGCTGCCCTTGTACTTGCTCGCGAACGCCAGCCCGGCGCCCAGGGGGACGTGGCCGCCGACGATCCCGTGACCACCCATGAATCCGCGTTTGGCGTCGAACAGGTGCATGGAGCCGCCCTTCCCCTTCGAGCACCCCGTCGCCTTGCCGAACAGCTCCGCCATCACCGCGTTCGCGGGGATGCCCTTGATCAGCGCCTGCCCGTGCTCGCGGTAGGAGCAGATGACGTAGTCGTCATCGCGCAGCGCGGCGAGCGCGCCGACCCCTACCGCTTCCTGTCCGATGTACAGGTGGCAGAACCCGCCGATCTTGCCGAGGGCGTACGCTTCGGCTGCTTTCTCTTCGAAGCGACGGATCAGCAGCATCTGCCGCAGCATGCGGAGATGCAGCTCGGATTGCGCCGTGTCCTTCGCGGCTCGAGCGGTGGCAGTCATGCGGTCGCCGCCTCCACTTGCTCCCACGCGTGATAACTGGAGCGGACCAGCGGCCCGGATTCGACATGCCGGAAGCCAAGCGACATTCCGTAACGCTTCAGCTCGGCGAATTCGTCGGGCGCGTACCAGCGCGCGATGGGCAGATGCTGATCGGACGGCCGCAGGTACTGGCCGATGGTCACGATGTCGACGCGGGCAGCGCGCAAGTCGCGCATCGCAGCCAGCAGCTCGTCCCAGTCCTCTCCCAGCCCACAAATCAGGCCGGACTTGGTGAGCAGCTCGGGCTGCATCTCCTTGGCGCGCTCGAGCAGCTCCAACGCCCGCGAGTAGCGGCCGCCGGGCCGGGCGATGCGATAGAGCCGGGCGATCGTTTCGAGGTTGTGATTGAGGATGTCGGGTTTGGCGTCAACGATGAGGCGGAGCGCTGCGGGGTTGCCCTTGAAGTCGGGAATCAGCACCTCGACCGACGTCTCGGGCAGCAGGCGGCGGATCTCGGCGATGCATGCGGCGAAAACCTCCGCGCCCCCGTTCGGCAAATCGTCGCGATCCACGCTCGTGATCACGACATGTTTCAGCCCCATTTGCGCCACCGCGGCCGCGAGGCGCTGCGGCTCGTTGCTATCGAGCGGCTGCGGCGTGCCGTGCGCCACGGCGCAGTACGCACAATTCCGCGTACACACGTCGCCGAGGATCATGAAGGTGGCAGCGCGGTGCTCCCAGCACTCCCCGATGTTGGGGCAGTGCGCCTCCTCGCACACCGTATGCAGCTTCAGGCCCCGCATCATCTGCTTGAGGGCGACGTAATTAGGACCGCCCGGGGCTTTGACCTTGAGCCAGGAGGGTTTGCGCTGGTCCCCTTGGGGGGGGCGGTCAGCGCGTGGGGAGAGCTGAACGAGCGGGGCGGCCATGCGGAATTGAAGATAGTGGCCGCTGATGGGGTGGGGTAGAGGAAAATTCAACCGTCTGGTTGATCGCCGCCTCGCTCCTTCAGCCGCCGCAACTCCTCTTCGATCGTGGCGTCGGTGCTGAGCGTCCCGTCGGCGATGTCCGCCAACTCTTCGGCATCCCGCCATTCGCGCTCCAGCTCCTGCACCTCTGCCTGCTCGTCCACCGCCATCTCCAGCGCCAGCCGCCGCTCCGGCCGGAGCGAGCGCAGCGTCAACTCCCGCCGGGCGACGTCGCGAATCAGCCGGTCGGGTCCGCCCGCCTGGTCCACGACCTGCGCCGCGTCGGCGGCGCGGCGCCGTCCCGCGCGGGTGGTATTGAGGTACGCGAGCCCCTGCCGCAGCACCGCCTGCGCGTCGCTGCCGGTGAGGTGTGCCGCTTCGTTGCGGCAGTGCGGGCAGCTCAGGATCACGGCGATGTCGGCGTGGGCATCCGGCACCACGCGTGCGTGCTGGACGTGCTTGGCGCGCAGCTCGAGCAAGGTGCCGCAGCTCGGGCAGATCGGCGGCTCGGCGAGGTTCACCTTGCGGTTGCCCACGATGGTGATGTACAAGCTTTCACCGAGGCGATGCAGGTTCCAGACGAAGACGCCCAGGGACCCCCCGGCGGCGACGTTGGCCGCGATGCCGAGGCCCACGGCCGCCACGGTCAGGGGGATCACGTACTTGAGCCGCTCCTGCCGCCGCGCCTTCAGCCGCTCGCCGTAGCGCCAGGGGGCGAGCTCGATGCGGGGAGGCTTTCCGACGCGGACGAGGTCGTAACGCTGCCACCGCAGCAGGGCGACGTGGTCGGTCGCGGCGAGGAGCTTCGCGTCCCGCGCGGCGCGGGCGACCGTGTCGATGCGCTCGAGGCGATCGTCGAGGGGGGACAGGTTCCACCGCGCGCACTTGGGGCAGATGACCCAGAGCCGCCCCTTCCACTCGTCGAACGCGATGCGGCGCCCCACGCCGAGGCCGGAGGGCCCGCCGTCACCGTCGAGCTTGGCGTTGCAGAAGGCGCAGGTGGTGTACATCGGTCGTCAGACGTCAGACGTCAGACGTCAGGCTTGAGAATGTCCTGGTCCGTGATGGGGGTGAACGTCCGTGTGGGGCTCAACGGGGCGAGGTCTACATCGGTTTCACCCTTGGTGAGCAGGTCCCCGATGATCTCCCCGGTGAGCGCCGCGAGCAGGACGCCGTTGCGGCCGTGGCCGGTGGCGTAATAGAGACCGGCGACGTCGGGGTCCGGGCCGATGATCGGCCGGCCGTCCGGCGTGACCGGCCGCAGGCCCGCCCAGCTCCGGGCCACGGTCAACGACGCCAGCGCGGGCAGCAGGCGCACCGCGCTGCGGAAGATCTGGGCGAGCCCCTCGTTGGTGACCGCGGCGTCGAATCCCGCGTGCTCCATGGTGCTGCCGAGGATCGCGTCGCTGCCCCGCATCAGCACGTAGCCGTGACTGATATGATAGAGGATTGCGGGCGGCGTGTCCGCGGGCCAGGGCGTCATCGCCATCTGGCCGCGCACCGGCTCGATGGGGAGCTCGCGGCCGAGGCCCGGGAGGCGGGAGGACCAGGCGCCGGCGGCGACCACGGCCCGCTCGGTGGTGATGACGGATCCCCCGGCCCGCACCCCGGTGATGCGCCCGCCGGCGGACTGCAGCTCGTCGACGGCGGTGGGGACGAGGGCGGCGCCGAGGCGCCGGGCGTCCGCCAGCAAGGCGCGGGTCAGGGCCTGGGGATCGACGGCGCCGTCCTCGGGAGCGAAGAGGGCCCCAACGCATTCCGGGGCGGCGCCGGGCCAGCGCTCGTGCACGTCGCCGGGCTCGAGCCAGTCGCAGCGCAGGCCGGCCTGCCGTTGCAGGGCGACGTGCTCCCGCAGCTGGTCCACCTCGCTTTCCTTGAGGGCAACCGAGGCGATCCCGCCTCGCCAGAACCCGATGTCGATCCCGGTGGTATCTTTCAGGGCAGCGGCGAGGGCCTCGTAATAGTCCCGCGAGCGGACGCCAAGGCCGAGCAGCAGCTCATCCGTGGGCTCGATCTGCGCGGCCAGCATGCCGGCGGAGGCGGGGGACGCGGCGGCGGGATCGGGGCCCGGCTCGAAGACGACGACGTGCAGCCCGCGCCCGGCCGCGGCGCGCGCGCAGGCGGCGCCGATCACGCCGCCGCCGACGATGGCGATGTCAGCGGTCGAAACCGGACTCACCGGGCGGCCGTACGGTTCGGGAATCGAAATTGGTTACTCCGGAGGCAACCATGTTGCGCAGTGTCCTCGGCTTCGCGCTGTTCGCGGTCCTCGCCTGGATCGGTCTGAAGATTCTGTTCGGGCTCCTGGGCGGCCTGATGAGTCTCGTGATGACGGTGTTGTATCTCGCGGCGCTCGGCTTCCTCTTCTACCTCGTGTTGCGCGTCGTGAGCCCCAGCACGGCGGACAAGCTCCGCGAAGTGATCAAGGGGCGCCCGGCGGACGCTTAGCGGTCCCAGGGCAGCACTTGGCTCGAGTGGACGTGGATGATCTTCCAGCCGTCCGGCTTCTCTTCGAAGACGAACGTCGCGCGCCCCGCCTCGGCCTGGTTGGTCGCTAGGTTGAACCACCGGTAGTCCAGCAACACCCACGCGAAACGTCCTTCCAAGGTCACCGTCACTCCCGCGACGGTGACCCGGCCGCCGTAGCCGACCCCGGCGAAGCGCGGCACGCCGAGCCGCACGCGCGCGTTGCCGACGACGACGGCTTCTCCCGCAT
>DASPXJ010000182.1:0-8308 GCA_035637355.1 Gemmatimonadales bacterium
ATGAAGGAGCTGACGTTGCTCGGCTACTTCACGTCGGAGATCGGCTGCACGCAGGCGATGCGCTACCGCGAGACACCCGGGCGCTTCGATCCGTGCGTGCCGTACACGCCGGGCGAGACCACCTGGGCCGGTCACGCGTAGCATTTGGAACAGGGGCAGATCGCCCGCAGATAGTCGTAGGAGTACACGCCACTCGCGTGCCCATCGCTCCACTGGAGTTGGATCGCGTACTGGCCGACGGCAGTGATCGCAAGCGGGTGGACGCCCGCGTCTTCAGGTAGGTCAGTCTTCTGACAAACGGCACACGGGCACCGCTGCCGGAGATACGCCGCTGGGTAGACGGCCTCGTGCCCGTCACTCCAGCGGATGCGCACGTCCCACTCGTTGGCACGCGTGATCTCGAGCGGCAGGGGCTTAATGTCGCCGACCGAGTTGCCCACTGGCCCACAGTCCGGCCTGCACAGAAGTCTCGGCCGTGGGACCCTCGAAGCGGCTCACGAGAATGGCTGGCCGGCCTTCCCTGATCACAGCGACGAGATGCAGGATCGAGATCGCCCCTTCGGTCGGGTTGTACTTGAGCCGGAGCTGCGCGCCTCCCGCCTCGCCCCCCGAGGCGAGCGCGACCTTAGCCCCCGCTCGCGCGTTGTACTGGTCCACCCACGCCTGTAGCACGTCCATCGCGTCCTTCAGACCTGACTCAGCCATGCCTCTGCTCCTTCTCGATCCGGAAGCAATCGAGGATCATGTCCGCTCGTCCCGCTTCGAGCAGCCGGGCCCGCGGCGCTCCCGTGACGTCGCGATCGACGAGCTGCGCGAGGTACGCCGGCAGCCAGGCGGGGTAGTGGCCCCCCCCCGGGTCGCTCCACCCGCTCGTGTCGTACGCGGTGCGGCCGTCGACCACGCGCAACAGGGCTACGCCAGCTTCTCGCGCGGCCGCCAGTGCCTCCGTCGCGAAGTCGGCCGTGGCGAAAACGAGGCTCACATCGGCGGGCACCTCGGGGAGCCGCGCCTTGACGGAATCGATCACGTCCCGCGCGACCGTGCCGGCCTGGTGGCGGCAGGCCACTAATGCCCGCCACCCCGTGCCTGCCCGGGCGAGCGGCACCGCCATCTCGAGCACGAATCCCCGTTCCGGTTCGGGCAACTCGGACCGCCGGTGGATCCGGACCGTGCCGACATCAAAGCCTACCTTGCGCAGCTCGCGGACTATCAGGATTTGGAAGGACTCGGGCGTCATCGCGGGCGGCGGTTTCATACCGCTAATCGTACAACTGTGGCGCGGACGCAGCGACCCTTGACTGGCAATGTCCCCGTGGTGATGGTGAAAGCGAATCGCGTCGGCTTCTCTGGAACTGCGACCGGGAGCGCCCACGGCCGATGGCCGGCGTCGAGATTCGGCACCTGAGCAAAAGTTTCGGACAGGTCCACGCGGTCGACGACGTGGACCTCTCGATTCGCGAGGGCGAGTTCCTGGTGCTGCTCGGCCCGTCCGGATGCGGCAAGACCACGCTGCTTCGCATGATCGCGGGACTGGAGCGGCCCACCACGGGCGAGATCTCTATCGGCGGCGAGCGCATGGACGACGCCCCACCCCGCGCCCGCGGCATCGCGATGGTCTTTCAGAGTTACGCGCTGTACCCGCACCGCACCGTCTCCCGCAACATTTCGTTCCCCCTCGAAGCACTCCGGCTGCCGCGCGCGGCGATCGACGAGAAGGTGCGCTGGGCGGCGGAGATGTTCGGCATCGGCCGCTATCTCGACCGCTATCCGCGACAGCTCTCCGGCGGAGAACGGCAGCGCGTCGCGTTGTGCCGCGCGCTGGTGCGCGACCCCAAGGTGTTTCTGCTCGACGAGCCCCTCGCCAACCTCGACGCCAAGCTGCGCAACACCGCCCGCGACGAGCTGAAGCGGTTCCAGCGCCGGATCAAGACGACGACGGTGTACGTGACGCACGACCAGGTGGAAGCGATGGGACTGGGGGATCGCATCGCCGTGATGGATCGGGGCAAGGTGCGGCAGATCGGGACGCCGCAGGAGGTCTACGAGGAGCCGGTCGACACGTTCGTCGCGACGTTCGTCGGTCAGCCGCCCATGAACCTGCTCGTCGCGCGCGATGCCGCGCTCCCGCCGGGAACGGTGCTCGGCTTCCGCCCGGAGCACTTCCTCCCGCGCGACCACTTCGCCGCAGGCGAACCGCTCCAGAGCTTCCCGTTCGCGGTGCGGCGCGTCGAATACCTCGGCTCCGACCGGTACGTGTACGGCAGCGTCGCCGGCGGCGCGACCGACGAAGCAACCGTCATCGCGAAGCTCCCGGCCACGGTCGGCACGGCGATCCCGGAAGGCGAAACGGTGGAGTTCGCGGTGCCGCGGCGCGCACTGCGCTACTTCGACGGGACGACCGGCGCGAGGCGCGCGTGACTCACCGCCGTCACTTCGCCGACCGCGAAGATCTGCTGGGGGGCGCGATGCTCGCGCCCGCCCTCGCCTACGTGGTGCTGCTCGTCGGTGTGCCCTTCGTGCTCGCGATCGTGCTCAGCTTCAGCACCGCCACCGCCGGCAGCCTCAGCTTCGGGTGGGCCGGGTTCGCGAACTACGCCGCGATCCTCAGCGATCCGATCTTCCGCCGCGCGCTCGGCAACACCGCCATTGTGACGATCGGCTCGCAGGTGATGGTGGTCGTGCTGGCGACCGCGGCGGCGCAGGTGTTCCGTGCCGCGTTCCACGGCAAGCGCACCGCGCGTTTCGTCCTGCTGCTGCCGTGGGCGGTGCCCGTCTCGCTCGCCGCGATCGCCTGGACGTGGATTTTCGACTCCACGTTCAGCGTGATCAACTGGACCCTCAAGGTCGCCGGCCTGCTGCACGGCTGGCTCTACTGGCTGGGGCAGCCGGAGCTCGCGCTGGTTGCGATCATCATCGTGCAGGCGTGGCGCATCTTCCCCTTCGCGACCGTCATCGTGCTCGCGGGGCTCGCCTCGCTCCCGCAGGACGTGATGGAGGCGGCGATCGTGGACGGCGCCGGGTTCTGGCGGCGGCTGTTCCAGGTCGAGCTGCCGCTCCTGCTCCCCGTCGTCGCGGTCGCCGTCCTGTTCGGCGTCGTCTACACGGCGACCGACTTGGGCGTCGTCTACATCCTGACGGGCGGCGGGCCCGCCAACACCACGCACGTCCTCCCCACGCTCGCTTTCCAGCGCGGCATCCAGGGCGCCGACCTCGGCCAGGGCGCCGCCATCGCCGTGTTTCTGCTCCCATTCCTGATCGTGGTCGCGATCGCAATGCTGCGGCTGGCACGCCACACGGAGGTCGGGGGTACGTGAAGCGCATCGCCCTGTATGCCGCCGCCCTCGGTTTCATGGCCTTCGCCGGCTTCCCGTTCTACTGGATGCTGGTCACCGCGTTCAAGCAGAACCGTGACCTCTACGTCGGCGCGTTCGACACGCGGCACGTGCCGTGGATCTTCAACGACCCGCCGACGCTGGAGCACGTGCGGCTGCTCTTCGGACAGACGGACTTCGTGCGCTGGATCGTGAACACCCTGATCGTGGTCGTGGCCGTTGTGGTCATCACGGTTGCCGTGGCGGTGCCCGCGGGTTACAGCCTGGCCCGGCTCACGGGCCGCTGGGGCGAGCGCCTCGGCATGGGGATCTTTTTCACCTATCTCATCCCGCCGACGCTGCTCTTCATCCCCTTCGCGCGCCTCGTGGCGCTGCTGGGTCTCCAGAACTCGCTCGGGGCCCTGATCCTGATCTATCCGACCATCACGATCCCCTTCTGCACGTGGCTGGTGATGGGGTTTCTGCGCTCGGTGCCCTGGGATATCGAGGAGCAGGCCATGATCGACGGCTACAGCCGGCTCGCCGTGATCGTGAAAGTCGTGCCCCGGCTCATCGTTCCGGGGATCTTGACGGTTGTCGTGTTCAGCTTCACGCTGGTACTCCAGGAATTCGTCTACGCCCTGACATTCATCAGCTCGGTCGACAAGATGACGGTGAGCCTGGGCGTGCCGATCGCATTGGTGCGGGGCGATGTGTATCACTGGGGGGCTCTCATGGCCGCGGCGCTCTTCACGAGTATTCCGCTGGCCATCGTTTACAACCTCTTCATCGATCGCTTCATCCAGGGGTTCACGCTGGGAGCGGTCAAGGGATAGTCCCATGGCCAAGCGAAAGCGGATGGATCGGCGGCAGTTCGTCAGGACAACGGGGGCGGCGGCGGCGGCGGTTCTCGGGCCGACGAGTTGGGTCAAGCGACAACAGAAGACGCTCAAGATCATCCAGTGGAGCCACTTCGTTCCCGCCTACGACGCGTGGTTCGACAAGTACGCCAAGGACTGGGGCACCGCCAAGGGCGTCGAGGTCACCGTGGACCACATCTCCCTCGCGGATCTCACGACGCGCGCCAACGCCGAGGTCGCGGCCCAGCAGGGCCACGACCTCTTTCAGTTTCTATCGCCGCCGGGCGCGTTCGAGCCGCAGGTGCTCGACATGGCGGACGTCGTGAAGGATGCCGAGCGCCAGCACGGGCCGCTGATCGACCTGTGCAAGCGCAGCACCTACAACCCGGTGACACGGAAATGGTTCGGCTTCAGCGACAACTACGTCCCCGATCCCGGCGACTACTTGAAGAGCGTCTGGACCGAGATCGGCATGGCCGACGGACCCGCTACTTGGGAGGACCTCGTCACGGCCGGACCGCAGATCAAGGTGAAGCATCCCGAGATCCAGATCCCGATCGGTATCGGGATGTCGCAGGAGCTCGACACCAACATGGCGACACGCGCGATGCTGTGGTCGCACGACGGCTCGATTCAGGATGCCAATGAGAACGTGGTCCTGAAGTCCGACCAGGCGCTCGAGGCCTTGAACTTCGCGAAACGGCTGTTCGAGGCGGGGATGAACCCAGCGGTGCTGAGCTGGAACGCCGCTTCGAACAACCAGGCGCTGAACGCCCGCCAGACGTCGTACATCCTCAACTCCATCTCCGCCTACCGCACCGCGCAGGACAACAAGCTGCCGGTGGCGGACGACATCTTTTTCGTCCCCGCGCTCAAGGGGCCGCGGGGGACGCGCTGGGCGAGCGAGCACGTGATGGGCATCTACGCGATCTGGAAGTTCGCGCAGAGTCCGGACGTGGCGAAGCAGTTCCTGCTCGATCTCATCGCGCATTACCGGGACGCGGTGATGGGGAGCAAGCTGTACAACTTCCCCGCCTACCCGGGCGCCCTGGCCGATCCGGGCACGCCGCTGGCGCAGAGGCCCGCCGCCGGCAACCGCTGGCTCGAGCAGGCGACGGCCAACGATCCGTTCGGCTCGAACCCGCCGACGAAGCTCCGGCCGATCGCCACGGCGCTGCAGTGGGCGACGAATATCGGTCATCCGGGGCCGGCCAACCCGGCGGAGTCCGAAGTGTTCGACACCTTCGTGCTGCCGACGATGTTCGCGAACGCGGCCACCGGGCGGATGACGCCGGCGCAGGCGCTGGACGATGCGCACCAGCAGGTGAAGCGGATTTTCGAGAAGTGGCGTGCCAAGGGACTCGTCGCCGGCGGCTCCGGCGACCGTGCCTGACACGCGCCAACTCAGCGGACACTAACGTCCACCACTGATCCGAGGGAGTTATGACTGCGCCCCAACTCGCCATGAAGGACCTTCGCCGGGTCGTCATCGCCGCAGCCGTCGGGAATGTGATCGAATGGTATGACTTCTACATTTTCGGCAGCCTCGCCACCCTCCTCGCCGCCAAGTTTTTCTCGGCCGGCGCCTCCGGAAGCGCGCTCATCAAGTACGTCGGCACCTTCACGGCCGGGTTCTTGATTCGCCCGTTTGGCGCATTCTTGTTCGGTCGTGTCGGCGACCTGGTGGGCCGTAAGTACACGTTCCTCATCACGCTCAGCGGCATGGGACTGGCGACCGCCCTCATCGGGTTCGTCCCGAGCTACGCCCAGATCGGTGCCCTGGCGGGTGTGCTGCTGCTCCTCCTGCGCCTGATCCAGGGTCTGTGCCTTGGCGGCGAGTATGGCGGCGCTATCACGTACGTCGCGGAACACGCGCCGGACGAGAAACGGGGCTACTACACCGGCTGGCTGCAGACGTCGCCGACGCTCGGCATCGTGCTGTCGCTCGCAGTGATCGTCGTGACGCGAGAGTCCCTCGGCCCGGAGGCGTTCGCTGCGTGGGGGTGGAGGATTCCCTTCGTGCTTTCGCTCCTCATGGTCGCGATCGCGATCTACATCCGTCTGAAGCTCCAGGAGACGCCGATCTTCCAGGCCATCAAGGCGAAAGGACAGACGGCGGCCAATGTGTGGCGCGAGGCCTTCTGGAGCCAAAACGTCAGATACGTGCTGATCGCCAGCGTCGTCGTGATCGGCGAGGGCGTCGTGTGGTACAGCGGCCAGTTCTGGGCGTTGTATTTCATCCAACAGGTGCAGAAGCCGGACGTCCTGCACCCGGCCTACATCACCGGTGCCGCGCTGCTCATCGCGACCCCGTCGCTCATTTTCTTCGGGTGGCTCTCGGACAAGATCGGCCGGAAGCCGATCATTCTCGCGGGGTTCTTCCTCGCGGCGGTCACGTACTACCCGCTCTACACCGCGCTCGGCAACGCCGCGAACCCGGCCAACATCAACTACCCGGTCGCGATCCTGATCGTCGCGATCATGGTGTCTTACGTCGGCATGGTGTACGGCCCGATCGGGGCCTTCCTTGCCGAGTACTTCCCGGCGCGCATCCGCTACTCGTCAGTGTCGGTGCCATATCACATCGGCAACGGCTGGGGCGGGGGTCTGGTGCCTGTGATCACGACCGCGGCCTATGTGTCCGCCCAGGCAGCGGGGCTAAGCATGAACCAGAGCCTGGGCCACGCACTGGTTTATCCCATCGTCGTGCCGGCCGTCGCGTTCGTGCTATGCTTGTTCCTGATGCCGGAGACGCGCAAGATCAGCATCTGGCAACCGTCGGAAGTGCGGGCACCAGCCAGGGGCTAACCGGGCGCCAAGACGCCACGACGCCAAGAGGGGCCGGGACGACAGCATGTCCCGACCCCTCTGCGTGTCTCTTGGCGTCGTGGCGTCCTAGCGTCTAGTAGTTCACGCCCTCCATCTCGCTATCCGCCACCGCGTCATGATCCCGGTGCGCGTCCCTGATGTGCTCCACGAGTCGGTGTAGGATCTGCATGCCGCGCAGGTTCAGCGCGAGCGCCGTGACCTTGTCACCCGCCGCGAAGGCCTCGTCGGCCCGGGCGCGCAGCTCCTTCACGTGCCCGAGAATCGCCCGGATCCGCGGCGCATCGCGCCCGCCCAGGAACTGCTCGATCCGCACGATCGCCTGATCGACGGCGAGGCCGGTCCGTTCGGGAGCATTGGGGAAGATCTCGATCACGGCCGAGAGCACCGAGCGGAATGCCAGCCGCCAGTACGCGCGAGCCGCCGTGGTGTCGCCGCCTGCCAGCGCCGCGCGCGCCGAGTCGCGGTACGCCGCGGCCTGCTCGAGAAAGGCCAGCGCTTCGGGGTCATCCGTGGTGCTCAGCGTGTCACGCAGCCGCCGCCACCATCCTTCGCAATTGGCGCCGGTCGACGTGGCCACATCCTGCGCGATGAGCTGGGCCTGCTGCGCGAGCACCAGCTCGTTGTTCGAAGCGCCTGTCGGATCCTGACTACAGCCCGCCGCCACCAGCATCGCGGCGAGCGCTACGGTCATGTGCCTACGCATTGACAGCTCCGTGTAAGTCGTCCGGGTGTTGGACGGCTCGCCCAGCCGGCCGTTAAGTAGGCTCGGGGGCCGTTGTGGGAGCGTGACTTACGGGCTTGAGGCCAAAGCTGATGAGGCCCCCCACCAGCATCACGCCAGCGGCGGCGAGGAACGAGGTCAGCGAACCGAACCTGTCGTACGCCCATCCCGCCGCGAGAGGACCGAACGAGCGTCCCAATGCAGCAAAGGCCTGCGCGGCACCGAGGATCGTCCCTTGCTCCGTCGGGTCCGCATAGATCGACACGAGCCCGGCCGCCGCGGGTGAGAACAAGCTGTTCGTGAACGCGAGCGGTACGGTCCACGCATACACCAGGAGGCTACTGCTCGCGTAGGGGAGGGCGCCGATGCTGATCGCCATGCCGAACAGCCCGAGGATCAACAAGGCGCGAGCGCCGGTGCGTTTTTCGATTTGACCGAAGAGGAAGCCCTGCACCAACGCCGCGATCACGCCGATGACCACGAACAGCCACCCAAGGTCCGTCGTGCCCCACGAAAAGGCCTTCGCGGCGTGCAGCGGGAGTACCACCGTGTAGCCCGCAAACGAGAAGGGCGCGAGCAGCCAAACG
>DASPXJ010000183.1:0-11837 GCA_035637355.1 Gemmatimonadales bacterium
CTCGAGGTGGATTCCCTGATGCCTTGCTGGTGAAGCTCGATTCCTCGGGCGCCGCGTTGTGGACGCGAACGTTCGGGGCGGCCGGGATTTCGGAGATGGCGGAGTCGGTGACGCGCGACGTCGCCGGTGATGTGTACATCGGCGTCTGGAGAGTGGGAGCAACTACCGCCGATCGCGACTGCATCCTCGTCAAATACAACGCAGCCGGCCAGGAGCAGTGGGCGCGTGTGATCGATACAGGGGCCCAGGAGCAGAGTTGCCATGTCGCGACCGATAGCTCGGGCGCGATTTACCCGGGGGGGCGCAAAGGTCGGGAGCACAGACACGAGCGCGAGTAGCCTTTCGCCCACGGCCTTCTTGGCGAAGTACGACCCGGATGGCAATGCCGCCTGGGTACGTGTCGTTGCTCCGGTCTACGGCACTTCACCCGGCGATTTCGGGGGGCTGGCCGTGGATCGGAGCGGGTTCGTGTATCTCACCGGCATGGCGCACGATTCGCTGAACCACTCGAGCGGGCGCTCCGCCTTCGTGTTGAAGGTCGATTCTGCCGGGAGTGAAGTGTGGAAACGATTCGTCAGCGGCGACGCCGCGGCCGCCGGAGAAATTGCGGTCGACTCCGTCGATCATGTCTATGCGAGCGGAGCCATCAGCGGCTTGGGCCCGTTTGTCGCCAAATACGAATCCGACGGAACGTTACTCTGGACGGGTCAGTTCGGACCCGGGAGCGCGATCGCGATTGATTCGCGCGGGGTCTATGTCGTGGGCCAGACGAGCACCGCAGTGCCGGGCGTGCTCTCCGTTGCCCCCGGCGACATTTTCCTTGCACGGTTCGACGGCGATGGCGTCCTGACCGATGTGCGAACCTACGACGCGCAGGGGGACGAGTATGGATTTGGCGTCGCCGGCGACGGCTCGGGCGTCGTCTATCTCAGTGGCTGGCTGCGCGGCTATGACACCGGTCTGGTGGTGAAGTACCGTCCGTAGCTGTCCATTGTCGTTGCGTTGACTTTTCCAGCAGCGCTCGGCATTCTCCCGCCATGACAGCGACGTCTGAACGGTTGCGCGGTGTAGGCGTGGTTCGTCCCGTGCTGAAGGACGACCGCAATCCCGGCACGCCGCTCGATCTCGACGTCGTCCGCGCCCTGCGCGTGAATCGCAGCGCCGTCGAGCGCCGCGCCGCCACGATCCCCACGCGCCGTACCGTGAAGAAGGAATGGCAGGCGGCATGGCTGCTGCGCGCGATCACGTGCATGGACCTCACGACCCTGCAGGGCGACGATACACCCGGGAACGTGCTGCGGCTCTGCGCGAAGGCGCGCCGCCCGCTGCGTCCCGACCTCGTCGACGCCCTCGGCGTCGGCCACCTCGACATCAAGGTCGGCGCGGTGTGCGTCTATCACGCCCTCGTTCCCACCGCGGTCGCGGCGCTCGCGGGCTCGGGCATTCCGGTCGCGGCGGTGTCGACCGGCTTCCCCGCCGGGCTCAACCCCTTCGCGCAGCGGCTCGAGGAAGTGCAGGCCTCCGTCGCCGCCGGTGCGCAGGAGATCGACATCGTCATCACGCGCGCGCACGTCCTCACGGGCGACTGGCCCGCGCTGTACGCCGAGGTGCGCGCGTTCCGGGACGCGTGCGGGCGGGCGCACATGAAGGCGATCCTGGGCACGGGGGAGCTGGCCACGCTCACCAACGTCGCCCGGGCGAGCATGGTCGCGATGATGGCCGGCGCCGACTTCATCAAGACGTCCACCGGCAAGGAGCCGGTCAACGCGGTGCTCCCGGTCGGCGTCGTCATGGCGCGCATGATCCGGGAGTACGAGATGCGCACCACGGCGGCGATCGGCTTCAAGCCCGCCGGCGGCATCCGTGCCGCCAAGCAGGCGCTCGATTGGATGATCCTTATGAAGGAAGAGCTCGGTGATCGCTGGCTGAAGCCTGCGTTGTTCAGGTTAGGGGCCAGCGCTTTGCTGACGGACATCGAGCGACAGCTCGAGCACTTCGTCACGGGGCGCTACGCGGCGGCGCACCGCCACCCGATGGTCTGATGGCGACCGTCGCGAAGCTGTTCGAGACGATGGAGTATGGGCCGGCGCCGGAAAGCGACGCGCCCGCGCTCGAGTGGATCAAGCAGCACGACGACGGCCGCTTCGGCCATTATATCGACGGCCGCTGGGTCGCGCCCTCCGCAGGGCAGTACTTCGAGACGATCAACCCCGCGACGAAGGCGGTGCTGGCGCGTGTGGCGCAGGGAAGCAAGGCGGACGTGGATGCCGCCGTCGCCGCCGCCAACGCCGCCGCGCCCGCGTGGGCGGACCTCCCGGCGCACGCGCGCGCCCGCTACCTGTACGCCCTCGCGCGCGAAGTGCAGCGCCAGTCGCGGCTCCTGGCGGTGCTCGAAAGCCTCGACAACGGCAAGCCGATCCGCGAGACCCGTGATCTCGATATCCCGCTCGCCGCCCGGCACTTCTATCACCACGCCGGCTGGGCGCAGCTGCGCGACAGCGAATTCCCCGGCTACGTGCCGGTGGGCGTGGTGGGGCAGATCATTCCCTGGAACTTCCCGCTGCTGATGGTGGCGTGGAAAGTCGCGCCGGCTCTTGCCGCCGGGAACACCGTCATCCTGAAGCCCGCCGAATTCACGCCGCTGACCGCGCTCTGCTTCGCGGAGATCGCGCAAGCCGCCGCGCTGCCGCCCGGCGTGTTCAATGTCGTGACGGGAGACGGGGCAACCGGAAAGCATCTCGTGGAGCATCCCGACGTGCAGAAGATCGCCTTCACGGGCTCCACGGAAGTCGGCCGCATCATTCGCAAGGCGACCGCGGGCAGCGGCAAGAAGCTGACGCTCGAGTTGGGCGGCAAGAGCCCGTTCATCGTGTTCGATGATGCCGATCTCGACAGCGTGGTCGAAGGCGTCGTCGATGCGATCTGGTTCAATCAGGGCCAGGTCTGCTGCGCCGGCTCGCGGCTGCTCGTGCAGGAAGGGGTCGCCGACCGCCTGACGCAGAAGCTCCGCGCCCGCATGGAGAAGCTGCGCGTCGGCTCGCCGCTCGACAAAGCGGTCGACATGGGTGCGATCGTGGCGCCGGTGCAGCTCGAGCGCATCCGCGGCCTCGTGGAGAAGGGAGTCGAGGAAGGGGCGAAGATGTGGCAGCCGTCGTGGGCGTGCCCCACCGAAGGCTACTTCTATCCGCCCACGCTGTTCACCGACGTCTCACCCGCCGCGACGATCGCGCAGGTCGAGATCTTCGGCCCCGTGCTCGTCAGCATGACCTTCCGCACGCCGAAGGAAGCGGTCGAGCTGGCGAACAACACTCCGTACGGCCTCGCCGCGAGCGTGTGGACGGAGAACATCAATCTCGCGCTCGACGTCGCGCCGCAGCTCAAGGCCGGCGTCGTCTGGATAAACTCAACCAACCTGTTCGATGCCGCGTCGGGGTTTGGGGGCTATCGCGAATCCGGTTTCGGCCGAGAGGGCGGAAGAGAAGGGATGTATGAGTATCTGAAGCCTGAATCGGAAAGTGCGAACGCGGAACGCGGAACGCGGAACAACGCTGCCAGGTCCGTCGCGTCTGTTCCGAGTTCCGACTTCCCCGTTCCGCGTTCAGACCTTCCCCCAATTGATCGGACTTACAAGTTGTTCATCGGAGGGAAGCAAGCTCGTCCGGATCAAGGCTACTCCCGCAAGATCGTCGGTCCCGACGGCCGGGTGCTGGGCGAAGTCGCCGAAGGCAATCGCAAAGACGTGCGCAATGCCGTCGAGGCGGCGCACGCCGCCGAGGCCTGGGGACGGGGCAGCGGGCACATGCGGGCCCAGATCCTCTATTTCATCGCCGAGAATCTCGCGACGCGTGCTGACGAATTCGCCGCCAGAGTAGGGCGCCAGGAAGTCGACGCGAGCATCGCGCGGCTGTTCACGTACGCCGCCTGGGCCGACAAGTGGGACGGCGCCGTCCATCACACGCCGATTCGCGGCGTCACGCTCGCGATGAACGAGCCGGTCGGCGTGCTCGGCATCGCCGCCCCCGACGAGTATCCGTTGCTCGGCTTCGTCTCGCTGGTCGCGCCCGCGGTCGCGGTCGGCAATACCGTCATCGTCGTACCCTCGGAGCCGCAGCCGCTGGCGGTGACGGAGTTCTACACCGTGCTGGAGACCTCCGACGTGCCGGACGGGGTGATCAACGTGATCACCGGCGCGAAGGATGCGCTCGCCAAAGTGCTCGCCGAGCATGACGACGTGGACGGCATGTGGTACTGCGGCACTGCGGCGGGCGTGAAGGCGGTGGAGCTGGCGTCGGCGGCGAACATGAAGCGGACCTGGGCGAGCGCGCGCGCCCGCGACTGGCTCGATGCGCGTCAGGGCGAAGGGCGCGAGTTCCTGCGGCGCGCGTCGGAAGTGAAGAACATCTGGATCCCCTACGGGGAATAACTCGCCCGTGATCAGCGCGGTGCTGCACCGCGTGAATTACTCCGAAACCGATCAGATGGGATTCGTTTATCACGCGAATTATCTCATCTGGATGGACATGGCCCGCACGGAACACCTCCGGGAGCGGGGGGTCTCGTACAAGGAGTTGGAAGCGCAGGGCACGTACCTCACCGTCACGGATGCGCACGTCCGCTATCGCCGGCCCGCGCGCTACGACGATATGATTCGCGTCCGCTGCTGGGTGCGCGACCTGGCCTCGCGGCGGGTGATTTTCGGCTATGCGGTGGAACGGGCGGCGACCGACGAGCTGCTCGCCACGGCGGACACGTCGCTGATCGCGCTGAACCCACAACAAACTCTATCGCGCCTTCCGGAGCACGTGTGTGAGCTGCTCGAACCCACGGCAGACCCGGTTCGTCTCTAGCCTCCTGCTCCCGCTCGCGCTGCTCGCGGCGCGGCCGCTGCGTGCGCAACAGCCGAATGAAACGACGGTGGGCGTGCTCGCGGGGCTGCTGGCCGCGGCCGATGCGCGCCACTTCGATCCGGCCGTGCTGCGGGAAGCGCTGAGTCACGGCGATCCCTCCATCCGGCGTCAGGGGGCGCTCGCCGCCGGCCGCATCGGCGACCCCGCGGCGCTCGATCTGCTGTTTCCCATCCTCAACGATTCGGTGCCCGGCGTGCAGTCCGCGGCCGCATTCGCGCTGGGGTTGCTCAAGGATGCCCGGAGCGTCGCGCCGCTGCTGCAGCTGATTCGCGCGGTGCCTTCAACCGAGCAACGCGCGCCGCAGCGCGAAGCGGTGACGGCGATCGCCAAGATCGGCGGCGACGAGGGCGCGCGCGCGCTGAGCGACATCCTCGCCGGCGGCTCGCCCGACGCGGCGACGCCCGTGATCAACGCCGCGCTGCTCGAGACGTGGCGCCTCGGCCCGCGTGCACCGGTCGCCGCACTGGTCCGGTTCGCCGACGCGACCGATCCGTCCACCCGGTGGCCCGCGCTCTACTCGCTCGCGCGCCTCCGCGCCGCCCCCGGCGCCGCGTCGCTCATCCGGGCCCTGCGCGACGGCGATCAGCAGATCCGGATGGTCGCGGCGCGCGGCATCAGCAAGGCGCTGCTGGACAGCGCCAGGATCGATGCGCGCGGCGCGATCGACGGGTTGCGCCCGTTGCTGGACGACCGCGACGCGCACATCCGCATCAACGCGCTCCGCGCGCTGGCATCGTTCCGTGATTCCGGGCTCGCGGGCGCCGTCGTTCCGCTCGCCGCCGATCGCGACATCGGCGTCGCCGTCCAGGCCGAAACAACGCTGGGCGTGCTGCGCGGCAGCGTTGCGATTGAAGCGGTGCGCGCGCGCCTCACGAGCAGCGTGTTTGCCATCAAGCGGCAGGCCCTGATCGCCCTGGCTCAGGCGGACAGCGCCGCAGGGGTGACCGCCGCCGCCGCCGTCACCGGCGATGCCGACTGGCGGTGGCGCAGCGTGGCCGCAGAGGCGTTCGGCGCCGCCCGTGCGCGCGACCGTCTGGAAGCGCAGCTGGCCGATCCCGATGGCCGCGTCGTCGCCCAGGCGCTCCAAGCGTTGCAGCGCACCGTGCCGGCGACCGATTCCGCGCTGCTCGCGCGGGCGCGCACCTTGATCACGCATGCCGACCCCGCCGTGCGCAGCGTCGCGGCCGACCTCCTGGCCCGCCATCCCAGCAGCGACGACGTGGACCTGCTTGTCGCGGCATACCTGCGGGCGGACGGCGATCCGTTCAATGACGCCCGCTTGTCCGCCGTGTCGGCGCTCGGCGCCATTGCCGCGGCGTCTCCGACCGGCCGTTTACGAGTCGCGACGAAGTTTATCTCGGTGGTGCCCCCCCCCGCCCGGCCTGACGACTATCTCGTGCGACGCCTCGCCGCCGACACACTGCCCGACGCGCGCGACGTCTGGGGATCGGCCACGCCGATCGCGACCGGCCGCACCCTCGCCGACTATCGGGACGTGGCCCGCCGCTGGCTCGCGCCCGCCCTCGGCGGGACGAATCCGCGCATCTTTCTCGAGACCGACCGCGGCACCCTGGAGATCGAGCTGCTCCCCGCGGAGGCTCCGCTCACCGTTGCGGCGTTCCTCACCCTCGTCGACCGGCGATATTTCGACGGGACGCGCTGGCACCGGGTGGTGCCGAACTTTGTCGTGCAGGATGGCGATCCCCGGGGGGACGGCTGGGGCGGACCGGGGGCAGGATTCGTGCTGCGCGACGAGATCAATCCGGTGCGGTACGAGACGGGGACCGTCGGGATGGCGCTTTCGGGGCCCGATACCGGCGGCAGCCAGTACTTCATCACGCATTCGGCGCAGCCCCACCTTGATGGCACGTACACGGTCTTCGGCCGGGTGACCGGAGGCAGCACGGTGCTGGAGGCGATCGGCCAGGGCGATCGGATACGGAGCATTCATAGATGAGGGGAATGCCGTTTACGGCAGTGCTTCGTTGGGCACAGGCTTTAGCCTGTGTCATCGGTTTGGCAGTCGCGTGTGCCGCGCCCTTATCCGCGCAGTACGGCTACTTCGGTCAGAACAAGATCCAGTACCGCCGCTTTGACTGGCGCGTGCTGCACGGCGAGCACGTCGATCTCTATTACTATCCGGAAGAAGAAGAGCTGGGCCGCGTCGCACTGGCCTATGCCGAGGAGAGCTACGACGCGCTCGAGCGGCGCTTCAACCATGCCGTCACGCGCCGCATCCCCCTGATCGTGTATGCATCGCATACGGATTTCGAGCAGACGAACATCCTGCCGTTCATTCCACCCGAAGGCCTGCTCGGCGTCACCGAGTTTTTGAAGCGCCGGGTCGCACTCCCGTTCCGCGGCAGCTACGCCGAGTTCCGGCACACCATCCGTCACGAGCTGGTGCACGTCTTTCAGCTGAGCCTCGCCGTGCAGACGTTCGCGCGGTACCCGCGTTTCCGGCAGGCGGGAATTCCGCTGTGGTGGACGGAAGGGCTCGCCGAGTTCTTTTCCGCGGGCGAGGACAGCCGCGACGAAATGGTGCTGCGCGATATGACGATCACGGGCGGCCTGCCGACGCTGCCACAGCTGACGTACGCCTACGGCGGGCTCATCTACCCGGTCGGGGGCTGCATCCACCGCTTTCTCGCCGAGCGCTACGGCGAGTGGCGCATTCTGGAGTTCTACAGCGACATCTGGAAGTACGGCAGCTTCGATGCCGCGCTCGTCGGCGTATACGGGCGGACGATCGAGCAGCTCTCGGACGAATGGCAATACTGGATGCGGCAACATTACTATCCCGCGGTTGCCACGCAGCCGCCGCTCGCGATTACGGCGCGCAAGCTCACGGAGCTGGCGATCAAGCCGACCGCCTATCAGCTGCCGGGTGATACCGCCCCGTCGTTCCTCTTCTTTTCGCCGTCCAGCGGCTACGCGACGATCTATGCGCAGAGCCTGGCGCAGCGCGGGAGAGGCGCCCGGGGCAAGCGGTCGGTGGTGCAGGGTGAGCGCAGCGAGCAATTCGAGTCGTTCCATTTCTTCGAGTCGCGCATCGACGTGAATACCGCGGGCATCGCGGCGTTCAGCAGCAGGTACGCCGAGCGCGACGCGCTGTTTTTCTGGAACCTGAAGCGCGCAAAGGTCGTGGGGCGCTATCAGTTTCCGGAGCTCGTCTCGATTCTGTCGCCCACCTGGGCGCCCGACGCCAAGAGCGTGGTATTCAGCGGGCTGTCGGTCTCTGGTTATTCCGATCTCTACCGACTCTGGATCGCCGATTCGGCGGGCTCTGGTCGCCTGGAGCGGCTGACCTCCGATCGCTATGAAGACATCGATCCCACGTTCAGCCCCGATGGGCGGACCATCGTGTTCTCGTCGGATCGCACGCCGTTCGGGCGTGGCGGCGCGCACAACCTGTTCGCGCTCGATCTCGCGTCCGGCGCGGTCCGATACCTGACGTACGGTGACTGGCGCGACGAGACGCCGCGCTGGGGCGGGGAGCGCATTTACTTCGCCAGCGATCGCGACGGCACCTTCCAGGTGTATTCGATCGACCCGGCGGGGAAGGGACGCCGTGAGACGAGAACACTGAACGGCGCGTTCGATCCGCAATGGGTGCCGGGAAAGCACGGCGGCCTGCTGTTCGGAGGCTTCGCCGATCTGAGCTTCAACATTTACGTCGCGCCGCCGCTGCAAGACTCCACGAGCGTGTTCACGCTCGCGCGGGGCGACAGCCTGCCGGCAGCGGCGTGGACCTGGGGCGAGCTGTCGCACCCGCAATACGCGCGTACGGACGGCGCACCGTACGAGCGGAAGTTCAGTCTCGACTTCGCCGCGGGCGACGCCGCCGTCGCGCCGGGGCTGGGCTCGGTACAGGGTGCCGTGTTCGTGTTCAGCGACCTCCTGTCCGATCACCTCGTCTTTCTCACGCTCTCCTCGTTCCAGAGCGCCGGGTACGGCAGTCTGCTCGACAACTTCAGCGGCTCCGCCTTCTATCTGAATCAGTCGCGCCGCATCAACTGGGGCGTCGGGGCGTTTCGCCAGCGCGGCCTCTACTATGAAGGTGATTTCAGCACGCTGTTCGAGGAGCGGTCGTACGGCGCATTCGCCCAGGTGCGCTATCCGTTCACGCGCTTCCGCCGCATCGTCGGCGAGTACCGGCTCGAGCACTCCGATCGGTTCGACCTCGAGTCGGAAGACGTCGATGAGCCGCGCCGCGTCGGTTGGCTGGCGTCGAACTATCTGACGTACGTGAAGGACAACACGCTGTGGTTGCCCACGGGACCGATCGACGGCGAGCGCTACAACCTCACCACCGGTTTGGTGAACGACCTGACGCATGGCCGGTTCGACTCGTGGCTCGTGTCGGCGGACGTGCGCAAGTATCTGCGGATGTCGCTGCACAGCGCCGTGGCGCTGCGCGTCCAGGGCTACGCGTCCGGCGGCGAGCGCCCGCGCCATCTCAGCATCGGCGGTTCGTGGGGGCTGCGCGGCTATCCGCGGTATGGCTACGTGTCGGGCACGCGGGCCTGGCTCGTCAACGCGGAGTACCGCTTTCCGATCACCGACTTTCTCACGATCGGCTTTCCGTTCGGAGCCGCACGCTTTCCCGGCGTGCAGGGCGCGTTCTTCCTCGACTACGGCCGGGCGTGGTCCAAGACGACGACGCGCCGCGGCGTGCTCGGCTCGAGCGGACTGGGATTGCGGATGCCGATCGGGCCGCCGCTGGTGCTGCGGCTCGATGTCGGGTACCGGCTTGCGACGTCCGATGTCGACTTGTACGGGCTGCCGCAGAGCACGCGCGGCCGCCGCTTTGTAGACTTCTTTTTTGGGTTTAACTATTGAGGGGACAACGCGTTTCGCTTGACCCGCTGCGTGCCCTTTCCTACATTGGCGCCGGTGCGTTGCTCGCGGCCTGTCCGGGGCACCACGTACCACCGCCGCTCGTCCCGATGGCTGTGGCGCCCGCCAACCGCGATAGCGCGACGTTGTGGACCCGGACGACGCTGCCTCGCGCAGCCACGCTGATTCGATTTCGCTGGCGCTATCAGGACGAGCAGGTGAAGTACGCGGGGCGGGGCACCGCGCGGATTGTACCGCCCGACTCGCTGCGCTTCGATTACGCGGGGCCGTTGGGCTTCGGCAGCGGCGCGGCGGTCGTCATCGGCGACTCCGTGCTGTGGGCGGACCCGGCGAAGAATTTCCGGTCGCTCGTCCCCGCGATTCCGATGTTGTGGGCGGCGTTCGGTATGGTGCGGCCGCCCGCGGACGATGCAGCGGTGTTCGGCGCGCAGCTCGAGGACTCGCTGCGGCAGCAGCGGCGCGTCGTGTGGCGGTTCGTGCAGCGCGACGACACGCTCGACTATGTCGTGACGGACAGCGCGGGTCGCGGGTCCCTGCTGGAAGCCGAGTGGCGGCAGCGTGGTACAGTAGTGGCGCGGAGCCGGTCTCAACTCGACGCATCGGCGCTTTCCCCCCGCCCAGTGAGCGCCCGCGTCGACTTTCCGGAGGCTTCGGGTCGCTTTGAGCTTACCGTGGTGGCGCTGGATACCGCGGCGATCATTCCGCCGGCTATGTGGCGCAGTCGCCGGTAGCGCGACGGCCGGCCTGTTGCTCGCCGGCTGTCCGTACGGCTTTCAGGGTGGCACGCTCCCGAACGTCAAAACGGTCGCGATCATCCCCTTCGACAACGACACGCCCGAGCCTGCGCTGACGCAGCAGGTCAACGACGCCGTGCAACAGGCCTTCGAAGGACGCCTCGGCTTGCGGGTCGCGCCGCAACCAAAGGCCGATGCGATCGTGCGGGGCCGCATCGTGCGCTACGATCCCGACGTCCCGGTGTCGCTGCAGCCCGGGACCGGCCAGCTCGTGGTGACCAAGCGCAAGGTGCAGCTCACCGTCGAGGTGGAGATCACCAACCAGCGTGAGGGCACCACCATCTGGAAGAGCTCGGTGCTGGTGGACGGCGACTACGATCCGGGGCAGGAGCTCGCCGGGCGCCGGATCGCCCTGGACAAACTCGTCACCAACATCGTCGACGGTGCGCAGTCGCAATGGTGACGCTCTCGCGGCGCGGCGCCAGCTCCAGTGGCTGTCTCTTCTCGTTGCTCATTTTCGTCGCCGTGCTCTATTACGGCGTCAACATCGGCGAGGTGTATTTCCGCTACTATCGGTTGCTCGACGAAATGCAGACGGAAACACGCATCGCGTCCGGACTCGACGATGGGACGATTCGTCGCCGCATCCAGGCCGCCATCGAGGAGATCGGCCTGCCCGAGGCGGCAGGGTCCAATCTGGTCATCCGGCACACCGCCTCACCGCGCGAGATCGTGATCGAGACGCGCTACAGCGAATCGGTGTCGCTGCCGTTCTTCAATCACAGCTTCTCCTTCCACCCCCGAGCCTCGCAGCCGCTCTGAACACGGCCGCGAAGGTCCGTACGCTCGAGGCCGCCGCGAGCTGGCGCGCCACCCAGGGCCGGGTCGTTTTCACCAACGGCGTCTTTGATCTGCTCCACACCGGGCACGTCGCGCTGCTCGAGGCGGCACGTGCCGAGGGCGATGCGTTGATCGTCGGCGTGAATCGCGACGCCTCCGCGCGGCGCCTCGGGAAGGGGCCCGATCGCCCCGTCGTCGCGGAGGCGGAGCGCGCGCGGCTGGTGGCGGCGCTGGCGGCGGTGGACTGCGTCGTGCTCTTCGACGAAGACACGCCGCTCGAGCTGATCCGCCGGCTCAAGCCCGATGTGCTCGTCAAGGGTGCCGACTATGCGCCGGAGGCCATCGTGGGAGCGACAGAGGTGCAGGGGTGGGGTGGGCGCGTCGTGCGCGTGCCGCTCGTCACGGACCGATCGACGACCGGATTGCTGACGAAGCTGCGTCGCGGCGGATGAAGCTGCTGGTCGGCACGCGCAGCCCGGGCAAGACGCGCGAGATC
>DASPXJ010000184.1:0-17347 GCA_035637355.1 Gemmatimonadales bacterium
GCCGTGTCGTCATCCTCGACCACAAACACGCGGATATTGGAATTCGGATGCGCCGCGTTGTACGTATCGAGCTGTTGCTTGGAAAACAGCAGCACCTGCCCGGACCAATCCAGATCGTTCTGATCGAACGTGTACGGCCCACCGGCATGCTCTCCGGCGCACTGGTATGAAATCAACGAGTCCGTAGCGCCCTTTTGGCCCAGGATCTGTACCTCAAATTCGGGTGACCCCTTCAACCAGCCTTCAAAGTCTTGTACGAAATGGCTTTTGGTCATGTATAGGCCAGGGGGCGGCGGCGTCTCGCCGATCACCCCGCCGCCGGTATCACACTCCTCGAGGCACATCTGTCGTGCCGGGACGACCGAGAAGTCAGTCTCCACCGGCACGAGCGCGAGGACGGGAGTCGCCGGCGGCGTCTTGGGGTCGAGCACGTGGCGCCCGCCGTCGGGATCGAACGCGATCGGCGGGTCGTCGTCGGTCAACGCCGTCGCCACGAGCACCTGCTCATCGCCGGTCCACGCCGCCCGATGCGCGGCGACGGGGAAGTAGACCTCGAGCGCGATGGCGGTTTTCGCCTGCTCGGCAAGGCCATCCTTGGTCGTAGCGTTCTCGGCGGCGATTTCGCGCAGCGCCCGGCCGCTGTTCGCGGCGAGGAACGTTTCGAACTGCAGCTTGTGCTCGCCATAGGGTGAGGCGTCGAGCTGTGCTTTCAGATACGCGCGGAATGCGGCGTTCTTGAGCCCCTTCGCAACCATGCGGGCGAGCGCCTCGGGCCGCTGGGGCGAGGTCGTGACCGCCGCGGCCGCACCGACCGGCCCCGCGGGCGCGCTGACGGGCGTGCGGTCGTCGCAACCGACCGCACCGGCCCCGAGCAGCAACGCGCCAACGGCAAAAATACGGAATACCATGAGCCCTCCTGGTAAGAGTGAAGGCTCATAGTGGTGGCACGCGCGTCCGGACTACCGTCCTTTCCTTGCGACACGGCACTGAAAGACGCGAGATTCACGGGCCGATGTTGCTTCTCCTCCTCACTCTCCTGGCACCCGATTCGACCTACTGGCAACAGCGGGTCGCGTATGCGATCGACGCCTCGCTCGACGAGCCAAGCGGCGTACTGCGCGGCCATGTGTCCATCCGCTATGTGAATCAGTCGCCCGATACGCTGCGCGACTTTTACGTCCACCAGTACCTCAACGCGTTCCGCCCGGGCTCGCGCTGGGCCGCGGCCGACTCCGCCGAAGGCCGCGTGCGCTTTCAACACATGAAGGATCCCGACTACGCGTTCGAGCGGATCACGGCGGCAATGGTGATGGGTGAGCACCGCGCGCCGGATTACCCGTACGCGCCCGACTCCACGATCGCGCACTGGCGATTGCCGCGCGCACTGGCGCCCGGCGATTCATGCGTCGTCGACGTCACGTGGCAGGCGCGCCCCTCGACGCTGCCGCGGCGGCAAGGACGGCGGGGCCGGCGCTTCGACTTCGCGCAGTGGTATCCGAAAGTCGTGGTGTACGACAAGTACGGGTGGGAAGACCATCCACTCTATCCGGCCGGGGAGTTCTACGGCGAGTTCGCGAGCTACGACGTGATGCTCGATCTGGCTTCCGACCAGGTGGTTGGCGCGACGGGTGTGCCGATCAGCGGTGATCCGGGATGGGCACGTGCCAATGCGACACCCGGTTCGCCCATCGATTATCAGCGAAACTGGTATCCGCTATCGAGTATCGGGCGAACACCCCCCGATAGCCATTGCGGCGTGGCTCCGGGTCGCAAGTGCGTTCGCTTCTACGCCGATTCGGTCCATCATTTCGCGTTCTCGCTCAATCCCGATTACCGCTACGAGGAAGGCCGCTACAAGGACATCGTGGTGCGGGTCCTCTATCAGCCCGGCGACAGCGTGACGTGGGGGAAGGGCATTGCCGTCGGACGCACGCAGCTGGCGCTCGCGTGGCTCGATTCTCTCTACGGGAAGTTCGCGTGGCCGCAGATCACGAACGTGCATCGCATCGAAGGGGGCGGCACCGAATTCCCGATGATGATCATGGACGGCAGCGCCGGCCTCGGCCTCATCGTCCACGAGCTGGGCCACAACTACACGATGGGCATCCTCGCGAACAACGAGTGGCGCGAGGGATGGCTGGACGAAGGATTCACGAGCTTCCAGACCGGCTGGTTCTTCGAGGCGCACGGCCAGGGGTCCGCGTATCCGGGCATCGAAGCAGACATCCTGCTCTGGGACCTGGATCGCTGGAGCGAGCCGGTGTCGATGGTCAGCGAGCACTATCGCGATTTCCAGACGTACAACACGATGATCTACGACAAGGCGCAGCTGTTTTTCGAGCAGCTGCGTTACGTCGTGGGCGATGACGTGATGCGGCAGATCCTGCGCACGTACTACACGCGCTGGCGTCTGAAGCACGTCGATGAGAACGCCTTCCGGAGTGTCGCCGAGGAAGTGTCGCGTCAGGACCTGCGCTGGCTCTTTGCCCAATGGCTGCATAGCACGCCACTGATCGATTATCGACTGGATAAGGTCGAGCGACGCCGCCTTGCTGATGGCCGATGGCTGACGGCCGTCAGCATCAGTCGTCAAGGCGACGGCTGGATGCCGATCGAAATCGGCGACAAGAAGAGGATCTACGCCCGATCGAGCGGCGAGCCGCTGAGCGAGCGTGTGCAATTCGTGACCGATAGCGAGCCGGGGCGCCTGATTCTCGATCCGCGCCAGCGGGCGCATGACTGGAATGCGCTGAACAACCACGAGAAGCGGGGATGGTTCGGGAGCAGGGAAGGGAACGAGCATACGCGTCTGGACAACCCCACGCATGAGGAGGCTCGCCGCGATGGGATGGTCCACAGTCTTCTCCCGCTCATGTGGTACAACAACTACGGCGGCTGGACCGGCGGCTTACGCTCGCGAACGAACTATCTCGGCCGGTTTGAAAAGCATGTGGGCCTGCTCTCCTACGGGCTCGATCCCGACGCGACACACCGCTTCGGCTGGTACGCCCGATTCGGCAATCCCGTCAGTCATCCGATGCCTCGCACCGACGCCAGCGCCGCCTTCTGGAGTGTCGAGGGCAGAACCGGGATTGCCCTGCACGCTGATCGGTCACTCGCCGAGCATTTGGGAGTTGGCCCAGACCGGCACGCCGGCTTCGACGCGATCTGGATGGCGGTGAGCGACCTCGGCTACGTGGACCGGCGGCTGTGGGACGACGCCGGCACGATCGAGGCCGGACCCTGGGCGTCCGTCACGAGCCCCCCCCAGCGGGGCTCCAAGCTGTGGAAGGCGCGAGTCGCGCTGCGGGGTGGGCTGGTGTATCGCAATCCCGGTCCCGGCGTCCAGGCAGCCAATCGCTACGACGTGGAAGGCTTCGGGCGGGCCACCGGCGCAGTGAGTCTGCGCACGCCGTTCATATTGAAAACGACGCTGGGCGCTCGACTCTTCGGCGGAGCCTACCTCGCGCAGCACGTCCCGCCGCTGCAGCGGCGGATCATGCTCGGCGGCGCTGACCCGTACGAGACGTTCAGCAATCCTCTATTAAGGAGCCGCGGTGCGCTGTTCGTCCGGCCCGATTTCCACTACCATGCCCCAGGGGACGCGAATCTGCGCGGCTTTCGTCCCGACCTCGGCGGTCGCTGGGCGGTCGCACTGAACCTCGAGGGCACCAAGACCCTCTACAAGAGCGTCGCGCTCGAAGCCTTCGCCGACGCCGGCATCGTCGATCCTCGCGCGATCCCGCCGGTCCCCGCGAGCCAGTCGTACACGACGCTGTACGACGGCGGCGTGGGTGTGGTGACGCGACACAGCATCAACGATCTTAGGTGGACCATGCGATTCGAGATGCCATTGGTCGTCAATCGCTGGGACTTCGCGGCGGACGGCAGTTCCGTCCGCGACGGCCGGCTGCATTTCCGCTGGCAAGTGAGTCTGGAGCCGAGCTTTTGAACGAGCGCCGCGCGTTTTTCCAGGACACGATCGGTCGCCTGCTGCACGAGGTGGCCCGGCGGACGGAGGAGCGCGTCGCGCCGAAGCGCTGGTTCCGGCCGCCGGGTGCGGCCCCGGAGGTGGCGTTCGTCGCGGCGTGCACGCGCTGCGGCGATTGCATCGACGTCTGTCCCGTGCATGCGATTCTCAAGATGCCGGCGAACGACGGCGGCCTCGCCGCCGGAACGCCCTACATCGATCCGGCGGCGCGGGCGTGCATCGTGTGCGAAGACATGCCGTGTGCCGCTGCGTGCGAGACCGGCGCCCTGACGCGCGTCCCGTGGGAATCGGTGCACATGGGCATCCTCGAGCTCGACCCGCAGCGCTGCATCACGTTTCAGGGCGCCGAATGCGGCGTGTGTGCGCGGGCCTGTCCGGTGGGCGAGCGAGCGCTCGCCTTGGATGACCGTGGCCATCCGGTCCTCAAGCCGGAGGGGTGCGTCGGGTGCGGGGTATGTGTGACGGCATGCGTGACGATCCCCTCGTCGTTGAAACTGCGGCTCGCGTGAGTCCGCCCCCTGTGCCGTACCGCGTCGAGAAACCGTGGGGCCACGAGCTCATCTGGGCCAAGGCCGACCGCTACGTCGGCAAGATCCTGCATATCGAGCCCGGTCACGTGCTCTCGCTGCAGTATCACAACAAGAAGGATGAGTCGATCTACGTGCTCTCGGGCGAGATCATCCTGCGGATCCAGCAGGGCGAGACGCTGATCGAGCGTCGCGTGCGCGCCGGCGAGGCGTTTCACATTCCCCCCAAACAGATCCATCAGTTCGAGGCCGTCGTGGTGACCGATCTGCTCGAGGCATCGACGCCGGAGCTCGACGACGTCGTGCGGCTCAAGGATCGCTACGGACGGGTGCCATGAAGGTCATCATGCCGATGGCGGGAAAGGGCACGCGGCTGCTGCCGCTGACGAAGCGCGTTCCCAAGCCGCTCGTGAACGTCGGCGGCCGCCCCGTAATGGACTACGTGATGGATGCCCTGCGGCGCGCGGGACAGCTCGACGAGCTGATCATCATCACGGGACATCTGAAGGAGAAGGTCGAGGCATACGTCCGCAAGCACTACGACATCCCGGCGCGCTTCATCGAGCAGAAGGTGCTCGACGGCACGGCCGGCGCCGTGAACCTGGCCCGGCCGCATGTCGACGGGCCCGTGATCGTCATCTTCGTGGACACGTTATTCGACGCCGATCTTTCCATCGTCCAGACAACGAAGGCGGACGGCATCATCTGGACGAAAGAAGTGGAGGACTACCAGCGGTTCGGCGTGGTGGTGACCGACAAGCAAGGCTACATGACGAAGATCGTCGAGAAGCCGAGCACGCCGATTTCCCGGCGCGCCAATATCGGTCTGCAATACGTGAAGGATTGGCGCTCGTTGTTCGACGGGATCGAGCACGTGTTGAAGAGCCCACCCGGGAAAGGCGGGGAGTTCTATCTCACGGACGCATTCCAGTACATGGTGGACCACGGAAAAAAACTCTTCGTCAGCGAAGTGGGCGGCTGGTACGACTGCGGCAAGGTCGACACGCTGCTCGAGACGAACCAGCACCTGCTCGAACATGGGCGCGGCAAGCGGCCCCCTCCCGCCAAGGTCCCGGCGGGCGTCAAAATCATCGAGCCGGTATACATCGAGGACGGCGTCACGCTCGAGGACTCGAGTGTCGGACCGAACGTCGCCATCGAGGCCGGGAGCGCCATCGAGGGCAGCACCATCCGCAACAGCATCCTCGGCAAGGGCGTCCAGGTAAGAAAGGCCACGGTGGAAGGCTCGGTCGTGGGAGACCAGCAGCGGATCGAAGGCCGCCAGGTCAAAGACTCCGTGATGGATGCGGGAGAGATCGCCGCGGCCCGCTAACCCGTGTGAACGAATTCCTCGAGCTGTTCGAGTACAACGCCTGGGCGAACCGCACGATCTTCGCTGCGGTCGCCCAGCTTCCCGAGGAGCAGTACTTCCGCGATCTCCACAGCAGCTACGGCGGCGTGCATGGCACGCTGTGCCACATCGTGTGGGCCGAGCAGCTGTGGCTGCATCGCTGGGTCGGCAAGCCGAATCCCGCCGTTCCACAGGGAACCGATCTGCAGTCGCTGGCCGATGTCCGCAGGCGCTGGGACGCGGTGGAGGGGGAGCGGGACACGTTCGTGTTGGGGCTGACCGACGGTGACCTGGAAAAGACGCGGCTCGTAAAGCCTTCCAGCGGCGGCGAATACATGCATACGTTCCGCCAGATGTTTCGGCACTTCATCAATCATTCCTCCTACCATCGGGGCCAGATCGTGACGTTGCTGCGGCAGCTCGGTACCGTTCCACCCAGCACCGATCTGATCCTCTACTACCGGCGGAGGGGTTGACGGCGGCGGGAACCTAAAGTTACTTACTGACCGTTCAGTTAATAACTTTGGAGCTCGCAATGCCGCACACAGTCGCAAAACCCCGTTGGCGCCGGCGCAAGAACGCCCGTCCTGAAGAGATCATCTCGGCGGCGCTTGAAGTCTTTGCCGACCGCGGGTTCGCTGCCACGAAGCTCGAGGATGTCGCCCGCCGCGCCGGCGTTACCAAGGGCACGATCTACCTCTACTTCGAGAACAAAGAAGCGCTGTTCAAGGCGCTGGTGCGTGAGACGATCGTCCCCGTCATCGAGCAGGGCGAGGCCCTCGCCAAGTCTTTCACCGGCAGCGCGCGGGACCTCTTCGAGCAGCTGATCCGCGAGTATTTCCGGCTGGTGGGTGACACGTCGCTCTCGGGCATTCCGCGTCTCATGATCGCGGAAGCCCGCAATTTCCCCCAGCTCGCCCGTTTCTACTACGAGGAAGTCGTCACGCGCGGCCATCGCCTGATGGGTGGCGTGTTGGAACGGGGTATCAAGGCCGGCGAGTTCCGCAAGGTGGACGTGCCGGTCGCCACGAAGCTCGCGATGGCGCCGCTGATGCATGCCGTCGTCGCGCGCAAAGCGTTCGCCGCGTGCATGCCTGAAGGCTTCGACGTCGCCAAATACCTCGACACTCACATCGATCTCTATCTCCATGGCATTGCCACAGATCACACTGATTCTCGCGCTGATTAGCGCAGATTTGCTCCAGGCTCAAACGCCTGCACCGTTGCGCCTCTCGTTTGCCGACGCGGTTCGTCAGGCCACCGGCCAGACGCAGGCGGCGCCGCCGTCCGTCGCGATCGCCGGATTCCGCGCCGATGCCGCATCCGCACGCGTGCGTCAGGTGCGCTCGGGCCTCCTGCCGAACCTGTCGCTGTCCGGCTTCTGGTTGAGCCGCACGTTCAATACGCAGGCGCAGGGTCTGTCCTTTCCCGGCGTACCGCGGATCATCGGCCCATTCGATGCCTATGACGGCCGCGTACGCCTCACGCAGACGCTGTTCGACTTCTCGAATCTGGGGCGCGTGAGTGCCGCGAAGAGCCAGGCCTCGGCTGCCGGCGCGGAGCGCTCGGCCGTCGTCGAGGCCAGCGCTCAGACCGTCGCCCAGGCATACGCGCGCGCGTCGCGGGCGCAGGCGGTCGTGAACGCACGACAGGCGGACTCAGCGCTCGCCGGCGAACTCGTCGGCCTCGCTGTGGCGCAACAGCAGGCGGGCGTCAGCGCGGCGATCGACGTCACCCGCGCGAAGACGCAGCTCGCCGAGGCTGCCGGACGGTTGATCGTTGCGGCGAACCAGCTCGATCGCGCCAAGATCGATCTCGCGCGCGCCCTCGGCCTCGATCCCGCCACGCCGATCGTACTCACCGATACGCTGAATGCGCAGCTTGGCGCAGCGGACGTTCCGGCCGATCGCAACGCCGCGGTGACGCAGGCCGTCACCGCGCGGCCCGATCTCGCGGCAGAGGTGTCGCGCGCCGCCGCGGCCCGCACGTCGGCATCCGCCATCGCCAGGGAGCGGTTGCCTCGCCTGGAGCTGGAAGCGGACTATGGGTTGAGCGGCATTGCCCTGCCGACGGCCCTCAGCACGCGGCAGGTCGCCGTGCAGGTCACGCTGCCCATTCTCGATGGTTTCCGGCGCGAAGGGCGCCTGGCGGAGCAGCAGGCCGTCGTCCGGGAGTCGGACGTGCGCGCCACGGACCTGCGTCAGCAGGTCACAGCGGACGTGGACGCCGCGCTGCTCGATCTCCGCTCGGCGAGCGCGCAGCAGGCGGTCGCCACAGAGCGGATCCAGCTCGCGACGGAGGAAGTGTCACAGGCACGCCAGCGGTTCAAGGCCGGTGTGGTTGGCAACATCGAAGTGATCACGGCACAGGAATCATTGCTCCGCGCCCGTGACGCGGACATCGATGCGCGTTTTGCGGCCGTATCGGCGCGGATTGCGTTAGCCCGCTCGGTGGGCAGCGCGCGGACCCTGCATTAAGGAACAGGACAAAATGGCTACGACGATGGAACCGAAAACAGACTCTCACGCACGGCCCGCACCGGCCCCGAGTCCTCGGGGCGCTGTTGCGGCCAAGCCCAAGAGCTCGCGGCGGACCGTGTTCATGATCATGGGGGTGATCCTGCTCGGCCTGCTGATCATCGGCGCGCGCAAATGGTGGTTCGGCCGCTCGCACGTCTCGACCGACAATGCCCAGGTCGATGGGCACATCGTGCCGGTGCTCCCCAAGGTCGGTGGCTACGTCGCCGAGGTGCGCGTCGCCGAGAATCAGTCGGTGAAGGCGGGAGATACGCTGGTCGTGCTCGATGACCGCGACTTCCGGGCGCGGCTGCAGCAAACCGAAGCCGATCTCGCGGCACTGCTCGCCACGGTGAGCAGCCGGACGCGCGTGGGGCAGGCGGAGGCCGCGGTCGCGCAGGCACAAGCGAACGCCCTCAAGGCCAACGCCGACCTCGCCCGCATCGAGCCGCTCGCGGTCCAGAACGTCGTCAGCCAGCAGCAGCTCGACGCGGCACGCGCGGCGGCCACGGCGGCGGACGCGCAGCTCGCGGCGGCGCAGGCCGCGCTCGTGGGTGCTGATGCGCGCGTGGCGTCGGCCCGCGCCGCTCGCGATCAGGCGGCGCTGCAGCTCTCCTACACGCGGATCATCACCCCATCCGCCGGCGTCGTCTCCAAGAAGACGGTGGAGCTGGGCCAGCTCGTGCAGCCCGGCCAGCCGCTGATGACCGTCGTCCCGCTCGAAGACGTGTGGGTGACGGCGAATCTCAAGGAAACCGAGACGGCGGACGTGACGCCCGGCGACTCCGCCGATATCACGGTGGACGCCTACAAGGGCGTGCATTTCCGCGGTCACGTCGAGAGTCTGTCGCCGGCGACGGGCGCGAAGTTCTCGCTGCTGCCGCCCGACAACGCCACCGGCAACTTCACCAAGGTGGTCCAGCGGATTCCGGTCCGGATTCACCTGGACGGTGCCGTGGATCTCGCGCACGTGCTGCGGCCCGGGATGAGCGTCGTCGCGACAATCAAGACGCGTTAGGACGATGACGGCCGCCGCGCTACCGCTGACCCTTGCGCCCGATCGGTACAAGTACAAGTACCTGATCGCGATCACGGTCTCGCTCGCTTCGGTGCTGGAGCTGCTCGACACCAGCATCGTGAACGTCGCGATCCCGCACATGATGGGAAACCTGGGCGCGACGCTCGACCAGATCGCGTGGGTCTCGACGGGCTACATCGTCGCCAACGTGATCGTGTTGCCGATCACCGGCTGGCTCTCGGCCTACTTCGGGCGCCGCCGCTATTTCGCCGGCTCGATCGCGTTGTTTACGCTGGCGTCTTTCATGTGCGGCAATGCCGGGTCGCTCAGCGCGCTGGTGTTCTGGCGCATCGTGCAGGGCCTGGGCGGCGGGGCATTGCTGTCCACGTCACAAGCCATCCTGTACGAAGAGTTCCCGCGCGAAGAGTACGGCACCGCGATGGCGATCTTCGGCGTCGGCGTGATGGTCGGCCCGACGCTCGGACCGACCGTGGGCGGCTGGATCACGGATATGTACGGCTGGCCGTGGATCTTCTATATCAACATTCCGTTCGGCATGCTGGCGCTGGCGCTGACGATGTCGTTCATCACCGACTCGCGGCACCAGGAGCGCGCGGACCGCGTCGACTTTCTCGGCCTGGGACTCTTGGCGGTGGGCATCGGCTCGCTGCAGACGATGCTCGAGCGTGGTGAACGGCTCGATTGGTTCTCCTCCGGTGAAGTGCGGCTGCTCGGGATCACGAGCGCGATCGCGCTGATCTCGTTCATCTGGCACGAGTTGCGCACCGAACAGCCGGTGGTCGATCTGCGCATCCTCAAGAGCCGCCAGCTGGCGGTGGGGGTCGTCTTCGGCCTCGTGCTCGGGGTGTGTCTCTACGCGACCGTGTTCGTCCTGCCCGTCTATCTCCAGAACGTGCGGAACTTCACCGCGAATCAGACGGGTCTGGTGATTCTGCCCGGCGCGCTCGCCAGCGCGTTCACCATGGCGTTCATGGGCCGGCTGCAGGGGAAATTCGACGCACGATTATCGATCGCGGCGGGCGTGGGGATCTTCGCGCTCTCGATGTGGAAGCACGCGCATTTCACGACGGAAAGTGGCATGTCCGACTTCTTCTGGCCGCTGATCTTCCGTGGCGTCGGGCTGGGCCTGATCTTCGTGCCGCTGACGAACCTCGCGCTCGCCGATCTGCCGATGTCGAAGATTCCCAACGGCACGGGGTTGTTCAACCTGATGCGGCAGCTGGGCGGCAGCGTGGGGATCGCGCTCTCGGCGACGTTGCTGCAGCGCTTCACGGCGATTCATCGCGCCGATCTCGCCGCGAATGTGACGCCGTACGCTGAAGCGACCCGGGAGCGGCTCGCCGCGATCACACAGACGCTGATCGGCCGGGGGGAGCTCCCCGCGCTGGCACAAACCAAAGCGATCGGGTTCTTGAACGGTATCGTCACCCGCCAGGCGATGATGCTGTCGTTCGAGCAGCTGTTCCTGCTGTTCGGGGCGGCGTTCGTGCTGTCCTTGCCGTTATTGCTCCTGATGCATCGCAGCCGAGGCATGCCAGGAGCCGGAGCGGCGCATTGACCAAGAACCAGCTCGTTGTCCGGTTGGGGGTCGTGGGCGGGCTCTGGACGTTGCTCCATCTCTACGTCGGCGCGCACCTGCTCGGTCCCGCCCCGATCGCCGGGGTGGCGCGGGTGCTTGCCTGGGCGGCCGTGCTGCTGGTGGCCTGGCTGCCGCTCGTCGCGCTCGTCACGGCGCGTCGCGAGGTAGGCGAGGGCGTTAACCGCGGCCCGCTCGCGCGGGTCCTGGACTGGGCCGCGTATTCGTCGATGGGACTGTCGTCGCTACTGATCGTCTCCTTCGTTGCCACCGATCTGCTGCGGCTCCCCGCTACGGCGACGGTGGTGCTCGCAGTGCTGAGCGGAGCTGCGTTCCTCACGCTGGTGGGGATGATACTCGCACGGCGGCCGCGTATCGTGCGCGTGACCGTGCCCATTGCCGATCTCCCCAGCGACCTCGCGGGATTTCGCATTCTTCAGCTCAGCGACCTCCATATCGGGCCCACAATCCGCCGCCGCTTCGTGGATGCCGTGGTGGATCGCGCCAACGCTTTGCGGCCCGACCTCGTCGCAGTCACAGGCGACGTCGCGGATGGACTGGTTCCGGAGTTGCGCGAGCATGTCGCGCCGCTCGGGCGCCTCCGGGCACCGCACGGAGCGTACTTCGTGACGGGGAATCACGAGTACTACTGGGACGTCCGCGGCTGGACTAACGAGCTGGAACGCCTGGGCATCGCCGTACTTTCGAACGAGCATCGCGTCGTAGTGCGCGGCACGGGCCGCCTGCTGGTTGCGGGTGTCAACGATCTCTCGGCGTCCTCCGATCCGGCTGCCGCGGTCGCCGGTGCCGCACCGAGCGACGTGCGCGTGCTGCTCGCCCACCAACCGCGCAGCGCGTTCGCCGCGCAGGCGGCCGGCTACGACCTCCAGCTTTCCGGACACACACACGGCGGCCAGTATTTCCCGTTCAATCTGCTCGTCCGGCTGTTTCAGCCGTTCGTCGCGGGGCTGCATCGGCTCGAGTCGATGTGGTTGTACGTCAGTCGCGGCACCGGCTATTGGGGCCCGCCGCTGCGACTCGGCGCGCCGCCCGAGATTACGCTGCTGGAGCTGGTGCCCGCTTAGGCGACCGCCTCGGCCATCGCCGCGGTGACGAGCAGGGCGCGCACGATGCCGAGCGCGCCCTTGTCGTTTTCATACCACTCGGTGGGGAGGTGGGCATTGCCCGCCCGCCCGCCGGCGCCCAGCGCCACGGCCGGTACGCCAAGCGCGATCGGCACGTTGGCGTCGGTCGACGCACACGCGAGCTGGTGCGCGTGGCCCACGGCACGGGTAGCGGCGACGGCGGTCTGCACCAGGGGATGCGCGCGCGGAGTCAGTCCGGACGGGCGATCACCCACCCGCCGGACCTCGATCGTCAGCGGCGCGGTCGCGGGCAGCCGCCGGCGGTTCTCTTCGTCCAGCGACTCGGTCAGAGCGTGGCGGACCGCTGCGTCGAGCCGCTCGAGTGCGCGCGGCTCTTCGCTGCGGAGGTCCACATCGAACCATGCCTCTTGTGGGATGCAGTTGAGACTGGTGCCGCCCCCCAGTCGCACGACTGCACACGTGGTGCGTGGTGCGTTGTGCGTGGGGTGTTCGGCGAGACGGGCGACCGCGCGACCGACCGCGTTGGCAGGATTGGCGATGCCAAAGGCCGCCCACGAGTGGCCACCGGGGCCATGGAACGTCACGCGATAGCGCCGGGCGCCGAGCGCGCGGTGCACGATGCGCTCGATGCCGGCGCCATCCAGCGCGATGAATGCATGGGGACGGATTGGAACGGGTGCATCCGTTTGTAGGGGCACGACATGTCGTGCGCCTACATGATCGTTTAACAGGTATCTCACACCACGCAAATCGCCCGATCCCTCCTCGCCGACGGTGGCGGCAAACAGCACCGGCCGCCGGGTCGCGACCCGCGCGCGTACGAGTGCCTCGGCGATGGTGACGAGCGCTGCGAGGCCGCGGGCATTGTCGGCGATTCCTGGACCTTCGAGGCGCGTCCCGCGGCGCGCCACCGACACGTCGAGATCGGGGCCAAACACGGTGTCCAGATGGGCCGACAGAACCACGCACCCGTCTTGTAGGGGCACGACATGTCGTGCCCCTCCGTGCCATCCCCGCACATTCCCGACGTCATCGATTGTCACGTTTTCCAACCCCGCCGCACCGAACATTTCCGCGACGCGCGCGCCGCGTGCCCGCTCCGCCCCGGTGGGCGCGGGGATCGCCGACAGCGCCGCCTGGCGGGCGAGCGTCGCCTCGTCGGAGCGTTCGATGTGCGCGCGGGCGCTGCGCATGCGATCGTGCGTCAGCAGCGCGTCCATGGTTTCCGGCATGGAGGTCAAACTATGATGTCGTGTGGCGCGGTCGCAACTTGACCTGGACTACCGCGTACGCGACACTAGACCCATGGAGGAGCGGCAGCTTATCTACGATTGGAACAGCGCGGGCGGACCCAACGGCGGCTTCGACTGGACGCGCGCGCGTGTAGATCTCAACGACGAGACGTTGCGCGACGGGCTGCAGTCGCCCTCGGTCACCGATCCCTCCCTCGACGTCAAAAAGCGTCTGCTGCACCTGATGGCGGACCTCGGCATCGTCGCCGCCGACATCGGATTACCGGGCGCCGGCCCGCGTGTCGTGGATCAGGTGCGCGCGCTCGCCCTCGAGATCCGCGACCAAAAGCTGCCGATTGCGCCTAACTGCGCCGCCCGCACCGTGGTTGCCGACGTCGAGCCCATCGTGCGTGTCTCCGATGAGGTAGGCATCAAGATCGAGGCGGCGACGTTCATCGGCTCGTCGCCGATTCGCCAGTACGCGGAAGACTGGACGCTCGATCGCATCCTCAAGGCATCCGAAGAGGCGGTGACCTACGCCGTGAAGCACGGCCTGCCCGTCATGTACGTCACGGAAGACACGACCCGGGCCCGGCCGGAGACGCTGAAAGCGCTGTACGGGGCTGCGATCGCCTGCGGAGCGGGACGAATCTGCCTGGCCGACACGGTGGGACATGCAACGCCGGACGGCGTACGGGCGTTGGCGAAATTCGTCCAAGATGAAATCGTCAAAAAGAACGACGTAAAAATCGATTGGCACGGACACCGAGATCGGGGCATGGGCCTGATCAACTGTCTCGCCGCGATCGAGGCCGGTGTGGATCGCGTCCATGCCACGGCGCTCGGTGTCGGCGAACGGGTCGGCAACGCCGAGATGGACCTCCTGATCGTGAACCTGAAGCTGCTGGGCGCGCACAAGGCCGACATCCGCAAGCTGCCCGAGTACTGCCGGCTCGTCGCGGATGCGGTCGGCGTGCCGATTCCGGTGAACTACCCAGTCGTGGGGACCGATGCGTTTCGCACCGGCACCGGGGTGCATGCGGCTGCGATCATCAAGGCCAAGAAAAAGGGCCACAACTGGCTCGCCGATCGGGTGTACAGCTCGGTGCCCGCGGAAGAATTCGGCTTCGAGCAGCGCATCGAGATCTCGCCCGTGTCCGGGCTGTCCAACGTCAAGTATTGGCTCGAGCACCACGGCTACGATCCCAACGATGAGGAGGCCTGCCGGACGTTGTTCGATGCGGCCAAGCGCACCGATCGCGTGCTGTCGGACGAAGAGTGCCATCGGTTGTTGAACGCATGAGCTTCCGCGACATCGAGAAGTCGTTTTTTGATCTCTACTGGCACATGGACCCCGTGGCCGCGACGCAGGCGGGGGTGCCGGGCCACGACGACCGCTACGGCCGCTTCAGTCCCGGCGCGCTCGCGCCCCATCTCGCCGCGCTCAAGTCGCTTGCGGCCGCCCTGGAGGAAGCGAGTGCCGCCAACCTCGACGAGGAGATCGACCGCACCGCGCTGCTGAACGAGATTCGCGTCTCGCTGCGGCGCTTCGAGAAGCTGAAGCCGCAGGCGAAGAATCCGGAGTTCTGGCTGTCGCACCTGCTCGGCGGCCTCCATCACCTGTTGCTCTCAGCCGATCGCACGCCCGCCGAGAAAGCCGCCGCGGCCATCGGCCGGCTCGAGGACATCCCCGATTTCCTCGACGATCTCAAGGCGACGCTGGAAGAACCGGTGCGTGTCTTCGTCGAGACGGCGCTGCGCATGTCGGAAGGCGGGCGACTCTTGGTGAAAGAGCTGGCGGCCGCGCTCGGTGCCCAGGCCCCGATGCACGCCACGCGTCTCGCGGCCGCGGCTGAACAGGCGAGCGCTGCGCTCTTCAAGTTCGATTCGAACCTCGAGCGCTGGCTTGAGATGGGGACGGAGCAATTCGCCATCGGCGAAGACGCGTTCAACTTCCTGCTGCACTATCAACACGCGTTGCGCGATACGGCGCCGGAGCTGTGGCGTTATGGGCTGCGGCTGAAGGAGGAGATCGAGGCCGATCTCGTGCGGCTCGCCGCGCGACTGGACGGGCGTGGCAAGCCGTGGTCCGAGCTGGTCGACAAGCTCCGCGGTGATCATCCGACGCCGCACGAGCTCGTGGAGGCGTACGCGAAGGAGATGGCGCGCGCCCGCGACTTCGTGGCGGAGCGGCGGCTCGCGCCCATCCCCAAGGCGCCGCTGGGCGTGATTCCGACGCCGGCGTTCATGCGGCCGGTGATCCCGTACGCCGCATATGACAGCCCCGGCGCGTATAGCCGGGACCGGACCGGCTGGTTCTACGTCACCGTGCCCGACGCGCGCCTGCCGGCGGCGCAGCAGGAGCGCATCCTCCGCGACCATTGCCGCTACGAGCTCGCGGCGACGGCGCTGCACGAGGGCTATCCGGGCCATCATCTGCAGCTCGTGATCGCCAAAGAGCTGCCGTCTCATGTTCGTAAGAACCTCTGGACGCCCCTCACCGTCGAAGGGTGGGCACTGTACTGCGAAGACATGATGGGTGAGCAAGGGTTCTACGCATCGGATGAAGAGCTGTTCTTCCAACGCGTGCACCTGCTGTGGCGCGCGATGCGTATTTTGCTCGACGTAGGGCTGCACACGCGCGGCATGACGCGCGACCAGGCCGTGGATCAGATGGTGAATGAGCTGCACGTGGAGCGTGGCAACGCGGAGGCCGAGGTGCGGCGCTACTGCGCCTGGCCAGCGTATCAGTTGTGCTATGCGGTCGGCCGGCGCGAGCTGCTGCGGTTGCGTGACGATTTCCGCAAAGCGAAGGGCGGCAGCTTTACGCTGCGCGGATTTCACGACGCCGTGCTCCCGTACGGCGGCCTGCCCGTCACCTTAATTCGCTGGGGACTCGGCCTGGGTGAGTGATCGGCAAGCGCTCCCCCGGCAGGTCAAGCTGTTCGGTGCGGTCTCCCTGCTCAACGATTTTGCGAGCGAGATGGTGTACCCGCTGCTGCCGGCGTTCGTCACCGGCGTGCTGGGCGGCGGGGCCGTGGCGCTGGGCGCGCTCGACGGCGCCGCCGATGCCGCCGCCGCGCTCGTAAAGCTCGTCGCCGGCCGTCTCGCCGACCGGCCATCCCGCCGCGGGCCGTTGATCGTCATCGGCTACTTCGTCGCGGCCGCCGTACGGCCCATCATCGCGGCCACCGCGGCGGCGTGGCAGGTCGTCGGCCTGCGCGTCGTCGATCGCCTCGGCAAAGGGTTGCGGACTCCACCCCGTGACGCGCTGATCGCCGATGTGACGGCGGAACCGATCCGCGGGCGGGCGTTCGGATTGCAGCGCGGGCTGGATCATGTGGGCGCGGTGATCGGGCCGTTGGTGGCGTGGTGGATGCTGTCCACCGGTGCAGACGTGCGGAAAGTGATTGTTGCGAGTCTCGTTCCAGGTGTGCTCGTCTTAGTGTTGGCGATGTGGGCGGTAAGGGGCGGTAGGAGGCGGGAGGGGGTGGTAGGAGCTCAGGAACCATCCGCCACGTTACCGCCCCCTACCGCCCCCTACCGCCCCCTTTTCCCCGCCGTCATTGCCATTGCCTTCTTCTATCTCCTCCGCATGCCCGAAACCTTGATGATCCTTCGGGCGCAGCAATTAGGCATCGCGGTTGCCCTCGTGCCGTTGCTCTGGGCGGCGCTGCACGTCGTGCGGTCCTCGACCTCATTCATCGGCGGCGCGCTGTCGGATCGGATCGGTCCGTCGCGCACGATGTGGATCGGCTGGCTCACGTACGTGGCGCTGGCGGCGGGGATGGCATTTGCCGCGAGTCGCGCGGCCGCGTGGCTGCTGTTTCTCGCACTCGGTGTCGTCGCGGGGCTGACTGAGAGCCCCGAGCGTTCGCTCGTATCCGCCGCGACCGGGGGGCACCGGGGGACGGCATTCGGGACGTATCACGCGTTAACGGGAGTCGCCGCACTCGCCGGTGGGTTGCTACTCGGGATCATTTTCCAGCGCGCGAGTGGAGCGACCGCA
>DASPXJ010000185.1:0-5339 GCA_035637355.1 Gemmatimonadales bacterium
TCGGTGGACGTTTTGAAATTGGAGCGAGCCGCCAGCAACGTGGGCGCGGCCGTCGCCGAGGGATCCTTGCAGCTCAACGCCGCTGCAGCCGCGAAGGCGAACAGGACGAGCGGGGTGAGCGTGCGGTGGACGGACATGCGATCCTCCGAATTCATGGTGGTGGCGAGACTCTCAGCTCCGGGCCACTCGTCAGAGCAGGAAGCGTTCCACCTTCCGGCCTTCGACCTAGCCGTTGGCTACATCAGGACTTGGGAGCAGGAGTCCCGGCGCGGGCGCCGGGCCGCAGGGTCATTTCGTCCCTCAGGTGGGGTCGGGACGACCCAGGTGGTGGCTCTCGGTGGGGTGCGGCTACAGCGAAAGTGCGTTACCGCGTACTTAGCTCTGAAAGCTGTCCACTAAGGAAGGATCAGAAAGCGAGCTCCAGGCCGAGGCGCAGAGTGCGGGGCGGCCCGAATGAGAACAGCGGCTGCGTGAAGTCTCGCGCCGCCGCCAGGAACAGGGGCATGAGCTCTGCCTGGCCTTCGATGAGTCCATTGCCGTCGACATCCGCAAAGGCGCGATAGCGCGGCGACTCGTACGGGATCGGCTCGGGGTGCGCACGATAGGCGCTGTCGGCGAGTGCCGCGATCTCCTGCGGCGTCATGTGGGGCTCTCCCGTCTCATGCCGCACCGCCTCGATGTTACGCCGGTTCAGCAGGTTGCGAACGTCCATGTAGATGCTTCCCTGCAACCCTCCCACCCGCAGCGGCCGCCGCAACAACAGGTCGACCGTGAGCAACCCCGGGAGCCGGTGGCTGTTCGGCAGACCGAGCAGGGTATCGCCGGTCAGATTGGTCATGGTGAACGGCAGTCCCGAGCTGACACGCACGATCGTCGCCACCTCGAGCCCGGCGAAGGGACCGGCGCTGTCGGACACGAGGGCCTGACCGATGACCGTGAGACTGTGGCGGCGGTCGTAATCGAGTGGGAATTCCACCCGGGCTGGATTGATCGTGTCACCCGATGGGTCGACGCGAATCCGGCGGACCAGCTGAAAGGCGTTCGTCGCCGTGGCCTGCGCGCGCTGCAGCGTGTACGCGACGCGCACGCCCCAGCCGTCACGCAGCGGGCGGTCCGCGATCACCTCGGCGCCCTTGACGTTGCCGAAGTCCAGATTGCCGAAGATCGTCGAATCGGGATCGAGGCCGAGCGGGACTGACGCGACGAGGCCGTTCAACAGCTTGTTGAAGACGTTGACGCGCAGCGACGTCGTCTCGCTCGGGCGGGTGCGCAGCGAGAACTCGTACTGTGTCGCCCCCTCGAAGCCGAGATTGGGGTTACCACGCCGGAAGCGGCCGGTGCGCAGCGTGTCGTCGAACGCCGCGTCCACGAGATACTGGAAGTCGGGCGCCTGCGAGAACTTGCCATAGCTGGCGACGAAGGTCGCGCCCTTCAGCACCGTGGAAAACCCCAGCCGGGGACTGACGGTGCGCCGGGCACCGAACGTCGCGGACGGAATGCCGCTGCCCGGATCGAACTGATCGTAGCGCAAGCCGAATGTGAGGACGAAGTCCGGCCCGCGCAGCTGGCCTTCGGCGTACGCCGCGGCGGATGTGGGGGTGAACGTCGACGCCGTCGCGGGGGGGACGCTGTCGCCTACCGGCAGGTAGCCGAGCGCACGTTGAAAGGTGCGCACGCGCTGGCGGGCGAGCTCGGCACCGAAATAGAAGTCGGCCCGCGGACCGCCCACGCTGAAGTCGGCCTGGCCCCGCAGCTCGCGGAAGCGGTTCCAGGCGATCTCGCCCCCCGAGCCGTTGCTCCGGAAGAACGCCGGCACGCCCCACGGCGTGCGGTCGCTCCAATCCGGCTCGGTGAACCCGGCCACGGGCGCGCGCGCGCGCACCGTGTCCTGGCGCTGCGCCAGATCCTCACCAATGAAATGGAACGTGTTGCCGGTAAACGCCCCGAACCGGTAGGCGGGCTGCTGTGTCAGCGTGCCACGCGTGAAGGCGCGTGCGAAATAGCCGGCGCGCAAGTCTGCGGTGAAGTTGTTGGTGGCGTGCTGGAGGTGCGCGCTCAACAGGTCGCCGCTGACGCGACGGGCCGGCGCGTCCGCGTTGTCGTATTTGTAGGCGGGATCGAACAGCAGCCGTTGATCGACCGACCGCAGGGCGAAGAGGCGCAGTGTCCGCGCGCCGCCCAGCGGTATGCGGAGCTTGGCCGCCGCGTCGTAGCGCTCACCGCTGTTGTGCGGCAGCAGCGCCGGGTTGTCGTTCCGTGGATCGCGGGCTTCGAGCGGCGCAGGGGCATTCACCGGATCCGCGTCCAGCCGTCCCTCGGCGTCGAGCACTGCGACGAGCCCGGCGCCGCGTCCCAGCGGTCCGTCCACCGAAACGACGGCGCGATCCTGGCCGAGATCCGCGCTGCCCCACAGCAGCCGGTCGCTCTCGTACGCGGCGCGGCCGCTCCAGCGGTCGCCGCCGTCCTTGGTCACGACGTTGACGAGGCCCGAAATGGCCTGGCCGTAGCGCGCCGAGAAGCCGTTCGTCGAAAGCGACGCCTCCGTCAGGAGATCGGGTGGGATGCGCACGCCGAGCGGGCCGGTGGAGGCGTCGAGCTGATTCTTCACGCCCAGGCCGTCGAGGACGAACGCCTGCTGGCCGAGGCGCCCGCCGCGGTAGCTCTCGCCGACGGCGCCGGCCGAGAGTGAGACCGCTTCTTCGAGCGTCGTCACGGGAAAGCGCCGCAGCTCCTCGCCGCCGATGCGCTGTACCGACGCCACGACGGTCGGGTCGAGAATCGAATCGGCGTACGCCTCGACGACGATGGGCCGCTCGATCGTAAACACGTCGACCGTGAAGTTCACGATCGTGACCTGGCCGGCGCGCACCAGCACGCTGTCGCGCCGCATCGTCTCGAAACCGATCGCGCGCACGACGACCAGGTGCCAGCCGCTGCGCACCTCACGCATGCGGTAGAAGCCGCCGCTGTCGGTGTGGGCGACCCAGCGGCCGTCGATTCCCACCTCGGCGCCGTTGATCGGCTGATTGCCGACGCGTTGGCGGATGTGGCCTGTGATGGAGCCGTTCGTCTGTGCGGCGGCCGCGCCGGCCGGAATGAGGAGCGCGAGACTGAGCAGCGTGAGTCGGGATGTCACGGCAGTTGAAAGAGCCAGAGATCGGCGGTGGCTGCCGTATTCCATGCCGAGACGACGAGATGCGTTCCGTCGGGCGAGACGGCGGGCCGCCGGAACCGCAACGCGGGATCGCCGACCTGCGTCGGCAGATTGCCGGGACTGAACAGAAACAGCGGACCGCCGTGGTCCGGCTGGGAGCCGCCGAGGATTGAATCGACGGCATAGCTGACCGCCCCACCGACCACCGCGGCGAATGTGCCGTTCGCAACGCTCACGTCGCGCGCGATGCCGAATCCGAAGTCGTACAGCGTATCCGTCATCCCGCTGGAGAACGTGTGACGGTAGACGCGCGAATCGCCGTCACGGGTGAAATAGAGGGTATCGCCGGTGACGTCTGCGGCGAGCGATGACGCGCTGTCGCGATCGGCCAGACGGGAGAGGGCGGCAGTGGCACCCGTGAAGTCCACGATCACGATGCCTATCCCGGTCCGCACCGTGTCGGCCACACAACTGCTGCACGGCCGCGGATAGGTGACGCGCTCTCCCACTAGGGCGACGTGACCGGGGCCGAGCCAGACGATATGTGACAGGGCGTCGTACCTCGTGCCCCACGGCGCTGTGAACGGAAGGCGTTGCACGACGCGGGCCGAGTTGGGAGCCACGACCGTCGCGACCACGAGGTCCTGCGCGTCCGGGCCAATTCCCTGAAGAAACCGTTCCGTGCTCACCCGGACGTACGCGATGCTGTCACGCGCGAGCGCTGCGTCCTCGAAGACGTTGACGGAGTCGTCGGCGGCGGTCGTGCGGCACACATAGCGCGAGATCACGCCGCCCGTTCCGGGCATGAAGGCGAGACAGCGATCGCGGTCGGCCCGGTCCTCTCGCTCCCCGGTGTACACGATGCCGCTGCCGTCCGGCAGCCACGCCGGGATCAGGTCCTGGCCGGGATTGTACGTCAGCCGAGTGGGGTCGCCGGGATTCAGCGGCCCGTTGGGCCCGTACTCGCCGGGACGAAACGGCGCGCCGTGATCGCAAGCCACGAGCACGGCGCTCACCGCGAGCGCGAATCTCATCGGGAAACGCATGATGGGAAGGGGATTTCGCCTAACGAACGGCCGTCGTCTCGGACTCCCGGAGCTGACCGCTGTAAAAGCTCGGTTTGCCGGATGCCTGCAACAGTCCGTGTACGACGAACTCCAGTCCCACGAAGAAGACGCCGCCCCACAGCAGCGGCGGCAGCTCACTGGTGTTCCGCCCTGAGAGGACCAACACCCAGCGCGCGAGCTCATAGCACCACAACCCGCCCGCGAACCAGCCGAGCACACGCACAAACTTGCCGGCGCCGGTCTCGATGCCCGGAATCTTCAGCAGCAGTGTCTCCACCAGGTGGCCGACGTACGTGAAGGAAAACGCGAGCGTAAACGCGTCGAGAAAGTCCCAGCCAAACGTGCCGTGACGTGGCAGCAGCGCGACGAGCAGCAGTGCCAGCGGCAGCGCCAGCAGCGTGTTACGGGTGAGCGCTTTCATGCAGATGTACCTCCAGCCAGTCGAGGACCGTGCTCCACCAGATGCGGCGATTGCGCGGGCGTAGCACCCAGTGCCCTTCGTCCGGGAAGTAGAGGAACTTCGCATCGACGCCCATGCGCTTCGCGGCCGTGAATGCCTGATAGCCTTCGGACAGATCCACGCGGTAGTCCAGCTGCGAATGCACGATCAGCATCGGCGTCTTCCAGTCGCTCACATGATTCAACGGAGACCACTTTTCGTAAAGAGCGCGGTTCGGGGGGGCATACACGGGGCCGGCGAACTCCCAGTCCGTGAACCACAGCTCCTCGGTGCTGCCGGCCATGCTGACCGTATTGAACACGCCGTCGTGATCCACCAGCACCTTGAAGCGGTTGGTGTGGCCCGCGATCCAGTACACCATGTATCCGCCGTAGGAGGCGCCGGCGGCGCCCATGCGCGTCGAGTCGACGTACGGCAGGCGGGCGACGACGTCCAGCCCTTTCATGAGGTCTTCGAACGGGTAGTCGCCCCAATGCTGCGAGATCGCGTCGGTGAACTTCTGGCCGTAGCCCGTCGAGCCGTGGAAGTTCACCTCGGCAACGACGAATCCCGCTCCGCGGCCTGCAAACATCTGATTGTTCCAGCGCGGACCCCAGCTGTCGGTCCACGCCCCCTGCGGGCCGCCGTGAATGAGATAGATCAGCGGATACTTCCTGGC
>DASPXJ010000186.1:0-20766 GCA_035637355.1 Gemmatimonadales bacterium
CGCGCGAATCAGATTGGTGCTGTAGACGTACGCCGGCGTTCCGATGCGATCCGCGATTGCCTGCAGCAATCCCGGATCGAACCCTAGTACGCCTGTGCCCACACGGCCTCCGCTACGCTGGGGGCTCCGCACCACATGCAATGCTGCGGCACCTCTTTACTGCGGAACTCGGGATCGGGGAGCACCCGGATCGTCGCGTTCGTTTGTTGTTTGATCTCGGCCTCGCACGTCGGGCTGCCGCAGAAACCGCCGTAGGCGAATCCGCCGCCGCCCTTGATAAAGTCAAGGAACTGTGCCTTGGTGGCGCCGCGGATCGAGTTCTTTTCGCGCCGCTCGCGGGCGGCAGCGAGCAACGATGCCTGGATCTCCTCGAGCGCTTTCGTGACGGCGGTCGGTGCTCCTTGAAGAGGTACAGGTGCTTTCCCCCCAGTCCGGCGGGCAAGAACGACCTGGCCACTCGCGAGGTCGCGAGGCCCGATCTCCAGACGGACTGGTACACCGAAGCCTTCCCACTCGAAGTACTTGGCGCCGGGTTTCATCGTGTCACGCAGATCGAGCTCGACCCGGACGCCGACCTTTTCCAGGTCGGCCTTCACCTGACTCCCAACGACCGACACCTGACTCCTTTCTTCGTCCGTCTTCCAAATCGGCACGATCACGACCTGCACCGGGGCGAGCTTCGGTGGCGCAACGAGGCCATTGTCGTCCGAATGGGTCATGATCAGGCCGCCGATGAGCCGAGTCGAGACGCCCCAGGAGGTGCTCCACACGTATTCGAGGCCGCCGGCCGCGGTCTGATATTGCACGTTGAACGCCTTGGCGAAATTCTGGCCGAGGTTGTGCGATGTCCCCGCCTGGATCGCCTTATTGTCCTGCATCAGCGCTTCGATCGCGTACGTGCGCAACGCCCCGGCGAACTTTTCATTGTCGGTTTTTAGACCGGTGAGGACGGGCATCGCCAGCCACTCTTCGTTGAAGCGTCGATAAATCCCCAGGATCAAACGCGCCTCACGCTCGGCGTCCGCTTCATCGACGTGCGCGGTGTGCCCTTCCTGCCAGAGGAATTCCGTCGTCCGCAGGAAAGGGCGGGTCCGTAACTCCCACCGCACGATGTTGCACCATTGATTCAACAACAGCGGCAAGTCGCGATAGCTCTGGATCCATTTCGCGTACATCGCGTAGATGATCGTTTCCGACGTGGGCCGCACGACGAGCGGCTCCTCGAGCGCCGAGGTGGGGTCGACCGCGATGGCGTCCTTCCCCTGCTTCCCGGTTGCCCTGAGGCGCGTGTGCGTGACCAGCGCGACTTCCTTCGCGAACCCCTCGACGTGCTCCGCCTCTTTCGCCAGGAAACTCATCGGGATGAACAGCGGGAAATACGCGTTGCGATGACCGGTGGCGCGGAGCATATCGTCGAGCGCGCGCTGCATCAGCTCCCAGATGCGATAGCCGTTCGGCCGGATGACCATCGCGCCGCGGACGGGAGAATAGTCGGCCAGCTGCGCATGCTCGATGACGTCCCCGTACCACTCGCTGAAATCCTTAGCGCGTGGCGTGATGTGTTTCGCGTGTGCCATTAATCGAAATATCCGTTGAGAAGCTGGCGAAGGGGTACTTTCGCTTCGGTGCTGGTCCTGAGATCCCGCACGACGGCGAGCCCGGCCGCTCGCTCGTCCGGCCCCACGATCACGGCGCGCGCCGCCCCACGCGCGGCGGCCAGCTCCAGTTGCTTGCGGACCGCCGCGTGCCGCAGCCCGTATTCCACTGCGATGCCCCGCTCGCGCAAGGCGTGGGCGAGCTGCAGGACAACGGGCAGGTCGTCCCCGCCGACCGCCACTAAAAAGGCGCCGAGCTCGGTCGACGCCTTGGGGGCCGCGCCGCGCTCCCTGAGGAGCTCCCCCAGGACAACGTCGCCCATGCCGAACCCCAGAGCGGGCAGATCGAGGAGACCGTCGTACCGTCCTCCGCCGGCGATTGCACGCAGTGCCTTCTGCGCGTCAAACAGCTCCCACACGATGCCCGTGTAGTAGGCTAACCCCCGCACGATGGTCAGGTCGACCGACACGAACTCGTCGAGACCCATGGCCTGGAGCGACTGCACAGCTTGCGTCAGCGGCTCGGCGGCCTCCCCGCCGGCTGTCAGAGCCTCGGGGCCTCGCAGCCCGGCAATCTCAAAGACCGTCCCTGACGCCCGTTTCCCAAATCCTGCCTCCTTGAGCATCTCCTCCAGCACGTTCTTCGGAACGCGCTCGCTGCGGTCGAGTACGGCGAACGCGACGGGGAGCTGCGTGTCCGTTATCCCTCGTGCGGCGAGCAGGGCCTTGAGTAATCGTCGATCCGAGACGCGTAACCGCACGTCTTGGGGGCCCAACCCAAACGCCCGCATGATGTCCAGCGCCGCCGCCATCAGCTCGGCATCGGCGAGCGGCGACGCTTCCCCGATGATGTCCATGTTGAGCTGGAAATGCTCCCGCAGCCGCCCGCGCTGCTGGCGTTCATAGCGGAACAGCTGCGGAATCGAGAACCAGCGGATCGGCTTCTTGAGCGCCTGTACGCGGGCCGCGACCATCCGCGCCAGGGTGGGCGTCATCTCGGGCCGCAGCGCAACCTCGCGGTCCCCCTTGTCCTTGAAAGTATAGAGCTGGGCGACGATCTCATCCCCGCTTTTCTTCGTGTACATCTCGAGCGATTCCAGCGGCGGACCGTCGTATTCCTCGAATCCGTAGCGCCCGGCGACGCTGCGCCAGGTCGCAAAGATGTGGTTTCGGAGGGTCAGGTCTTCAGGGTAGAAATCGCGGAAGCCGGGGAGCGCTTTCCCTTGCATCACAACAATTTAGGCGCGTTAACCGACCGGCGCAAAACCGGGCAGCCGCTCCAGGGCGTCGCCGACCGTGTGAAATGATCCGGTGACGAGCACCGTCTCTGCGGCCTCTTGAATGTCTTCGAGTGCCCGCGTGAAGTCCGGATCGAAGTGCGACAGCGCATCCAGGTCCTCGAGCGACCAGCGCTGCATGACGGGAATCGATGGCGGCACGGTCAGCACCAGCTTGTCCACGACCGGCCGCAGGATGTCGAGCATCGCCCGCCAGTCCTTGTCGTTGCGGATCCCCACAAGTGCGTGCAACGGCCGGCGGATCGGCGGATCGGCGGATCGAATCGCGTCCGCCACCACCTGCATGCCGTCCGGGTTGTGCGCGACGTCGAAGATCCACTTCCCCCGCACCTCGAAGCGGCCGGGGATGTAGGCGTGGGCGAAGCTGGCGGGGAGATTCTTCCCCACCGGCCCGAACGGAGCGGGCAGGGCGTTGAGGGCGGCGTGCGCCACCAGCGCATTGGCCACCTGATGCCGCCCGCGCAGGCCCAGGCGTGTGTCCCTTCGGGGCCGCAGCGTCGTATCCACGGTGATGATCGGGTCGGCGCCGCGCCGCTTCGCTTCCTTCACAAGCTCGGCACGGATCTCGGGGTCGGCCTCTCCCGTCACGAACGGCACCTTGGGCTTGGCAATGCCGGCCTTTTCACGCGCGATTCCTCGTAAGTCATGGCCGAGGTACTCGGCGTGCTCGAGGGCGATCTTCGTGACCGCGGTGACGAGCGGCGTGAGCACATTGGTGGCGTCCAGGCGGCCCCCCAGGCCGACCTCGATGACCGCAATGTCGACGCCCCGGGCGGCCAGATCGGCGAACGCGATGGCGGTCGTGGCCTCGAAGAAGCTGGCGTCGAGCCGCTCGATGTGCGGCTTGAGCTGCGCCGTCCATTCGGCGAACGCATCTTCGCCGACCGGCACACCGTCTACGGTGATGCGCTCGCACGGCGAGAGGAGATGCGGCGACGTGTACAGGCCGACGCGCCAGCCCTGCGCCCGGAGCTCATTCGCCACGAACGCGCAGGTCGATCCTTTGCCGTTGGTGCCGCCGATGTGGATCGCGGGGAAATGGCGTTCCGGCCGACCGAGCACGTCGAGCAGTCCCTCGGTCGGGCCGAGACTCCACTTGATGCGGCCGGCTTGCCTGGCGAAAAGAAACTGGCAGGCGTCTTCGAAAGTCAGTCGGCGGCCTCAGCCGGCCAGGCGCCGGTCATGTGCCGCAGCAGCTGCGCGGCGGTGTCCCGCAGTTCGCCGCGCGGAACGACGGCGTCGATCATCCCATGGTCCAACAGGAACTCCGCCGTCTGAAACCCCTCGGGCAGATCCTGGCCGATCGTCTGTTTGATCACGCGAGGTCCGGCAAATCCGATGACGGCACCAGGCTCCGCCAGGATTACGTCGCCCTGCATCGCATACGACGCCGAGACACCGCCGGTCGTCGGGTTCGTGAGCACCGATATGAACGGCACGCCGGCACCCTGCAGCTCGGCGATGACGACGGACGTCTTGGCCATCTGCATCAGCGACAGCACACCCTCCTGCATGCGGGCGCCGCCGGAGGCGGAGACGAGAATCAGCGGCGAGCGCTTGTCGATGGCATGGCGGGTCAGACGCGCGATCTTCTCTCCCACGACCGACCCCATCGAGCCACCCATGAAACTGAAGTCCATGACGCCGAGGCTGATCGCCATCCCGTGCAAGCGTGCGTACCCGGTACGAATCGCATCCAACGGGCCGGCCTTCTTGACCGCGGCCTGCACGCGGTCCACGTAGTTCTCGAACTTGAGGGGGTCGGCGGACTTCAGGGCGGAAAACAGCTCGTGCCACGAGCCTTCGTCGACCAGGAGGTCGATATACTCCTGCGCACTGATGCGGCGATGATAGCCGCAGTTGGGGCACACGTTGAGCGCGCGAACGAAGCGTTCACGAATGTCGACGTGGCCGCACTGATCGCACTTCTCCCACGCGTCCGCCGGGATCTCGAGCTTTACACGCTCGGACGTGCGCGGCTTACGTTCCTTTTTGAACCAGGCCATTCGTGCCATATTAGTGACGAAGCGCACAATTTGAGTCGGGGCTTCCCGGCACGCCAGCCCCGAGAGACTAAGTCATTGCCCTAATTCAGCATAACCGGACTGCCGCGCCTCCCAGGCAACTCGCAGCGCGACGCCCACGCCAAGCGAGCACACCAGCAGAAACGAGCCGCCATACGAGAAGAAGGGCAGCGGGATCCCGGTGATGGGCATGAGGTTGATCGTCATGCCCACATTCTCGACGATGTGGGTGAAAAACAGGCCGGTGACGCCGAATACGCAGAGACTCGAGAACGGATCGGTGGCCCGGCGGGCGATACGCAGCAGGACAAACAGGAGCCAGGCGAACAGAATGAGCGCAATCAACACGCCGACGAAGCCGAGCTCCTCGCCGACGACCGAGAAAATGAAGTCCGTGTGCTGCGCCGGGAGGAACGCCAACCGTTTCTGCGTGCCTTCGGTGAATCCCTTCCCCAACAGGCCCCCCGACCCGACTGCCACTCTCGACTGAATGACGTGCCATCCCGCGGCCCGCGGGTCGACGTCGGGATTCAGGAACGCCAGCAGCCGGTTCTGCTGATAGGGTGCCAGCCGATTCCAGAACGGCAGCGCCAGCACCCCGCCGAGGACGTTCAGGCCCATGACGGCGAGCCCTTCCCACAGGTAAGGCCGCCACCACAGCAGCAGACCGGCGAGCACGGCAATCCAGACGCCCCAGGCGACGGTCGAGAAGGCGAGCACGAGCCCGATCACGGGCGAGGCGGCGAGCAGGAGCAGCGATGGTTTCGTACCCGCCCAGAACAACATGACAAACAGAATCGCGACGAAGATGATCGCGCTGCCCAGGTCCGGCTGCTTGAGCACCAGCACGCAGGGCAAGCCCGCGATCAAGCCCGGCACGATCAGATCCCGCAGCGTTGCCGGCGACTCGCGCAGCGCCGCGAGCCAACGGGCGAGCAACAGGATCACCGCCAGCTTCGCCAGCTCGGCGGGCTGGCCGAACCGGTGCGCGCCGATCGCCAACCACGATCTGCTGCCGGCGGCGGTCCCGGCGCCGGTGCCGATGAACAGCGTGAGCACGAGCAGGAACACCGCGATCGCATAGACGAACGGCGTGGCCCACTCCAGCAGGCGCGGCGACGTGCGGAAGGTGAGCCCGGCGACCGCCAGGCTCAGCCCCAGCCAGACGAGTTGCCGCTGCCAGATCGTCGCGACGAACGTCGGGACGTCGGTCTGACCGGCGGAGTACAGGGTCGCGAGTCCGTACAACGCCAGCAACCCGACCGAAACGACGAGCGCCTTATCGAGTTGGCGGACGCGCGATAGCACTGTCGACCGGGATCGTGGAAGGGAGCGTGTCCGGCAGCACCGGAATCTGGAAGGGGGCCGGCGCGGAGTCGTTCGGCACGGTCACGCGCAGTGTGGATGCCCGCTGCTCGTCGATGCCGAGGTAGTGTGCGATCATCCGCGACACGAGCGGCGCCACGGCGGTGCCGTGCTGCGAGAACTCGATGATCGCGCCGACCACGATCTCGGGCTTATCGGCGGGGGCGAAGCCGATGAACCAGCCGTGGTCGAGTCCGTGCGGGTTTTGCGCCGTCCCCGTCTTCCCCGCGATGGTTATATTGGCCAGGCGAGAGCCGCGCGCCGTCCCCTCCTCCACGACGGCGATCATGGCGCGGCGCAGCGTCGCGAGCTGATCGGGGCTGAGCCCGAGCGACGCGTTGTCGCCGCTCGCCGTCTGCGCCTGCCTGACCAGGAACGGCGTCCGCACCCGGCCGTCGCTCGCCAGCTGCTGATAGAGACGCACCATCTGCACGAGCGTCTGGGCATTCTCACCCTGGCCGATCGCGAGGTTCAACGCGACCGCCGACGTCCAGCGCCGCGCGCCGTACAGGCGGTCGTAATACTCGGGACCGGTGGGGAATTCGGAGGGAATTTCATCGGGCAAATCGATGCCGGTGCGCCCGCGGAACCCCCACTCGTTCGCATCCTCGAGCAGCGAGGTGACGGTGAGCTTGATGCCGAGTTGGTAGAAGTAGACGTCGCAGCTCTGCGCAATCGCCTCGGTCAGCGTCAGGTCGCCGTGGCCGCGCGCATTCCAGCAGCGGAAGAAGCGATTGCCGTATTGCAGCCCGCCCCGGCAGGGGATCGGCATGTGGCTGCGCGGTCCCACGATGCCCCGCTTCAGCGCCATGGCGGCGACCGCCAGCTTCCACGTCGAGCCGGGTGGGTAGCGCGCCTGGATCGCGCGGTCGAGCAGCGGGCGCGCCGCGCTCTCGTTGAGGGAGCGCCAGTACGGCGCGGAGATGCCGCCCACGAAGGCGTTGGGATCGAACCCCGGCGCGCTGTACAGCGCCAGGACTTCGCCGGTATTCGGATTCAGCGCGAGCACCGCGCCGCGCTGGCCCGCGGGAAAGATGTGCGAGACGTAGCGCTGCAGATCGAGGTCGATCGTCGTGTGCAGGTCGGTGCCCGGGACCGGCGCGAGGTTCGCCGCCGCCTCCGCCTCGCGCACCATCTGGCCGCGTGCGCTCACCTCGACGAAGCGCACCCCCTCCGAGCCGCGCAGCGTGTCGTCGTATTCGCGCTCGAGCCCATACTTGCCCACCAGCCCGCCGAGTCGCACGGTGGCGAACCGCTTCGTCGCCCGCTCGCCTTCCGTGACCTCGCCGACGTACCCGACGAGGTGCGCGACGACCGCCGTGTCGGGATAATACCGCTTGGGCTCCGCCTGAATCAGTAGTCCGGGGATCGCGACGCGCCGCTCTTCGAGCGCCGAGACGACGCTGAACGGAGCGTCGCCCAGGATCAGCGCCGGCTGATACGGCGCCTTGCGGGCGCGTTGCAACACGCGCTCGATTTCGGCGCTGTCGATGTTCGCGATCGACGCGATGCGGGCCAGCGTCGAGCGCAAATTCGCTTCAGGGCCGGGCAGCAGTGAGACCGTATACCCCGGCACGTTCTCCGCCAGCACGTGCCCGTTGCGGTCGTAGATGACGCCGCGCGGCGCGGGCAGCGGAATCGGCCGCAGCCGGTTCGTCTCCGATTGCAGCTGGTACTTGCCGTGCCCGAGGATCTGCGTGCGGAAGAACGACAACACGAGGATGCCGAGGACGATCCACACGCCCGTGCGCGCCACGCCCAGGCGGCGATCGAGCAGGTGCGGATGGAACGCGTTCACGCCGACGCTCCGACGGCCCCGGGCCGCCGGGGCGACAGCCAGCCGCGGAAGAACCACAATACGACGACGCCCACCAGCGCCGTGCTGAAGCCCTGGAGCGGCGACCACACCAGCAGCTCCCACGCGACCTGCGAGCCCTGCAGCCGCCCCGACACGAGCAGCACGATGAAGTTGCGGACCCACGTCCCGGCGAAGAACAGGCAGCCTTTGACGAACACGTGCTCGGCAAAGAAGACCGCCTTGGCCCACGATGAGGAGAACCCGACCAGCGTGTGCGCCAGCGCGCCCGCGCCGAAGCTCGCCGGCGTCAACGCGTCGCGCAGCAGGCCGAGCACGAATCCCGCCGCGGCGCTCCTCCCCGGCTCCGCCCGGATCGTGTAGATGAGCAGCGCGAGCAACAGGAAGTCGGGCGCGACCTGGTCGGCGTGCTCACCGCTCACCAGACTTCCGAGCCGGCTGCGCACCGTGAATTGCAGCAGCACCAGCAGCGTCATCATGAACGGATAGCGGTAGCGATCGCTGCGTCTCATGGCGGCGGCGCCTCGCCCGGAAGGGCACTGTCCTGCGGTACGGTGAACGCGTTACGCAGATCGGATCCCGCGGGACGCGAGGACGTCAAAATCATGACGTGCGACAGCTCGGCCGGATGAATCGCCGGCCGCACGAGGTATGTGCGCCCCCAGCCCTTTTCCTCGCCGGCGGGACCGATCACGACGCCGATCGGGATGCCCCGCGGGAACACACCGCCCAGGCCCGACGTGACGATCACCGTGCCTGCCTGGACCTGCTGGCGGTACAGTACGCCCTGCAGCTCGAGGAGCCACACGCCGGGCCATTCGGCGCCGTGGGGCGCCGCAATGCCGACGACGCTCCCATCCGTCGCGATGGCACTGGCGCGAAACTCCGGGTGCGCCCAGCTCAGCACGACGCTCGAATGTTCGTCCACACTCGCCACCAATCCCACCAAACCCTCCGGACTGACGACGGCCGATAGGGGCCGCACCCCTTCGCGCCTGCCGGCCGAAACGACAAAACTGAGCGGATTAGTGGGCTCGGGTTGATGCAGGATTTCCGCGGAGACGTAGCCGCCGCCCAGCCGGGCGCTCAGCCCCAGCAGGCCCCGCAGCCGCGTGTTTTCGCTGCGCAGCTCGGGCAGGAACGTGGCGGCGAGCGCGACGGAATCGCGCTGCGCCACGACGGCATCGTAGCGGTAGCGGGCGGCGGCGAGCAGCTCGGTTTGGCGCTGCAGGAACAGGAACGGCGCGAGCACGGTCTGCCGCAGTCCCTGAGCGAGCGGGTCACGCCATTGGTCGGGTAGGCTCAAGGCAGCAATCGACAGCCCCACGCAGGCGATGAAAAGCAGCGTGTCGGCGCGCGACGCGTACCGATCCGTGCCGATCGCCATGCGGCTAAGTAGTCAGGACGTTGCGGTATTTCTCCGGAGCGTCGAGGATCCGCCCCGCCCCCCGCACCACGCAGGTCATGGGGTCCTCGTCCAGGTGAATCGGCAGCCCGGTCTCCTGCTGCAGCAGCAGGTCGAGCCCGCGGATCAATGCCCCGCCGCCCGTCATGACGATGCCGCGGTCCACGATGTCGGACGCCAGCTCGGGCGGCGTGATTTCCAGCGCGCGCCGCACCGCGTCGACGATCTGCTGGATCGGCTCCTGCACGGCCTCGCGGATCTCGCTCGAATGCACGCGCACGATCTTCGGGATGCCTGACACGAGGTCGCGGCCCTTCACTTCCATCTCGCGCTCTTCGCCGATCGGCGCCGCCGATCCGATCTGGATCTTGATCTGCTCCGCGGTGGGCTCGCCGATCAGCAGGTTGTAGTTCTTGCGCATGAACTGCACGATCGCCTGATCCAGCTCGTCGCCGCCGGTGCGGATCGACGTGTCGGACACGATGCCCGACAAGGCGATGACCGCGATCTCCGTCGTGCCGCCGCCGATGTCGATCACCATGTTGCCGGTGGGCGTCTCGACCGGAAGTCCGACGCCGATCGCCGCCGCCATCGGCTCGGCGACCATGTACACCTCTTTCGCGCCCGCCGACTGCGCCGAGTCGCGCACCGCCCGCTTCTCCACTTCGGTGATGCCGCTGGGCACGCACACGATCACCTTGGGACGGACGCGGAAGAGATGACGGTCGATGATGGTCTTCAGGAAAAAGCGCAGCATCTTCTCGGTCACGTCGAAGTCGGCGATGACGCCGTCCTTGAGCGGCCGCACGGCGAGCACGCCATCGGGCGTGCGGCCGAGCATGCGCTTGGCCTCGAGGCCGATGCCCTTGACCTTGCCGGTGGCCTTTTCGATCGCGACGACGGAGGGTTCGTTCAACACGATCCCTTCGCCGCGGACGTAGACGAGAGTGTTAGCTGTGCCAAGGTCCACGGCGATTTCGTTCGCCGGGCTCCATGCACCCATTTTGAAATTCAGCCAGCGTGGTGGCACGTGATCGTCGGTGAAAGAGTGAGGCGGGTTGTTGCGAACGGCTCAAGGTAATGAAATGCGTAACCTCAAGCAAGGATGAAGCTTGACGGCCCTATCACGTCCGGCTAGCCTTTCGCCCATGCGTCGCGTGACGCCCGACACAATTGCCGTCGTTGACCTCGCGGTGTGCGACCGCTGCGGCCTCTGTTTACCCCTCTGCCCGCCGGAAGCGATCCACCTCGAGCAGAACGTCCTGACGGTCGACGATGCCACATGCACCGGCTGCGAGAAATGCATCGCGCCCTGCCCCGTTGGCGCGCTCGCCATGGCCGCGTATGCCTGATATCGACGTCCTGGTCGTCGGCGCGGGACCCGCCGGGGCCGTCGCCGCCTGGCAGGCCAAGCAGGCGGCGCCCGAGCTCGACGTCCTCTTATTGGAACGGGACCGCGCGGTGGGCTCACCCGTGCGCTGCGCCGAGGGTGTGGGCGACGCCGGCCTGCGCGAATTCGCCAATCCGGACGGTGCCGACTGGGTATCCCGACGCATCTCGAACGTCATTTTTCAGGCGCCGGATGACACCGAGGTCGTGCTCGCCGATTGCGGTCTCGGCTGGATTCTCGACCGAACGCGGTTCGACGCACACTTGGCGGCGCAAGCAGCAGCGGCCGGCGCGCAGGTGCTCGTCGGCGCCGAAGCGACCGGCATGTCGCGCGATGGTGATGCACGTTGGCACGTGCGCGTGAAGGAGCGCGGGAGGGACGAGATCTACCGCGCGCGCATCGTCATCGGGGCCGATGGCGTCGAAACGATGGTCGGTCGCTGGGCGGGGCTCGAAACCCGGGTTCCCGCGCGCGATATGGAATCATGCGCACAGTACGTGCTCCAAGGAATCGATTTCAATCCCGACGCGATTTACCTGCAGTTCAGCAATGCGATTGCGCCCGGGGGATATGCCTGGATTTTCCCCAAGGCCGTCGGCGTGGCAAACGTCGGTCTGGGGCTCGTCGCGTTGAAGACCCATGGCCGCAATGCGCGCGACTACCTCGACGCGTGGATCGCCCGACGTTTCCCCAACGGCGCCCGCACCGGCTACACGGTCGGCGGTGTCATCGTGCATACGACGATCAAGAAGACGTACGCGGACGGCGTGATGATCGCGGGGGACGCCGCGCACATGATCAATCCGCTCTCCGGGGGCGGCATCACCAACGCGATGAAGGCAGGGCGCCTGGCGGGATGCACCGCAGCGGCCGCGATTCGTGAAGGCGACACGAGCCACCGGCGGCTGGCCCGCTACCATCAGGCATGGATGGCATTACTGGGCGAGGACCACCTCAAGTACTACCGGATCAAGCAGGCGTTGGAGAGCGTGGATGACGACGCCTTCAATAAATTGGCGCGTACGGTGAACACGATTCCGGCGGGCAAGCGCACGATCGGAAGAGTCTTCACGCACGCGCTGCTCAAGCATCCGCAGCTGATTCCGGTGGCGGCGCGGTTTTTTATGTAATCGGTCATCGGTTATCGGTCGTCGGACTAGTAACAACCGATGACCGACGACCGATGACCTGCATCAAAGACGTTCCCACCGCACACCGATTCGCCGCGTGTGCAACCATTTTCCCAAGCGCGCCGAGGACATCGTCTCGCAGACCGAACGGGACATCGCCCAGGTCCCAGCAATACACCGGGACTCGTGGTAGCTGCAACGGATCGCCGTTTCCCTTCACTCCACCGAAGCCAAGCGCATAGCCCGCCTGCCGCGTATGACGGACGACACGGTCGTCGAGGGCGCCAAAGGGGTATACGATCGCGTGCCCTGCTTCCGGACCCAGTCGCGCCATCAGCACGGTGCGCGAACCATGCAGCTCCGCCTCGACTGCCGGGTCATCGAGCCAGGTGAGGCGCCGATGTGTCGCGCCGTGGGAGCCAAACTCAAACCCGCGGGCCCGCCAGTGCTCCACGTCCGCCCAGCTCAAATGTCCCAGTCGCTTCCAGGTGTAGCGGACGTCCCAGGTATTCATCTTGCCGACGTAGTCGGTGATCAAAAACGTCGTGGCGGTGAAGCCGAGGTCGCCGAGGATCGGATACGCATACTCGGCAAGCGATGCGTAGCCGTCGTCGAAGGTCAATAAAAACGTGCGTGGTGCGTCGTGCGTGGTGCGTGGTGCGGTGAAATCCGCAAGCGTCACCGTCCGCCATCCTGCTCGTGCCAACGCATTCATTTGCCGCGCAAAGACCGAGCGGCCCACGCGCGTGACGCCGAGCTCGAGTGGGCCGCCGATGCGGTGATAGCAGAGAACCGGAACAGGGGGGGCTATGTCGCCGCTTCCAGCGATGTCACCGATCGAATGACCTGCCGCCCAATCACTGCATATGTCTTGCCCAGCAGGTTGCGCACGTCCTCGTCCAACAACTCCCCCGCAGGCTGGGAGGCGCGCCAGCGTGCGGTGCTATCGCGCAAGCGACGGACGATCGCCGGCCCGGCATCCAGGGTCGTCGGTTGTGGCACCGGCATCGCCGCGGCTGACACCAGCATGGCGCGATGGCGGCCGATGATCGTCATGAGGCCATCACCCCAGCCGCAGAACTGCCGGTGATTCGTCGGCGGCTTGGCCAGCGCGGTACTACTGGCGCCGCGCGCCGTCATGAAGAACTCACCGGATGCCGATTCGGAAAACAACATCATCACGGGATTCAAAACGCCCGTGTCGCGGCTGCGTACGACGCCGAACCAGCCGCAGATCGTGCGGCTTTCATCGATGAACCACCGCGCGGGGGCGAAGGGCGTACCGTTGGGGTGGATCTCCATCAGGTCGCCCAAGACCAGCAACCCCGCGGCGCTCATCTCACTCTGGGCTGCATCGAACAGTGGGCGCGCGTCGGCCGCAATCGGCTCGTCAGCGCGTGGGGGCCGGTACCCGACGATTCGGTGCGCCAGCACCCGCATTTTCAGCACGTGCGGCACGAGCGCTCGCACCACGCCCCGATTGATCAGCCGAGCGCGGATCTCGTACCCTGCGATCAGAAGCACGAGGGCGCCCGCAGCGATCAGCACATAGAGCAGCATCCGGGCGCTAGCGCGGCCAGAGCCATCCGAAGACGGCACAGGTGACCAGCGCGAAGATCAGGCCGTCGAACGTACCCTTGAGCGTCATCGCCCACGCCCGCCGGTACCAGATCGACATCTGCCACAGGGCGAGTGAGTATCCCAGAAAGGCGGTGGTCCCCGCAAAGCGGCACAGCTGCGTGAACGTCGCACCCGGCGGCAGGGCGGCGCCGGCGATGTAGCCGGCGAACACGCTGACGACGAGGCAGTACGCGAACCACTGCGACAAATTCGAGACCATGGACCCGCTCCACGGCGGCATCACCGTCAGGAGCAGCGCGGGACCGCGCTGCATTTTCGCCTTGAACTCCGGCGAGCGCATTTCAGCGGGGTTCGCGGGACGCGGCATCAGGTAATCACCGGGCGGCATGCCGAGCGGGCGCAGTGCATCCAGCACGCGATCTTCGTTCTGATAGCGGGGATAATCGGACTTATGCCACAGCGGCGTCATATGAATGATGGAGCTGACGACGAACACCGCTACCGCGGAGACGAGGATCGGCAGCCACAGGGCGGACAACGCGGTCATCCAGCCTCCCGATTAGTGGGGTTGGGGGGGGGGTCTATCGTAGCCTCCGGCACCGTCGCGAGCAATGAGCCCGCGCCGGCTCACGACCTCCGTCCCGCCCCCGCCCCCCCCGCCCCCCCCGCCCCCGCGGGCTGCGACAGCTGTTCCAGCGCCGCGAGCACGCCGTCCGCTCCCGGGTTCTTGCCGACGTCCGAGAGATGGCTCCAGCGAATCACGCTATCGCCATCCAACACGAACAGCGCGCGCTCGGAAAAGCCGTCCTGGGCGCGATACGCGCCATACTTGCGGGACACCTCGCCCTTGGGCTCGAAATCCGCCAGCAGCGGGAAGTCGAGATTGCGGGCGTTGGCGTAGGCCTTGTGGCACCACGCGCCGTCGACGGAAACGCCGATCAACTGCGCGCCGTAGCGCTGGAACTCGGGCAGCACCTCGTTGAACAACGCGAGCTCATCGCCGCAGACCGGGCTCCAGTCGGCAGGATAGAACGCGAGAATCACCGGTCGTCCGCGCAGCTCGGAGAGGCTGAGCGTTGCGTCGGGACTCTTCTTGAGCGTGAAATCGGGGGCTTTGGTGCCGGGCGACAGGACCATAAGGGATCTCCTTTCCTCCTAGCCGACGAAAGAATACAACCTTCACAACCTCGCGCTAGCGTAACACCTCGTCGCCGTCCCGCGCGTGCGACTCCATCTGCCGTTTCACCATCTCGTAGTAGGTGCCGCGCGCCCGCATGAGATCTTCGTGCGTGCCCCGTTCCAGGACCGCGCCGTTCTCCATGAGCAGAATGAGATCGGCGCGCCGGATCGTGGAGAGCCGGTGCGCGATCACAAAGGTAGTGCGGTCGGCGAGCAGATCCGCCATCGAGGCCTGAATGAGCTGCTCGCTTTCGGTGTCCAGATTGCTGGTCGCCTCGTCGAGAATGAGGATCTGCGGCGACGCCAGGATCGCGCGCGCGATGGCGAGCCGCTGTTGCTGGCCGCCCGACAGCTTCACGCCCCGTTCCCCAATCCACGTCTCGTAGCCCTGCGGCAGGCGGACGATGAATTCGTGCGCATTGGCCCGCTGCGCCGCGTCCTCGACCTCGGCGTCGGTCGCATCGTGCCGGCCATACGCGATATTGTCGCGCACGGACCCATCGAACAGGAATACCTCCTGCTGCACGATCGCGAGCAGGTCGCGGTAGCTCCGCAGCTGCAGATCGCGGATGTCGGTGCCATTGAGCAGGATGCGGCCCCGCGTCGGATCGTGGAAGCGGGCGACCAGATCGGTCACGGTCGTCTTCCCCGCCCCGCTCCGCCCCACCAACGCGACCACCGAGCCGCCCGGCACGGCCACGTCGAAGTCCCGCACCACCGGCTGCGCGGCGCGGTATTCGAAGGCGACGTCATCGAAGCGCAGCTCGCGCACCAGCGCCGGGGCCGGCCGGGCATTCGGCCGATCCGGTTTGTCGTCTTCCATCGCCAGCACTTCGAACACACGCTCCATCGCGGCGAGCGAGCGCTGCATTTCCGAAAACGAGTTGACGATGTTCCACACCGGATTGAGTAGCAGGAACATGTACCACTGAAACGCCATGATGTCGCCGACGCTCGCCCGGCCGACGATGTTCAGGTAGCCGCCGAACCACACGATGACCACGCTGATCCCCGCCTCGAGCAGCCCCCACGAGGTCCACAGCAACAGCTCCCGCCGGTGGGCGAACAGCTCTTTGCGCAGCACGGTGTGTCGCCCGAGCATGTAGCTGAGCAGCTCCTGAACTTCCTGGCGGAACGCCCGCACCACCCGGATGCCCGAAAACGTCTCGCCAACGCGACCGTCGACAACCTCCACATCCCGTCGGACCGAGCGGTAAATAGGCCGGATGCGCCGCGCGAAAATGAGGCTCAGCACCATCACGCCCGGAATGATCGCCATCGCGGTCAACGCGAGCTGCCAGTTGAGGGCGAGCAGGATGACGACGGCGATGACCAGCCGGAGGACCGAAATGGCGGGCGACACGATCGCCATTTGCAGCAACCCGGTGGTCGTCTCGACGTCCCCGGTGAGACGGGACAAGATGCCCCCCGTCTTCATCTCCCACAGGCGCGGCAGCGGCAGGTGCAGCAGGCGCTCGTACAGGGAGCGCCGCAGCGACAGCATGACGCGCACGTTGAGCAGCTGCTGGCGGTAGTCCTTGAACCCGCCACCCACGTGCGACAGGATGACCACCGAGAGGAACACGAGGCCGGTGAGGTTCAGTCGGGTCAAGCGGACGGTGTTGTCGAGGCCCTTGTTCAGGATGACGTGGTCGACGATGAACCGGATGAACAGGGGCTCGATCATCTGCAGACCGGCGACCGCCAGGGCGAGCACAAAAACAGCGCCGAGCGCGAACCGATGCGGTTTTAGCCAGTGCAGGTATTCGCGCAGGTAGGCGCGGCGAGCGCCCGGGCGGCCAGGCGCCGGTGGAGTACCGTCGTCTTCGGACTTGGCGTCGAGGCGCCGCTGTTTATAGTCCTCGACGAACTCCTTGTAGCGCTTCCTGGACGAACGAGCGGGGCTCACGAGGGAACGTGAACCCCGCCATTCGCCGGAGTCAATGTCTTACTTGCCGAGATCGGCCACGACCGCGATCAGCGCTCGGACTTTCGGCTGATCGGTCGATCGCTGCACGTCGGCGTTGAGCTGAGTCGCCACCTGGCTCAGCTGATCCCGACGCGCCTGCCCCGAAGCCCGCTCGGCCCGCGTCAGCGCGTCACGGGTGGCGTTGATCCGTTGCCGGGGGAGTCCGTTGGAGCGTGCCAACTGATCCAGGTAGGCGCGCGCCACCACGAAGCTCGCCGGCCAGACCAGCTGCTGCTGGTCCTGGGCGTTCAAGTAATCGAAATGCACCAGCTTCGCCGCGTCGATCTCGTTCTGCGTGAGCAGCGTGTTCGCCGTCAGCTCGAAGATGTCGAGCCCGCGCGCGATCTCGGAGCTGATGATGTAGCCGTTGTACCAGTACGCCGACCACGACCCTGCGCCCACGAGCTTCGTGGAATCCATCGGTCCGCGATCGAAGTAGGCGATCTCCCGGGGGTGCGACGGATCGGTCCAGTCGAACACCGAAACGCCGCCCTGATACCAGCCTTGCGCCATGATGTCGCGGCCGGGGACGGGGATCAGCGTGCCGTTGTGCGCGACGCAATTCTCGTTCGGGGTCTGCGCGACGGGGAGCTTATAGTAGCTCTGGAACGTCATGGTGCCCGCGGCGAGGGTGAAAACCGCGTCCGCACCCCACTCGGGTTTGTCGGTCACGCGGCAGCGCGGCTGCAAGCCGCCACCCCACTCGTCGGTGAACAGGATCTTGCTGCCGTCGTTGTTGAACGTGGCGGAGTGCCAGAACGAGAAGTTCGAATCGGCGACGGCGCCGATCCGCGCGGGATTCGCGACGTCGCGAATGTCGAGCAGCAGCCCGTAGCCGCCGCACGCCCCGCCCGCCAGGCCGATCGCCGGATACACGGTGATGTCGTGGCACTGCGTCGGGCCCGGCCGGGGACCCGTGCGCGGCGGCCCCTGGACGATGAGATCGACGATCTGTTGCACATTGGCCCGGAATGTCGCCGTGTCGGCGGCGGTCGGCGCGCCTGTGCCCCCGCGTGCCTTGACGATGCTGTCGAGCCGGAACCGCACGAAGTTCGGCCCGAGGACGATGTCGACGGTATCTCGCTGCCCTTTGATTATCGCGGTATAGCCGCCCGCCGCCCGGGCCGAATCCGCCACGCGTTTCGCCTCGGCGAGGTCCTGTGGTGCGGATGCATGGGTCGGCGCCTCGGTCAAATCCTGGAAGATGCGGGGCGAGCTGACGATGTGCGCCTGCTCGGGGTGCGCGAGCGGCACTTGAATCACCTCGATCCGAAACAGCGCGGTGTTCGGATTCGAATCGGGCTGTGCGGCCGAGCAGCCGGCCAGCTCATTCGGCGAGCGCACGGGCGCCGAGCCCGACACGTAGATGTAGACGTTGTCCGTGTCGTTGGGTGACGTCACGACGGTATGGGTATGCGACCCGCGGCACGTCTGGACGTCGGTGATGTGCCGCGGATTGGAGAGATCGGTGCCGTCGAAGATCCGGATGCCGCGCAGCCGGTCATGGCTCACCGTGTCGGACACGCCCTGCGTGCCGCAATCGGTCCGGCCGTTCAGCGCTTCACCGGAGACGAAGAGGAAGTTGCGATAGACCGACACGTCGCTCTGCGACCCGGGACAGACGAACGCCTTGAACAGCTTCGGCACCTTGGGGTTGCTGATGTCCCACACCTGCAGGCCGTTAAAGTTGCCCTGGATGACGAAATTGCCGCGGAACGTCAGGTCCGAATTGATAAAACGGAAGTCGCCAGGCGTGCCGCGGTTGATGAACTCGGGCGAGGGCGGCGTGTTCGACACGAGCCGCATGTTCCAGCCGGCCTCGCCCGCATTGAACCACCCGGCGCGCAGGCCGATGCGTGGATCGGGCGCCGGCGCCGTCGTGCGTGGCGCAGCGGACGCCACTCGTGTATTCGACTGTGTCCGGCCCGTCGAGGCAACGATGGCGGACGCAGCGAGTGGAAACACACACAGAATTCGCGAGTTCACTGAGAGCTCCGTTTGAGGGCGTCCAGCATCAGAGTCATGCGATTGATTTCGGTCGTTTGATCGGCATTCACGTCGGAGGCAAACCGGAAGATGGGCCCATCCTGCGCCGCACCGGGAACCGCGAGCAGCTGCTGCACCATCGTGATCGCGCCCTGATGGTGCTGGATCATGAACGTGAGAAACAGCCGGTCGAACTCGGGGCTGCGCGCCGCGTCGAGCTGCTGCATCTGCTCCGGCGTCAGCATGCCCGGCATCAGCATCGGGTGATCCATCCCCTGCATGATGTGGCCGCGCGGATCCGCCGGCGGCACGTACTCGCCGTGCTCGCGGAGCCAGCGCTGCGCGAACGTGATCTCGTCGTTCTGGGCGACGACGATGCGCTCGCACAACACCTGGAGCGGCGCGCTCGCCCCATGCGACCCGCACCACCCCGCCATCTGGATCGCCTGCGCGTGATGGCCGATCATGCCGGCTACGAAGTGCACGTCTGCGTCGGTGTAGTTCTTCTTGGGGGCCTGGGCGGCCAACACCACCGGGGCGGCGGCCGCCAGGAGCAAGGCGATTCGTCTCATCATCCGTAATAAACTACCCAGAATCACCGGGCTGACGAGCACCCGCGCGCAAGTTGACAAATGAAACACATCCGTGCCCAGCGTACTTTACAGCATGCTGACCCCACCCATCGAACCCATGCTCGCGAAGCTCACCGAGGAGGTTCCACCGGACGGCGACTTCCTGTTCGAGCCCAAGTGGGACGGCTTTCGGGCGATCGTGTTTCGCGACCGCGATGGCGTCTTCATCCAGAGCCGAGAGCTGCGGCCCCTCGATCGCTACTTCCCCGAGCTGCACGCGGTGTTGCTCGAGCAGCTGCCGGGCGGCGTCGTCGTGGACGGCGAGATCGTGATGCCCACCCCCCAGGGTCTCGATTTCGGCGGTCTGCAGATGCGGCTGCATCCGGCGGCGTCTCGGGTCGAGAAGCTCGCGAAGGCGATGCCAACCGCGTTCGTGGCGTTCGATCTCCTGGCGGTGGATGGAAGGAGTCTGCTGAGCGAGCCGCAGGCGGACCGTCGCGCGAAGCTCGAGCAGCTTTTCAAGAAGATTCGCAAACCCCTCTACCTCACGCCGATGACGCGCGATCGCGCCGTCGCGGTCGATTGGCTGAAGCGCTTCGAAGGCGCGGGACTCGACGGCGTGGTCGCGAAGCCTGCCACCGCGCCGTATCAGCCTGGCAAGCGCGCGATGTTCAAGATCAAGCACGCGCGCACCGCCGATTGCGTGGTCGCCGGATTCCGCTGGCACAAGAGCGGCAAGGGTGCCGTCGGCTCCCTCCTCCTTGGGCTGTACGACGACGCGCGCACGCTCCAGCACGTCGGCGTCACCTCGGCATTCACGATGGCGATGCGCAAGCAGCTCGTGAAAGAGTTCGCGCCGCTCAGGAAGAATGCGCTCGACAAGCATCCGTGGCGTGAATGGGCAGGCGCCCAAGCCGAATCGAGCCGGATGCCGGGCGGGCAGAGCCGGTGGAGTGCCGGCAAGGATCTGTCGTGGGAGCCACTACGGATTGAGCGCGTGTGCGAAGTGAAATACGATCACATGGAGGGCGACCGCTTCCGACACGCGACGGTATTCCAGCGCTGGCGCCCCGACAAGAAGCCGCGCGACTGTCGCTACGATCAGTTGGAGGTTACGCCCGCTTACGAGTTGGAGAAGGTGTTCGGGGCCTGAGACCCTCCGGAACGTGCTGCAAGTTGAGCCTGATGCGGTACCATGCCGAAGAACGCCCGCGCATCTGATCGACCAGCACGTCGGCGGGCTCGAGCAGTTTGGCAACGTTGGGATGCCGTTTTTTCCATTTCGTGAGCCCCGCCAGCGCCTCCTTTTTGTCCTTTCCGCGACTGACTTCGATCAGCGGAAACTTCGGGACGCGCCGAGCCTTGGACGGCTGCACCCGCGGCGGCTCACCGGGTTGCTTGCGATAGTGCGGCGGCCACGGCGCATCGCCCATCCCGTCCTTCTCTTGGCGCGCTG
>DASPXJ010000187.1:0-8310 GCA_035637355.1 Gemmatimonadales bacterium
CGCCACGCGCGGATGAACAACCGCGTGATGTCGTCGCTGTGCCGGTAGATCAGCCAGCAGAACAGCGGTACCGGCAGCGTCATCACCAACCCCAGGCGCCAGTCGAGCGTGAGCAACACCGTCCCCAGCCCCGCGAGCATCACGAGCGAGAGCGACACGTCCACGACGCCGAACGCCAGAAACTCCCACAGCCGGTCGGTGTCGGCGGAGACACGCGTGATCAAGCTTCCCGTGCGCTTGCGCGAGAAGAACGCCAGGGAGAGGCGCTGGATGTGCTCGTACAGCTCGGCACGCAGGTCGCGAGCGACCCACTCACCGAGGATCGACATGAGACGCAGCCGCACGTGCGCCGCCGCCTGGCGCACGAGATAGACCAGCGCCATCGCCGCCACTGCCAGCCACGCGATCGTGGTGGCGCGGGCGAGCGATAAGGCCCCCGCCTGCGCCGGGCGCACCACGCGATCGATCAGGTGGCCCGCGAGATACGGCGGCACCAGGCTGACCAGCGTAATGACCGTCGCCGCCGCCATGCCGAACATGAGCTGCCGGCGATACGGCTTGAGATAGCCGAGCAGCCGGCGGATGACCGCGGTCTGACGCCCAGACACGAGCGCCTGTGCGTCCCGGATCGGCCGCGCCACGCTCTCGGCGTAGAGCCGATCCGCGTCCACGTCAGCAAGGTGCCGGATGTGGCCGGCGAGCTGCTCCTCGAGCACGAACCGGATGTTCTCGAACGCCCGCCGCTGGCGGTGCGTGTAGCGCAGCAGCGCCAAAGCTGGCTCTCCGGGCGCGCCGAGCAGCGTCAGCGTGTTCGCGGACAGTCCCGGTGCCTCCCGGATTGCCTGGATCTGCGCGCGATCGATGACCCGCAAGTCCCAGCCCTCGGTCGCCCGATTCGCTACGGCGACGTGCCGCGGACCCAGGGCCAACCACGTCTCGGTGAGCCGCAACCCCTGGTCGAGATCGGCCAGCGCGTACAGCTGGACCGGTGCGCCCTGCCAGGCGTGCTCGATCTGCCGCCGCAGCTCGGCTGGGAGCCGGGTCGGTTGGGCCGTATACCGCGCGATGATGTGATCGTCGAGATGCTGCAACGTGCTCATGTCCGTGATCCTCGAGTGATGCGTAACAGAACGGCCTCCCAGGTCCCATGAAGCACCCGGAAGGCCGGATCACGGCGCGAACTCGATCCGATCGACTTCTAGGGCGCTCCCCCACCTCCACCGGCGCCGGCGCTCCCGGACGCAATACGCCCACGCGCGTCGACCAATGGGCCGAGCCGGCACTGCGTGCCGGGCTCCGCCCAGATGCGGCGCAGCATTGGCGTGACGGTGGATTGACGAATCATTTCAGTCCGTGGCCTTTTTTGGGGGGTGCTTGAGCAAGGTAAAAAGACGTACGCAGCCGGGCAAGGGGAGGATTCACGATCAATCCAGCACGACAATCCTCCCGCGCGGCGGAATTCCGGGCTCCAGCTCGAGAATCCCCACACTGGGCGGTATCCCGAAGCGCGGCGCCCCCGCCCCGCCGGGATTCATCACGGTCACCGTCTTGTCCACCAGCGCGAGCAACGGCCGATGGCTATGCCCAAAAATGATGATTTCGGCGTGAGGGAAAGCCTCGTGCAGCGTGGCGGGATTGGGGGTGCCGAACTGGTCTCCATGCGTGACGACGATGGGGAACCCATCCAGCTCGATTTCGGCAACTTGTGGAAGCTTCGCGCGGACCTCGAATCCGTCCGTGTTTCCGTAAACCGCGGTTACGGGGGCGAGCGCGCGCAGCTCGATGAGGAGGTCCGCAGGTCCGACGTCTCCACCATGGAGAATGTGGTCGACCTCGCGAAATACCTCGAACACGTGCGGCCGCAGCAAGCCGTGCGTATCCGAGATGACGCCAAGTCTCACGGGGCCTGCGACGCCGTCACATAAAAGTTCTCGTCGACGCTCAGCTCTCCTCCCCGGGGCGACGCGTCGAGCGTCGGCCACGCCTCCGCGGGACGCAGTAGTCTGGTGCCCAGCCCGGGAATGTTCACGCGCACCGGCATATCGAACCCCGGCACGACGTTCGCCCAGCGATACGACAGCGTGGTGCCCTGCACCCGGTATTCGAGCGCCGGGATCCTGGTCGTGGTGAGGTATTGCGCGAACACCTTGCTGAGGTCGATCCCGGCCTCGCGGCTGATGTAGTCTTGGACCTGTCTGCCGGTGACCGTCTGATGGTAGAACGTCTTGTTCAGGCCGCGCAGGATCTCACGCCACTTCGCGTCGTCGTCGATGATCGCGCGAATCGTGTGCAACATGTTCCCACCCTTGGGATACATGTCGCCTGAGCCTTGCGCGTTCACTCCAAAGGCTGGGACGACGGGCCGGTCGTTCCGCACGCCGGCACGCGCACCGATCATGTACGCCGCGCCCGCGCTCTTCCCCATACGGCACTCGGTGTAAATCCCCTCGGCGTAGTTGGCGAAGCTCTCGTGCACCCACATGTCGGCGTGGTCCTGTGCCGAGATGTTGTTGCCGAACCACTCGTGCGCGCTCTCGTGCACGATGATGAAGTCCCACTGCAGGCCGAGGCCCGTGCGAGACAGATCGCGTCCCAGGTAGCCGTTGAGGTAGTGATTGCCATAGGCGACGGCGCTCTGATGCTCCATGCCCAGGTGCGGCGTCTCCACCAGCTTGTAGCCGTCGGCATACCAAGGGTAGGGTCCGAACCAATGCTCGAAACAGCGCAGCAGCGGGACGACCTGTTGGAACTGGCGGCGGGCGGTGTCGGCGTGGTAGTCGAGCGGCCAGAAGTCGAGCGTCAGGCGTCCCGCTTCGCCGTCCAGGGTGTCGCTGAAGTGTGTGTACTGCCCTGCATTGATCGTGACGTCATAGTTGTTGATGGGGCTCGTCACGAACCATTCGTACGTCGTGGTGCCATCGCCGTTGTGTGTGGAGCGGCGCAGCCGGCCATTCGAGACGTCGATCAGCGGATCGGGCACGGTGATCGCGATGCGCTGGCTGTCCGGTTCGTCCGCCAGGTAGTCCTTGGTGGGCCACCAGACGCTGGCGCCCAGCCCCTCATTGGCGGTGGCAATCCACTGCCGGCCGAGGCTGTCCAGGGGGAACGTGAAGCCGCCGTCCCACGGGAGGCGCCGACCCACGCGCGGCTTGCCATGGTACCACACGGTGACCGTGCGAGTCGTACCGGCTCGCTGCGGCGAGGGCAGCGTGACGAAGAACGCGTTGCCATCCCGGCGAAAGGCAAGCGTGCGGCGATCCTGCACGATGCTGTCCACCTGCAGCGGCACCTGCAGGTCGATCTGCATCTCGCGCGCGGGCTGCAGCACGCGATAGGTGATGCCGTTCCAGCCGCTGATGCTCGAGTCCCGTGGATTCACGCGGGTGTGCAGGTCGTAGAACTGCACGTCCCACCACGCGCGTGCGGGGCCGTCGGAGCCGCGCAGGGTGTCGGCGTGGGTGTAGCGCGTGCTGTCCTGGGGTGCGGCGCCGCGTGGCAGCTCCTCGAACGGCGCGTTGAGAATCGGGTACCGAGCCCAACCGCGGAAGTCGAAATGCCACCACTCGCTCGGGTTCACGGTGAACCCCTGCGCCTCGAGCGCGCGCTTGAGGAGCGCGCGATGCCAGCGTTGCAGCGAAGTACCGCCCGGGAAGTCGGCCTTGGCGCGCGGGGTCGCCTCGTCGTACGTGGACGGCATCTCCACCGCTGCGCCGGTGGCCAGGTCGTACAGCGTGATGTCGACGGCAGCGCCGCGATTGTGCTTCGACCCCTTGGCGGGGTCCGCCACGAGCCAGCGCGACGCGGGCGGCGTCGCGTCCCAGAAGACTTTGGTCACGTACCACGGGCGGTACGCGTCGTGAATCAGCAGGCCGTAGCCGAGGGGCCGCAACGCGCGCGCGGCTTGCAAGAGCGCCAGCGCCGCGGGCCGCTGCAGAAACGCGCGGGGGGAGGAATAGAACACGCTGCCGAGGAAATTGTTCGTCGATGCGTAGCGGATGTCGAGATGAATGCTGGCATCGAGCGCCGCTGGTTCGACGAGGTCCGGCGCGAGGAACGCCCCGCTCTCGGCGGGGGGTGTCAGCGCGCGATCGACCCGCAGCAGCTCGGCAACCGGTTGAACAGGCTGTAGCCGGAGCTGGCGCCCATCGGCAGGGCCGAGCTGCAACCGGCGCCAGGCTCGGCGCCCCGCCTGGATCTCGCTGCGCCGGAACACGAGCGCGTCACCACCTAGCGGGCCTTCGGCGGGAGAGGAGAACACGGACTCGGACCGTTGCGCGAGCAGCGCGGGCACCATCGAGTCTACGAGCATGAACAGGCCACCGCGGTCTTCGTAGACGTACAGCGTCTCGGGGCCGTCGGCGTACGCGCCGATCAGCGTGCGCCATGTGGCGCGCGGCGGCGCGGGTCTGGGTGTGAGCGAATCCGCAAGCTGGAGGAGGAGGGCGAGGAGGATCATACCAAACGTTGGCCTCGCCCTGCCTCCTACGCTAGAACGCCCACCCCGCGAGAATCAGAAAGGAACGCGTCTTGTAACTCTCAGAGCTCGTTACGGTGCTGAGCTTCAGATCCGTCAAGCCGTAGACGTAGCGGCCCTCGATCGTGAACGCGCTGCGCGCGCCCAGCCGCGCGCCGCCGCCGATCACCGCGGCGAACGACGTGGACGGGCGGCCGGAGTCTGTACAGGCGTTGTTGCCGGCGCGGCAGCGCAACTCGAACGACGCCTGCGGACCGGCGTAGGCGTACGGCGCGATCCCCGGCGAGGGGAACAAGGCACGGACGAACACCGGCACGTCGATGTAGTCCAGCTTGCGCTCGTCAGGTGGTGACGAACTGCTGACGACGCCGCGTTGGGCGTACAGGCCTTCGAACCCGAAGCCGAGCACGTTGCGGCCCGCCCCGAACGAGAGACCCAGGGCGAAGCCGGTGCGTGAGTCGAGATTCCCAGGCAGAATCCCGCGGTTGGACACATTGCCGTACGAGAAGCCGCCCTTCACCGCGATGCCGGATTGCGCGGACAGGGCCGCGGCCGCGCCCAGCGCGAGGGCGGTGGCGGCGGTGGTGCAGGCGAGCATGCGTTTCATGGTCAGATCCTCCTCATGGGAGGAGCTACACCGGGGGAGTGAGCGTCGGTTCCGTGTTCGCGGTGTTCAGATTGCAACGAACACGCGCTCGCCTTTGAATTTCTTCTTGTGCGGATCCCACGGGAAGAAGATCACGACGCGGAACTCGACCTTCGCGTCTGTCGCCGCGCGCGAGAGCCATCTTCCCTTTTGCGTTCCTGTGACCTTCGCCTCCTCGCACACGCCCTGCGGCCCGATCACGATCTGCTGCAGATCGAAATGGATGTCGGGAATCGCGCCGAGCAGCTCCACGTAGAACCGCGTGGCGCCGGCGTGCCCCTCCCACCGCGCGCCTGCTTCGCCGACGACTTCATACACGCAGTCGGGCGTGAGCGTCGCGATCAGTCCCGCGATGTCACGCTTGTCCTCGGCGATCGAGTGCGCCTTCCACAGCGCGCGAACCTCGTGGTACAGCTCCGGGGTGACGTCGCGCGACAGCAGCTCGCGGACGTCGGTCGTCATCCCTGCCACGGCTGAATGAGCCGGATCTCGAGACCCAGGTGATCGACGATGCGCTGCACGATGAAGTCGACGAGCTGGCCGATTTCCCGCGGTCGCTGATAGAATCCTGGGGCCGCGGGGAGCACGACCGCACCCGCTTCCGCCGCGAGGGTCATGTTGCGCAGGTGCACCAGCGACAGCGGCGTTTCCCGCGGTACCAGCACCAGCTTGCGCCCTTCCTTGAGCGTCACGTCGGCGGCCCGCTCGATCAGCGACCGGCTGGTGCCGTGCGCAATCGCCGCCATGGTGCCCATCGAGCAGGGACACACGACCATCCCCAGCGTTTTCACCGAACCAGACGCAGGCTCCGCGCCGCGATCCGCGTCATTGAACAGCCGGACGCACTCCCAGTCGCCCGTCGCCTTTCGCAGCGCGGCTTCGTCCTTGATGCCGCACTCCTCCGCCAGCAGCCGCCATCCGTGGGTCGAGACGAGCAGCCAGGTCGGCACGTGGTGCGTCGCGAGACTCTCGAGCAACCGCACCGCGTAGGGCGCGCCCGAGGCGCCCGTGATCGCGAGGACGAGCGGATGAGCGGGGGTGGTCACGGCCCGAAACATAGCGTTAATTCGATCACATGCTCACACGTGCTCGCGTTGTGGCCCTCGCGGCCTTCGTTCCCGGTGTCACCCTCGCGCAGCAACAACCGGCTACTCCCGCAACCACCGCCGCGCTCGCACCGCCGATGGCCGCGGTGCGCGAGCACCGCTTCGACGAGCACGGCACCGTGCGCATCGACCAGTACTACTGGCTGCGCGATCGCGATAATCCGGAAGTCATCAAGTATCTCCAGGATGAAAACGCGTACACCAAGGCGGTCATGGCGCACACGGAGGCGCTACAGGATCGCCTGTTCGAGGAGTTGAAGGGACGCGTGCGCCAGAACGACCAGTCCGTGCCCTACCGGGAGGGCGGCTATTTCTACTACACGCGCCTAGTGGAGGGGAAGAACTACCCGATCTACGCGCGCAAGCGCGGTTCTCTGGTCGCGCCGGAGGAGATCCTGATCGACGGCAACGCGCTCGGCGAGGGCAAGCCGTTCTTCCAGGTGATGGGGTGGCAAATCAGCTCCGGCGAGAATCTGCTGGCGTACGCGGTCGACACGATCGGCAGGCGGATCGCGACGCTGCGCATCAAGGATCTGCGCACCGGTCAGGACTTGGCCGACGTCATTCCGCGCGTCACCGGCAACATGGCGTGGGCCGAAGACAACCGCACGCTGTTCTATACCAAGCAGGACTCGGTGACGCTCCGAGCGAGCCGCATCTATCGCCACACGCTGGGCACGAGCGCCGTGGCCGATCAGCTCGTCTACGAGGACCAGGACGAGACCTACTACACGTCGGTGTTCAAGACCCGATCCCGGCGTTACGTGATGATTCAATCGTGGCAGACGATGACGACCGAGTACCACTACGTTCCCGCCGACCGTCCCAATTCGGCGTTCCGCGTGCTCATTCCCCGCGAGCGTGGCCGCGAGTATTTCGCCGATCACCATGGCGACTACTTCTACATCCTCACGAACGATCACGCCAAGAACTTCCGCCTGATGCGGACGCCGGTCTCGAATCCGGGCATCGCCAGCTGGCAGGAGGTCATCGCGCACCGGCCCGACGTCCTGCTCGAGGACTTCGACATCTTCCGCGACTACCTGGTGCTGAGCGAGCGCAAGGACGGGCTGATGCAGCTGCGCGTGCGCCCCTGGGCCGGGGGGGTGGCGGGCAGCGCCGAGCACTATCTCGACTTCGGCGAGCAAGCCTACCTCGCGTACGTGAGCACCAACCGCGAGTTCAACACGCGCGTGCTGCGGTTCGGCTACACGTCGCTGACGACGCCGACGTCCATCTATGACTACGACATGAGCACGCGCCAGAAGACGCTGCTCAAGCGCGACGAAGTCCTGGGCGGCTTCGATCCCGCGAACTACGTCACCGAGCGTCTGTACGCGACCGCGCGGGACGGGGCCCGGGTGCCCGTATCGCTGGTGTATCACAAAGGGATCGCCCGCCCCGCGCCGCTGCTGTTGACCGGCTACGGCTCGTATGGATCGAGCAGTGATCCGACGTTCTCATCGGACCGGCTGTCGCTGCTCGATCGCGGCGTGGCATTCGCGATCGCGCACATCCGCGGCGGCTCGGAGATGGGTCGGGAGTGGTACGAAAACGGCAGGCAGCTGCACAAGAAGAACACCTTTACCGACTTCATCGACGTGGCGGACGACCTGGTGCGGCGCGGCTACACGACGCCGGATCGCCTCTTTGCCCGCGGCGCGAGCGCCGGCGGCCTGCTCATGGGCGCGGTGATCAACGTGCGGCCGGAGCTGTTCAAGGGCGTCGTCGCCGGAGTGCCGTACGTGGACGTGATAACCACGATGATGGACTCGACGATCCCGCTGACGACAGGCGAATACGACGAGTGGGGCGATCCCCACGACTCGACGTTTTACAGTTACATGTTGTCGTATTCGCCCTACGACAACGTGGCGCGCAAGGCGTACCCCAACCTGCTCATCACGGCGGGGCTGCACGACTCGCAGGTACAGTATTTCGAGCCGGCAAAGTGGACCGCGCGTCTGCGCGCCATGAAGACCGATAACAACCGCCTGATTCTGCGGACCAACATGGAAGCGGGACATGGCGGCTCGTCGGGGCGTTACAAGCGTTGGCACGACGTCGCGTTCGAGTATGCGTTC